>NZ_JBHVXB010000001.1:585019-590796 GCF_042881905.1 Leifsonia sp. NPDC058248
GGGGGCGGGCGCTTCTTTGTCCCAACCACCGCCCCGCCCGACCTAGTGTGTGTTTCGTCCAAGCTTGCTGGTCGCCCCCCACCTCGCCCCCCAACCCCCCCCCCCCCCCCACAACTCAGTGCTGCGGGGCACGTGCGCTCAGTGCCGACGGACCATGCGGGCGGCCGCCAGCACCCCGGCGAGGTCGCGCCGCACGGACGGCACGATGAGGGCAGCCAGCGCGTACACCGCCACTGCCGCCACCGCCGCCGCCGCGACCTGGACGATCGTCCACCAGGCGGAGCACAGCAAGACCGCGCCGCCTGCGGCTCCGGCCGCCAGCACGGCGAGGGCGAGCACGCGGCCGGCCCCGGCGTAGAGCCGCGCCGTCGGGATGCTCGTGCGGCGTGAGAGCCACCAGAGCGAGATCGGCCACGAGATCGCCGGGGCCACCGCGTACGCGATCGCCACCCCGAGTACGCCGCCGAACGATCCGATCGTGATGCAGGCGATCTTGATCGCAGCGCTCACCAGCGAGTACCGCAGCAGGTCACCGGTGAGGGCGCGTGAGACGTAGACCCAGTACCCGACGAACGCCAGGATCTGGAAGATGCCGGCGATCGCGAACAGCCGCAGGATCGGTGCGGAGGCCAGCCACTGGGGGCCGAGGAGGAGGGCGGTCACGGGTTCGGCCGCCCCCGCCACGAGCGCGAGGCCGGCCACGATCGTGTAGCCGAGGGCGAGCTGGCCGCGGCACAGCCAGTCGGCGAACCGGTCGCGCTCGTCCTTGAGCCGGGAGAACACCGGCAGCGCCACGGTGGTGAGCGGGATGCGCACCTGATTCAGCGGGGTCATCAGAAGCTGGAAGGCGCGGCTGTACAGACCGAGCGCGACGGGTCCGAACCGGATGCCCACGAGCACGTTGTCCCAGTTGTTGCTGACGTAGCTCACCAGCTGGGAGGCCAGCATGTTCCACCCGAAGGCGAGGAAGCCGCGGATCGGCTCCCCGCGTCGGGGGAGTCGCGGGATCCATCCGGCTGCCACGACCAGGACGACGAGCAGCACCAGGGCCTGGCTGAGCTGCTGAGCCACGAGCGCCCAGTACCCCCAGCCGAGCAGCGCCCCGCCGATCGCGATGATCAGGGCGACGGCCGGCGCGGCGATGTCGGCGGTCGCGACCGCCGAGAACCGGAGTCGGCGGACCAGGTCGGCGCGGTACTGGGTGCCGAGCCCGTTAATGAGGAAGGTGAGGGCGAGGGCGTGAGAGATCGGCACCAGTTCCGGTTGCCCGAAAGCGGCCGCGATCAGGCCGGCGCCGACGAAGACGACGACCGAGAGCCCGGCCCCGATGGCGGCGTTCACCCAGAAGAGGTTGTCGCGCTGGCCGCGGGTGACGGTCGTCGCCTGGATCGCCGCCGACGAGAGGCCGAAGTCCCGGAAGAGCTCCCCTACCCCGATGATCGCGAGGACCATGGCGATGAGACCGTAGTCGTGCGGGCTGAGCAGCCGCGCGAGGATGACGACCGACACGACCTGCACGAGGACCTTGCCGCCCTGGGCCGCCAGCGTGACGGCTGCGCCGCGCGCCGCTTGGGCGCCCAGCCGGGGTGCGATGGCCGTTATCGCCTCGTCGCGGAACTCGGCTGTGGCCTCCTCCGCGGGGGTGGCGGCGGCGAAGTCGGCCGCGTCGCCGACGGTCGCCGGGTCGGGAACGATGAGAGCGTCGGGGACGACAGCGGGCCCCGCCGAGCCGCTCGCGCCGGCGCTGCTGTCGCCGGTGCCGCTGCTGCTGCTGCTGCTGCTGCTGCTGCCGGGAAGCTCGGGAGCCTGGCGCCTGTTGCGGTGGCGCGCGGGCGGGCGAGGTGTGCGGTCGTCGCTCATGGCGCTTGCGTTCCGGAGGCGCCGGCCGCGTCGGTCCCCGTGACGTCGGCCCCTGTGACGTCGGTCCCCGCGACGCCGCTCGCGACGCCCGTCCCCGCGACGTCGGCCCCGCTGGTGCCGGCGGTCCGCGATGCGGCCGCGCGGCGCCTGCGGAAGGTGCCCCTGGCCGTCCGGATGCTCTCCCGGAGGCGCGGCAGTGCGAGCCGCACCAGGCCGAAGCCGCGGTACCGGGGCACGGCGCCTCCGGCCAGGCGGGCGCCGAGCAGCCGGCCGGCGAGCGTGCTGCGGCGGGTGGTCTGCAACGGCTGCACGGCCGCGAGGTCGTCGACGTCCATCGGGGTCACCGAGATGACGCCCGCCTCAATCGCCCGCAGGACGATGTCGTAGCCGCGCTCCGTGCGGGCGATCAGTGCGCTGCGCCCGGCGCCTTCGGCGAAGACCGGGTAGCCGCGCTCGTCCGACCGCCAGAAGTCGGCCGCCGTGATGTCGGCGCTCTCGCCGATGCCGTCGGCGCAGATCTTGCAGCGCCACTGGACGGCCGGCCCCAGCGTGCTTCCCCACGACTCGTCGTAGCTCGCGTCGGCCTTGGTGCCGTCGCGGCGCACGGCGGTGAAGCGTCCCGGCCAGCCGCGGCCGCGGTACCAGAGGTCGGCGAGGGGCTCGTCGTCCGGGACCCCGAGCGACTGCGCCAGAGCCTCCGTCGCATGCTGACTCGGTGTGCCCGCACAGAAGAAGGAGAGGATTATCGGGTCGTCGCCCGGGGCGGCGGCGTCTGACGCCGGCCGGGTCGCGACCAGGGAGCGCACCGCCGAGGCCTCACACGGTTTGCCGACGAAGATGCTCCCGTTCTGCACCGCGGCCGGCTGAGCGGCGCTCGCGGTGGGGGCGTAGCGCGAGCCGGCGGCGGCGACCGCTTGGTCGCGCGACATGATCGTGACGCTCACGGTCCGCCGCGGCTCGGCGGGATCGGCGGTCGCGCCGACCATGCGGGCGGACTGCCCGGTCTCCAGGAGCCAGGCGGCGATCGCCGTGAGTGCTCCGCCGCTCGAGCCGCGATGACGGGTCTCGTTGTCGGTGGCCCAGGCCTTCCAGGCGCGCACGACCGGTCCCATGGTCGGGTGGCGTTCTGCTCCGGCGGGCCGTGCAGCGACCACCGTCACGCCCGGGCACGCGGCAGCGAACCGTGCCGCCGCGTCATCCGGGGTGGCCGCGGCCGCCGACGCGTCGCTGCTCTCCACACGGACGGGGCGCAGGAACCCCTCGGCGTTCCGGCGCATCTGCAGGCCGGGGTCCAGGAGTGCGCAGGCGCCGCATCCGGAGCAGTTGCCCGCGTCGACGACGCGTGCGATCGCCGCGTCGAGGGCTCCGGCATCCGGATGCGCGACGGGCGGTTGTTGCGTCTGCGTGGTCATGCGACCTCCCGCAGGGCCCGCTCGGCGGCACCGAGGGTCTCGTGGGCGCGTTCCACTGCGGCGTCGGCATCGCGCTGGAGGTCGGGCGAGGCAAGCTCGCGCATCACATCGGCCGCCGGATCGTCGCTGGTCCGCAGGTCGACGGTGTGCCGCCAGCCGAGGTCGGCCAGCAGTGGGGTGAATTTGCGGGAGTATGCGAGCGGGATGGCCGGGGTGCCGACCGAGAGGGCGTTGAGGCAGGCGTGCATCCGGGACCCGATCACCACGGAGGCGGACGCGACCGTGGTCCGCACATCGTCGAGGCCGGTCGGGATGACGATCTCGGCGTCGGGAGCGACCGTTGTCGAGAATTCGCGGATCGCCGCGATGTCGGAGTCCGGATTGTCGGAGTCGAGCACGTGGGCGAGGAGGGTGACCTCGCGGCCGTCGGCCTGCAGAGAGCGGTAGAGGCGGCCCAGCGTGTCCCGATACGACGCAGCGTCGACGTGCGGGTTGTCGAACCAGAGCAGTCCGGAGACGTTGAGCACGACATCCCGTGACTTCGGCACATCGGGACGCGGAAGCGCGAAGACGACGTCGGTCGTGAGCACGTCGGGGAGGCGTCCGAGCTCGCCGGCGTGACCGGCGCTCGCCGAGTCGCGCGCCATCACCAGGGCTGAGCGGCGGAGCGAGTGCCGGCCGATCGCCCGGCCGCTGCGGCTGTCGAACGGTCCGATGGTCTGCGGGCCGAGCACCACGGGCACCCCGGCCTGCGTCGCGAATTCGGCGACGGCGGACATCACGACCAGCCGCCGAGTGCCGTAGATGTCGGCGAAGCTGTCGCCGGACCGGGTGTCGATCACGAGGTCGAAGCCCGCGAGCCATTTCTGCATCCCCGCCGAGCCGACCACCCGCTCCTTCACGAGGGAGCGGACCCGCCCGATCGGAAGCTGGGGGACGCGGCGGCCGTAGTTCTGGAAGGTGATCTCGGCATCCGGCCAGACGCGTCGGACGAGTTCGGCCGTGCCGGAGCCCAGGGCGCGGACGCCCAGATTGGGCGAGGCGTCGTCGGCCCAGAGAACGAGAACTCGCATGGCAACACTTCCGCGGTCGGGTCGACGGATGGCGGGGCGCGTTCCCTCGCGCGCCTGGCCCGGCAGCCGTCGTACGGGTGCCTCTTGTTGAGACTTACTCATGTATCTTAGCCAGGTGTTCGCCCGCCGCGCCCAACGGGTGCACCCGGATGTGCCCCCACTTCAGGGGCACAGCGGTCGCGGCGGTCGCGTCGGCGGGCCAAGATGGAGCGCACGGACGGACGAGACGGACGAGACGGACGAGGGGATGACGTGGCCGAGCTGATCGTGCAGCAATCGTTTCCCGAACCGCGCCCGACCACCAACCCGTACCTCGTGATGCTCCGGGACAGCATCCGGGAGCAGCCGGGCGTGCAGTTGCGCACCTTCAGCTGGCGCGGGGTCCTCACTGGCCGATTCGACGTGTTCCACGTGCACTGGCCGGAGATCCTCGTGTCGGGCCAGAGCCCGCTGAAGGCGCTCGTGCGCCAGGGGCTCACCCTGCTGCTGATCGCCAAGCTGGCGGTGACGCGCACGCCGATCGTGCGCACGGTGCACAACCTCGAGCTGCCCGACGGGATCTCCGGCCGCGAGCGCTGGCTGCTGCGGCTGATCGACAGACGGACGACGCTGCGCATCCGGCTCAACCCGCTCACGCCGCTGCCGGAGCACGCGCCGTTCGAGACGATCGTCCACGGGCACTACCGCGAGTGGTACGCGCGGTACCCGCATGCGCCGCGTGTGCCGGGGCGTCTCGCCTACGTGGGCCTGGTGCGCCGGTACAAGGGGGTGGATGCGCTGCTGACGGCCTTCCGGACGGCGTTCGGCGGCCAGGATGGCCCGGCCGGGCACGGCGGCCCGCATGCGTCGCTCACCGTCGGCGGCAAGCCGTCAAGCGACGAGTTGGTCGCACAGTTGGAGGGCCTCGCCGCCGGGGACGACCGGATCGCCCTGCACTTCGCGTTCCTCAGCGACGCCGAACTGGTGTCGGCGGTGACGGCGTCGCAGCTCGTCGTGCTCCCGTACCGCGAGATGCACAACTCCGGCGGCGCGCTCTCCGCCCTGTCGCTCGATCGTCCGGTGCTGGTGCCCGCGAACGAGGTGAACGGGCTGCTCGCCGCCGAGGTCGGCGACGACTGGGTGCTCCGCTACGAGGGCGAGCTGACGCCGGCCGCCCTCGAGGACGCCCTGGCTCGCGCCCAGCGTCTGGCTCCGGATGCCCGTCCCGACCTCTCCCGCCGCGAATGGGATGACGCCGGCCGTGCCCACGTCGCCGCCTACCGTCGGGCCATCGCGCTCCGCCGCCGCCGCCGGCGCTGACGGTCTCGCGTCCGCCCTCGCGCTCGCCCGGGCTCGTGGGTTTGGCGGAGTTGTCGGCCCACCCCCCCCGGGGTTGGCCACACCGGGGCAACCCCCGGCGGGGGGGGGGGGCGGGGCGCCCGGGCGCCCGGCC
>NZ_JBHVXB010000001.1:590806-622405 GCF_042881905.1 Leifsonia sp. NPDC058248
GGCCGCGCCGGTCCCGCCCCCCCCCTGCCGCCCGCCGGGGCTGGCGTTTTCTCTGTCCCTCCCCCCCCCCGCCCGGTTATCACGACACCTACTGGCAAACGACGGCCGTGGCAGGGGTCCGGGCAGCCGGGCAGCCGGGCAGCCGGGCAGGCGGGCAAGCGCTTCAGCGCTTGAAGCGGCCCTCGAGGATCGGGGAGCCGACCGTGAGCGCGTCGCCGAGCGAGCGCGACGCGAGTCCGAGCTCGGCGTAGCCGTCGAGCACGCGGGTGAGCAGCTCCACCCGGTCGACCTGCGGCGCCGGGCCGTCGTCGACGCCGTCGTGCGCGTCGGCGTACCCGTCATGGGCCAGGAGGATCGTGCCGCGGCGGGCCCCGCGAAGGGCGGCGGCGACGCGCTGGTCCTGGGTGACGTCGCCGCGGGAATCCCAGGTCGTCGGCCCCCAGAGGACCGGCGTCATCCCGGCGGCGTGGATCGAACGCCACACCCGGTAGGTCTGGTGGCCGTAGGGCGGCCGGTACCAGCGGACGGGACGGCCGGCGACGTCTTCGAGTTCGGCATGGCCGTCGTGCATCCGTCTCCGCACCTCGTCGAGAGGGAGGGTGGTGAGATCGCGGTGGTCGACGCCGTGCAGCGCGACCTCGTGACCGGCGTCGACGAGCGCGGCGAGGAGTCCCGGGTCGGCACGCACCCGCGTGAGCAGCACGAAGAAGGTGGCGGTCCCGCCGCGTTCGGCCAGCACCGAGAGGATGTGGTCGGTGGTGCCGGCGACCGGCCCGTCATCGTACGTCAGCACGAACTCGGGCGCCGTCGTGCGCACGTCCACCACGGTGCCGGCGAACGCCGTGGCCTTGCGTGCGGCCCCGACGAGGAGGCTCCGTGCGCTCACGCGGCCGTCTCGTTCCTGGCGTACTCCTGGTAGACGACGCCGGCGGCGCCCTGCACCATGCCGCCCCCGCGCCACACCGCCCGGGCACCGCGCGCCTGGTGGCGGAGCGATCGGCTGAGCATCCCGAACGCCCAGCGCAGCGCCCCGGCGACGATGCGCGCCACGCCCGCCAGAACACTCGCCACTCGTGCGACAAGCGCCCGGACACCGCCGCCGGAGAGCCGCACGCGCAGCACGCTCGCCGAGTTGCCGTGGCTCCAGGCGCGCTTGAGCACCCAGCGCCTGGTCATGCGGTCGAGCGGCACGAGGTCGGTGATGACCGACTCGTCGCACCACACCATGCGGCGGCCGGAGGCGTGCAGTTCGCGGCTGAACAGGGTGTCCTCCCCGCCGCTCAGCCCCAGGTCGTCGGCGAAGCGCACCCCCGCCGCGCGGACGGCGTCGAGGTCGAGCAGCAGGTTGCCGGCGGCGGCCACGTCGATCGGCGTGCCGGTGGGCATGCTGCGGCGGGTGTAGAAGGAGCCCGCCTCGAGCCAGGGGTCGAGCGGCCCGGCGAACGAGGCGACCACGCGGCCCGAGACGGCTGCCGGATGCCCGGCGGACGACCACGTTCGCAGGAGGTGCTCGAGCCAGCCGTCGTGCGGGTGCTCGTCGTCGTCGATGAAGGCGAGAAGACGTGACCCCGCGGCTTCGTCGACCGCCCGGTTGCGCACGGCGGAGATACCCGGATGGGCCTCGACCACGTAGCGCAGGCGCGCATCGCGGATCGCCTCCACCGCTTCGCGCCCGCTCGCGGCCGGGTCGTTGTCGACCACGAGCACCTCCGCGACGAATCGGGGCATCGGTCGCGTCGGGTCGGCGCCGGCGAGCTCGGCTGCGCGGGAGGCGTGATCGAGGAGCATGGGGAGGAGGGCGGTCAGCTCGGCTGGACGATGGAACGTCGGCACGGCTATCGTCACTCTCACCGGCTCGTCCGGTTGCACTGTTCCACCCCCTCGGTCGTCAGAGCGGAAGTCTATGCCAGAGCGCGCACGTTTCGCGGGCTGTGCCGTCATCGTGGTGAACTACGCGTCCACCGCCCTGCTGGCGCAGAACCTCGTGCGGTTGACGCGGGCCGCGGAGGGGCTGACGGTCGTCGTCGTCGACAACCGGAGTACGGCATCCGAGCGCGATGCTGTGACGGCGCTGGCCGCCGACGAGGGGTGGGCGACGGTGCTGCCTGAGGCGAACCTCGGCTTCGGGCTCGGGATGAACGCCGGCGTCGCTAAGGCGCGCGAGCTCGGCGCCCAGCGCTTCCTGCTGCTGAACCCGGATGCCTCGATCGACGCCGCCGACGCCGAGCGGCTCTTCGCCCGGGTCGCCGCGGAACCCCTGACCCTCGTCTCGCCGCGGGTGCTGCGCCCCGACGGCTCGACCTGGTTCGCCGGAGCCGACCTCTCGCTCGCCGACGGCCGGATGAGCTCGGCGGTCAAGCGGCCGCAGCCGCCCGAGCGGCGCGCCCGTCCGTGGCTGAGCGGAGCCTGCCTGTGCGTGTCCGCCGAGCTGTGGGATGCGGCCGGAGGGTTCGCCGACGGCTACTTCCTCTATTGGGAGGACGTCGAGCTCTCATACCGGGTGCTCGCCGCGGGCGGCGAACTGGCGGTGGCACCGGATGCGGTGGCCGAGCACGCGGAGGGCGGCACGCAGCAGTCGGGCGAAGAGCACACGTCTCCCGCGAAGTCCGACGGCTACTACTACTACAACATCCGCAACCGGCTGCTGTTCGCGGCGCGCAATCTCGGCACGGACGACTTGGTCGAATGGAGGCGCACCGCGACGCCCGTGGCGTGGGAGATCCTGCTGCAGGGCGGGCGGCGCCAGTTCCTGCGTTCGCTGAGACCGTTCGCGACGGCGGTGCGCGGGCTCCGGGACGGCCGCCGGATCGTGCGCGACGAACTGGAGAGGCGCACGGCCGGCTCTGGTAGGAATGGGTCATGAGCATCCGGGGAAGGCTGCGGCGATACACCGAGCTGGCGCGCGGCGTGCTGCGCGGGCATCCGGGCGCTCGTATCGGCTCGGGGGTGCGGCTGGGCGGTCCGGGCGACTACCGGCTGGAGCGCGGCAGCACGATCCGTAAGGGCGCCCGCATCTGGGTCGGCGAGGGGGCGACGCTTCGGCTCGCCCGGGGGAGCGCGATCGGCGCGCGGACCGTCGTGAACGCCGAGTCGGGTGTGACGGTCGGCGCGGGCTCGCAGATCTCGTGGGATGCCCAGCTCCTCGATACGGACTTCCACCGCATCACGGCGCCCGACGGCTCGGTGCGTGCACACACCGCGCCGATCGTCATCGGCGATCACGTGCTGATCGGCACGGGCGTCCTCGTCCTCAAGGGTGTGACGCTGGGCGACGGGGCCGTCGTCGCTGCCGGTTCCGTCGTCACCCGTTCGGTCGCTGCGAACACGGTCGTCGCGGGGAATCCGGCCGCGCCGGTCGGCGAATCGGCCTCCTGGACCTGACTTTCCGGGTCACCCCCAGATGAGGGGGCGACAACTGAGGAAATCTCGCATTAGACTCAGGGCAGCAACAGCGACCCGACCCTGGTGCGATCAACAAGCATTCCTCTCGCAGGTCTCGCGAGAGGTGGACCACACTCCGGTCGTTCCGTCGTTCCGCAAGCGATCGAGAGCGAGAAAGACATGGGCAACGGGGGAAACCGCCTCAGCATCGCCCTCATCGGCACGCGTGGCGTCCCGGCCCGCTACGGCGGATTCGAGACGTGCGTCGAAGAGGTCGGCGGGCGACTCGCCGAGCGCGGCCACGACGTCGTCGTGTACTGCCGCACACTCGACCAGGACGCCGAACGTCCCGACGTCTTCCGCGGGATGCGGCTCGTGCACCGCGGCGCCCTCCGCAAGCGGTCGCTCGAGACCCTCAGCCACACGGGACTCTCCGTCGCACACCTGCTCCGCCACCGCACGGATGCCGCGATCGTGTTCAACGCCGCCAACTCGCCGTACCTGCCGCTGATCCGCGCGGCGCGCATCCCCGTCGCCACCCACGTCGACGGGCTCGAATGGCGGCGCGCCAAATGGGGACGCGGAGGCCGCAGCTACTACCGCTTCGCCGAATCCTGGGCGGTGCGCTGGTCCGACGCACTGATCGCGGACGCTCACGGCATCGCCGACTACTACCGCGACGAGTTCGCCGCGGACACCGAGCTCATCGCCTACGGCGCCCCTCGGGTCGACGACGCGGCGGACCTGCTCGCCGGGCTCGACCTCGCACCCGGCGGCTACCACCTCGTGGTCGCCCGCTTCGAGGCCGAGAACCACGTGGACGTCATCGTCGACGGCTACCGCCGGAGCGCGTCACGGAAACCGCTGATCGTGGTCGGCTCGGCGCCGTACGCCGACGAATACACCCGGCGCGTGCACGAACTCGCAGACGACCGGGTCCGATTCCTCGGCGGCGTCTGGGACCAACAGCTCCTCGACCAGCTGTACGCCGGCGCGTACACCTACCTGCACGGACACTCGGTGGGCGGCACCAACCCGTCGCTGCTCCGGGCGATCGGCGCCGGCACGCCGACCATCGCGTACGACGTCTCCTTCAACAGAGAGGTCGTCGGGGCATCCGGCACCTTCTTCTCCAACGCGGCCGGAGTGGCGCGGGAGCTCGACGCGGCGGAGGCCGCCCCCGAAGCGGTGGCCGAACGGGGCCGTATCGCAGCCGAGCGGGCCGCGGCCTACGACTGGGACGACGTGGCGGACGCGTACGAACGGATGTGCGGACGCCTGGCCACCCGCGAGCTCCGCCGGCCGAAGCGGCCGTTCCTCCGTCAGCGCACGCGGCGTCCCGCTGCAACGGGGACGGCCCCGGCGAGCACGACGACGGCCCCTGCGCGGACGACACCGGCGGGAAGCGCGACCGAGGAAGTGAGCGCGTCATGACCGGCGACGGGTACACGGAATCGGCGGCCACGCCTGCGGCCAGGCCCGCCTCGCGCGAGAGCTACGCGCAGGTCCTGCACCGCCTCGCTGCAGCCCAGAAGCCGGCGGCGCGTTCGGCGCCCGCATACTCGCGCTTCGTCAACCGCCGGATCGGCCGGTACATCGCGGCGTGGGCGTACCGTGCCGGGCTGTCCCCGAATGCCGTGACCGGCATCAGTGCGATCTGGACCTTCACGGCGATCGCGCTGCTCATCGTCTTCCCGCCGTCGTGGATCCTCGGCATCGTCATCGCACTGCTCCTTCTGATCGGCTACGCCTTCGACTCGGCCGACGGTCAGGTGTCGCGCCTCCAGGGGACGAGCAGCCCGGCCGGGGAATGGCTCGACCACATGGTCGACGCCACCAAGGTGTCGACGATGCCGCTGGCGCTCGCGATCGGGTTCTACCGTTTCGACGTCGTGCCCACCGCCTGGCTTCTCGTGCCGATCGGCTTCGCGATCGTCTCCGCGGTGCTGTTCTTCGGCATGATCCTCACCGAGCAGCTGCGGCGCCGCACCGCGGGAGCCGTTCCCCTCGCCGCCGAACAACCGGGACGGCCGTCGTGGCTACGCGCCCTCGCGGTGCTCCCGATGGACTACGGCGTGCTCTGCCTCTCGTTCGTGCTGCTCGGCGCCGTCCCCGTCTTCGTGGTGATCTACACGCTGATCGCGGCGGCGACCACCGCCTTCCTGCTTCTCGCGGCCGTCAAATGGTTCCGCGAGCTCCGGTCCTGGACTCCCGACCCCAGTGCCGCCTCTGAGAAAGGAGACCTCCGATGACGAAAGTCGACAGTCTTTCCAGCCCCGCGTCGAGCGATCGGCCCGGCGGGCACCGCGGACGGACGATCGCGATCGTCATCGCCGCCGTCGTGGTGGCGGCCTTGGTGGTGACGGCTCTCGTCCTCGCCGGCGCCCGCGGCGCGGCGACGAATGCGGGCAACCAGCAGCCTGGAGGCGGACCGGCCGTGATCCCCGGAGCGAGCACGACCTCGCCGCAACCGCCGGCGCCGACCGCGACGCCGGCCACCGGCAAGGCGACGAGCAAACCCAAAGTCGACCCCCGCTACGGCGCCACGGTCGATCAGACCGTCGGCAAGAACGTCGACGCCAAGCTCAGCGGGGGCATGACCGCGAAGATCGTCTCGATCGAGCCCGTGGACGCCAAGGCGATCCGCGCCGGTGAGACCGCCGGATCGGCCATCAAGGTGACCATCGCCCTCACCAACACCACCGGCAAGGACGTTTCGCTCTCCCAGGTGTCGGTGAACTCCTACTACGGCAGCAAGTCCACCCCGGCCGTGGCGCTCTCGAACGGGGCCAAGCCGCTGCACGGCTCCCTCGCGAACGGTGCGACCGCATCCGGTGTGTACCTGTTCTCGGTTCCCGCCGACCAGCGCGCAGCCGCGGTCGTCACGATGACCGACGCGGCCGGAGCGCCCGTCACGGTCTTCAAGTAGGAGGAGGAGCCGCCACCGATGCTCTCCTCCTCCGTCCTCGCAGCGGTCACCGGGCCCACCGTCGATCGTTCGCTGATCGCCGCCGCCGCGCTGGTCGCGGCGGTCGTGGCGTTCTTCGTGCTGCGCAGGGCGCCGAAACTGGCGGTGGGGACGTGGATCGTCGTGCTCTGCTTCGTTCCGGTCTGGATCGGGCTCGGCATCGGGTTCAACGGCAACTACTACCTGCCGGCCGTGGCGGCGGCCGCGCTGCTCGTCTCGGTGGCGCTGCTGCCCATCCGGTCGTTCAGATTCAGCCTGCTCGACGCCCTGGTGGTGATGCTGATCGTGTTCGGGCTCACCTCGCTGCTGGCGAAGAGCCCCACGATCGCTCTGGGCTTCGCGTTCTCGCTGGTGACCTACTTCGTGATCGGCTACGTGATCGGCCGGATCGCGCCGCTGCGCGTGGACCCGACCTGGATCTACGGCGCCATCGGTGTCGCCCTCACCGTGGTGAGCGTGCTGGCGATCATCGAGTTCTTCACCGGGTGGAACCCGTTCGTGCTCATCCACGTGAACAACTCGATGTTCGCGATCTGGGGGACCCTGCAGGAGCGTGGAGGCGTGATGCGCGCAGAAGGGGCGTTCGGCCACTCGATCGCCCTCGGGTCGAGCCTCGCGATCGCGGTGCCGCTCACCCTGGCAGCGCGCTTCCCGCTGCTCGTCCGGGCGGGGATGGTCCTGCTCATGCTGTTCGCCACGGTCCTCACCTTCAGCCGGATCGGGATGATCGGCGCCCTGCTCGGACTGGTGCTGTCGATCGTCTTCATGCGCGACGAGATCTCCCGCCGCAGCCGCATCGTGCTGACCAGCTGCGTCGTCCTCGTCTCCGCCGTGCTCTTCCCCCTGGTGTCGACCGTGTTCGACGATGCGGGCAGCGAGGCATCCGGAAGCGCCGCCTACCGCAGCGACCTCCTGTCGCTGCTCGGAAGCATGAACCTTGTCGGTGTCGCGGACTCCGCCGAGAAGGATTCGACCGGTCAGGTCTACTTCGGGAACTTCCGCTCGATCGACAGCCAGCTCATCCTCAGCGGGCTCTCCAGCGGGCTGATCGCGCTCATCCTCATCGTGGTCGCGCTCGCCGTGGGCATCGTGCTCGTCTTCATGCGCCGGGCGACCCCGCCCACCATCGCCGTCGTCGCCCAGATCCCCGCGTTCGCGACGGTGGCCCTCATCACCCAGTACTCCGTGTTCGTGTGGTTCGCGATCGGACTCGCTGCCTCCACACAGCTCGCGCTTCGTGGCCGCACCGCCGCGGACACGACCGGCGAGCTCACCCTCGTCCATCACCGAACACCGGCGGAACCGCGAGAGCTCGCGGCGCCGCTTCGTGGAAGGCGGTCATAGATGCATCCGCACTCGCGTCACGCCCGCCCTCCCCGCCCCACCTCCGACCAAGTGAGAGGCACCGCAATGAGTCAGCACCAGTACCCGGCCGCTTTCAGGCGCTATTGGTACGTCCTGGTCATCTCGACGATCGTGGGAGCGATCGCGGGGTGGGGACTGTCCCAGGTGGCGACGCCCCTCTACACGGCGACCTCGAGCCTCTACTTCTCGCTCAACTACGGCGGGACGGCGAACGACCTCAACCAGGGCTCGACGTACACCCAGAACCAGATGCTGTCGTTCGCGCAGCTCGCGACCTCTCCGCTTGTGCTCGCGCCGGTGACCGATGAACTCGACCTGTCAATGACGCCCTCGGATCTGTCGGATTCGGTCTCGGTGAGCACTCCGCAGAACACGGTCATCCTGGAGCTCTCGGTGTCGAACACCGACCCGGCCGAGGCGGCGAAGATCGCGAACGCCGTCGCGACGAGCCTGAGCGCCAAGGTCGAGCAGATCGCGCCGAAGAGCGCGGCCGGTGACACCACGGTGGCTGTGCGCGTCATCCAGCCGGCCGTCACACCGGTCGTGCCGTCGTCGCCGAACACCCGGCTCAACCTGGTGGCCGGGCTCGTGCTCGGGCTGCTGGTCGGCTCCCTCATCATCGTGCTGCGTGAGGTGCTCGACACCCGGGTCCACACGGCCGGGATCGCCACCGGTGTCACCGGTGTGCCGCTCCTCGGCGTCGCCGACCGCGAGAGGCGTCGTATGGCCGGACCCGTCGTGCTGCGGGATCCGCTCTCGAACTCGGCGGAGAACTACCGGCAGTTGCGGTCGAACCTCGAGTTCGTCGCGGTCGACTCCGACACGCTCGGTTTCGTCGTGACCTCGTCGATCCCCGGCGAAGGGAAGTCCGTCGTCTCGCTCAACCTCGCGCTCGCGCTCGCCGAGAGCGGCCGCAAGGTGCTCCTGGTGGACGCCGACCTGCGCCGCCCGATGATCGCCGCCTACACAGGTCTCCCGGGGGCCGCGGGCCTCACGTCGGTGCTGGTCGGGCGGGCGCCCGTCGAGGACGTCGTGCAGACCTGGGGGAGCACGGGCCTGTACGTGCTCGCCAGCGGACCGATCCCGCCCAACCCGAGCGAGCTGCTCTCCTCGCGCGTCATGGCCGACCTGGTCGACCGCCTGACGAGGGAGTACGACGTCGTCGTCTTCGACACGGCGCCGATGGGGGCCGTGGCCGACGCAGCGATCCTGGCCCGGATGCTCGACGGAGCGCTCGTCGTCGTCGACCGCACGCGCGCGCACCGGCCGCAACTCGCGCAGGCGATGGACTCGTTGGAGAAGTCGGGTGTTCGGGTGCTCGGCATCGTGCTCAACCGCGCGACGCCGTCGAAGGACCGGCACGCCTACTACCGCCGCGCGGCTGAGCCGCCGAAGCCCTGGTGGCGTCGGATCTTCTCGCGACGCGAGCCGGTCGTGCCGATCATCCTGCCGCCGGTGCCGCCCCGTACGTCGTCGCGAGGCGACGCTCCCGACGCCGACGCGGCTGCGTCGTCTGTGTCGGCACCTTCGCCGGCCGGCGTTTCGGCCGCCGCTTCGGCCGCCGCTGTGGCAGCGATCGTGGCGTCGGACGCCGGCCCGGATGCGGGCCGGGATGCGGCGTCGGACGCCGGCCCGGATGGGATGCCCGACGCGGCCCCGGATGCGGCGGCAGATGTGGCACCCGACGACGTGACCGCGACCGACATCGACGGGCTCGAACTCGATTTCCCTGAGGCGGAGGACTCGCCGCAGGACGACGAGCTCGAGGACGAACTGGGAGACCCCACCCTCGACGACGAGGAGCTCTACGAGCCGGCGCGCGCGTCGGCCGTGCGCTCCGACACGGTCGCCGAGCGGGTCAAGAGGCCCAAGCTCTAGCGGCGCCGGCCGCCCGCGGCCGGCGGCCCGGCCGAAGGCCGCAGGCTAACGCCGCGGCGGACGCGCCGTGAGCCCGCGCACGATCTGGGCGATCCGGCGCCGGTACGCGCTCACGCTGTGGCGCGCCTGGGCCGTCTTCGTGTCCGCCCACATCGCGTCGGCGCGCTCGGCCCACTCGTCGACGGTCGCCTCGAGCGCGTTCGCCAGAGCATCCACACTGCCCGGTGCCACCGTCGTGGCCGTCGTGTAGCCGGCGGTCGCCTCCAGGAGGCCGCTGGTGGCGCTCGCGATCACGGGCCGGCCGGCGAGGATCGCCTCGACCGCCGTGTTGCCGAACGGCTCGTCCACCCGGGACGGCACGACGACCACGTCGCTCGAACCGACCAGTTCCCACACCGACGGCTGGAAGCCGTGGAAGGTCACCCTCGATCCGAGGTCGGCCGCCGACACCCGCGCGCGCAGCTCGCTTTCGTACCATTCGTAGCCGGGGAACACCGAGCCGACGAGGTCGAGGTCGGCCTCCACCCCGCGGGAGCGGAGCTCGGCGAGTGCGTCGATGGCGACGTCCACGCCTTTGCGGGGGGAGAGACGGCCGATGTAGGTGACGCGCATTCGGCCGGCCAGGTCGCGGCGGACGGGACGATGCGCCGGAGGGCCCGGCACGGCGTTGTACACGACTTCGGCGCGCCGCCCGAGCCGGTGGAAGGAGCTCTCGAGAACGCCGACGCTGAAACGGCTGTTCGCCACGAGCGCCGACGAGAGAAAGAGGGGGAGGGCGAGCACTCGACGCATCAGCTTGGATGCGGAGGCTTCGCCTTCGTGCACGTGGGTGAGCACCGGCGTGCGATGGGTCCGGGCGAGGACGGCCCAGAGGGGGATGGTGATGGTGTTGACGTAGACCAGCGCCGGCCGTTCGCGCCGCAGCAGCGACGAGCCGTGCCAGGTGCCGGCGGCCGAGGTGCGCAGGAACTGCAGCATCCCGGCCGGGCGCAGCACGCTCTTGCGGAGTACCGGGCTCGGGCAGATCTCGACCCGCGCACCCCGCGCCAGCAGTTCGGTGAGGAGGGGACCGTCGGTCGGAACGGTGACGACGACCTCCCAGCCGTCGTCGAGCAGGGCGCTCACACTCTCGAGCATCACCCGGTCGGAGCCGTAGAGCTCCGCGCTGGGGTGTGCGACGAGGATGGTCGCGTTCTGCCGACGACGGCTGGGGGTGGTCATCCGGATGCTCCTACTGGGCGGGTGTGACGACGAAGTTGTCGAACTTCGTGGTCAGCGGGGCGTCGGTCGCCGTACCGGACAGGAAGGCGCGGAGCCCGACGGAGCCGGCGGCCTGGAGGGCTGCGGTGGTGTCGGTGACGCTGGCCTGCCAGGTGGTCGGTTCGGTGGCCCCGGTCCAGACGCGGGCGCGGACCGTGGTGGGGTTGGTGCCGAACACTTGCAGTCGCACCTGGTATTGCTGTCCGGGGACGTAGGTGAGGCCGGTGATGTTCAGCGCCTTCAGCGCGGTGGAGCCTTGCAGCAGTTGCAGCTGGACCACGTTGCTGGATTGCATCCAGACGCGGGCGCTGTATTCGGCGGTACCGATCGAGCGGCCGATCGCGGAGACGTACAGGCCGCCGCCGGTCGAGGTCTTATCGAGGCGGAACTGGACGGTGGTGTCGGTGTTGGTGCTGGAGACACTGCCGAGCAGTTCGGTCTTGGTGGACCCGGCGATCCCGACGATCGAGGCGGTGCCGGAGCCGACGGTGTAGGCGCTGGCCGCGCCGGCGCCGGTCCAGGCGCCGCCGAGGTCGGAGCTACCCCAGCCGCTGGCGGAGGTGCGCTCGAACGTGTCGGAGGCGATCGCCGCCGGCGGCGGTGCGGTCACGGTCACCGACTTGGTGGCCGTGTTCGTGCCGCCCCGGTTGTCGGTCACGGTCAGCTGCACCGGGTAGGTGCCGCCGGTCGCGTAGGTGTGGTTCGCCGTCGAGGTGGTGGCCGTGCCGCCGTCACCGAAGTCCCACGCGTACGACGCGATGGTCCCATCCGGATCGTTGGACGCTGTGCCGTCGACCCCCACTGCGAGCCCGTTCGGAGTCGCCGTGAACGACGCCGTCGGCAACTGGTTCGGCGGAAGGACCGTCGTCACATCGTGCGTGACGGCTGTTCCCGCGAGCCCCTGGCCGTCGGTCACGGTCAGCGAGACCGTGAACGTTCCTGCCGAGCCGTAGACGTGCGTCGGGTTGACGCCGGTGCCGGTGCTCCCGTCACCGAAGTCCCAGGCGTACGAGGCGACCGTTCCATCCGGGTCGGCCGAGCCCGAGGCGTCGAACGCGACGCTCAGGTTGGTCACTGCGGAGGTGAACGCGGCGACGGGTGCCTGGTTCGGCGGCGGCGCCGCGACGGTGACCGAGGTGGTCTTCGTGCCGGTGACGCCCTGGTTGTCGGTCACGGTGAGCTTGACGGCGTAGGTGCCGTCCTGCCCGTAGACGTGGCTGGCCGTAGCAGTGGTCGCCGTGCCTCCGTCACCGAAGTCCCAGGCGTACGAGGCGATCGTGCCGTCCGAGTCGGTCGACGTGCTGCCGTCCACGTTCACCGTCAGGCCGTCCTGGCTGCTGGTGAAGTTCGCCGTGGGCGCCTGGTTCGGCAGGGTGCCGGACGTCGCGAGCGAGTAGTGGTTGGCCACATCCTGAGCGCTCAGCTCACTGGAGTAGACGGCCGCCTCATCGAGGGTTCCCGAGAAGTACGGGCCGGTGGAGCCCCAGGTGTTGTCGCCGCCGATCCGCCAGTAGCCGTCGTAGGCCTGCGCCTGCGTCTGCGGGTTGGTCCCGACGAGCACGCCGTCGACGTACAGCTTCATGCCGTCGCCTGCCTGGGTGGCCACCGCGTGGTGCCAGGCATTGTTGTTCAGCGGATTCGGCGAGGTGATGGTGTTGGCCTGACCGGTCCAGGTGCCGAACACGATGCGTCCGTCATCCTGCATGTAGACGTGACGGTCGTAGCTGCCCGACAGTCCCGTCTTGGCGTCGCCGAATCCGATCAGCTTGCCGCCCTTGGTGGTCGTGGTCTTGAACCAGATCTCCTCGGAGTAGGTCGTCGGGTTGGAGACCAGCTGGTTGCTGGTCACGATTCCGCCGCTCGATCCGCTGAAGTTGGTGTTGAACCTCACCGCCTTGTCGGCGTTGCCCGGAAGCACACCCGTCTGGTTCTTCGTGGTCGCGGTGCCCGAGTACGTTCCATTGCTGGTGTACGCGTCGGCGCTGTTCGCCGTGGAGCCGCTCGTCTCGTCGAGACGCCAGAAGAGGTCCGGGTTGCTGTTGTAGACGGCCGCGCCATAGGCATCGGCGGGTGCCGGTGCCAGCGGGGACGGGCGTCCGGTCGCCATGTACTGGTTCACGACCACCGAGCGGTCGAGGACCGTCGGGTAGATGGCTACCTGGCCGATGTCGCCGGCGAAGAAGTTGCTGCTCGGCTGCGACGTCCAGCTGCCCAGGTTGTCACCTCCGACCCGCCAGTAGCCCGCGTAGTCCTGACCGGTGGTGACATCCGTCCGGCTGCCGACGACCTTGCCGTCGACGTAGAGGCGCATCCCGTTGGAGCCCAGCGAGGCGACGACCTGGTGCCATTGCCCGTTGTTGTACGACGCGGAGCTGTTCACCGTTCGCACACCGCCGGGATAGACGCCGAACCAGATCTTGCCGCTGTTGTCCATGTAGACGTGGCGGTCGTATCCGGATGACGTCCCGACGTTCGCGTTACCGAAGCCGATGATCTTGCCGCCGCTCGTCGTCGTGGTCTTGAACCACGCTCCGACGGTGAAGGTGTTCGGTCCGGGGATCGAGGACGGGGTCACTGCCCAGCCGGTCGAGGTGCCGTTGAAGGTGGATGCGGTCACTCCGGTGACCGGTCCTGCGGCCCCTCGGGTCACTCCGGCCTGCACTTGCAGGTCGTTGAACCCGATGTGGTCGAAGCCGGCGGTGCCGCTCGCCTCGTCAAGAGGCCAGTAGGAGGTCGCTCCCGCGGTCTTCACCGAGTCGGCATAGGCGCCGCCCGAGTCGGTCGCGCTGATGGTGACCGTGTTGCCGAGGCGGGAGACCTGGTTGCCGTCGGGATCGGTCACATACAGGCGGTAGGAGTGCGTACTCCCCGGCACCAGTCCGTTGTCGATGTAGCCCATCGCCGGTCTCGTCCAGAAGTTGGAGATCTGGTTGGTCTGGTAGACCGGGTTGGCCAGGTTGCCGTCGCGGACCAGCTTGTAGTTCAGGTTCACGTTGTCCCGATCGAAGGTCGACGTCCAGGAGATGCGCGCCTGGCCGGCCGCGAAGGAGGCGGCGTTCGGAACGAGCGAGGTGTTGATGTTCGGAGCGACCTTGCTCTTCACGACCGTGTTCACCGCGTAGCGGGTGAGGCCGTACTGGGCGATGCCGTTGACGAACGGGAACTCGCCGCCGACGGCGAGGTACTGGCTGTTGCCCGAGATGCTCCAGGCTGCCTGACCCTGGCCGGTGTAGGAGCCGGTCACGTAGTCCGGGTACCAGTTGAGCAGGGTCGGCGAGGGCCGACCGGTGAAGTTGGCGTACGCGCCGTCACCGTTGTTCGTCAGGGTGCCGGTGGCCGCCTTCGAGAAGGCGATCGTGTGGTGGTAGGTCCACGGGTTGGTCTGCGGGAAGCCGCCGACATTGCCGCAGTAGTGCGGGTGACCGGCTGCATAGAGCGCGTCGCCGAGCGGGTGGATCGAGTAGGTGTCGCCGTGGCAGTCCTCCATCCAGAGGAGGTTGCCGTCCGGGTCGGCGGAGAAGCTGCCTTCCAGGTTGCCGCCGGCGCCGAATACGTAGCCCGAGCCGTAGACCCGGTCGTCGGTCGCCACGAGGGCGGTGATGCCGGCCTGTGTGCCCGCATCCCGGACCACCGAGTTCACAGCGAACGGAAGCAGCGTCCCGTCTGTGCCCGAGGCCATCGCGAGGCCGTAGTGCGCGGACCCGCTGACGTTCTGGAAGCGGCCGCCGATGTAGACCTTGCTGCCGTCGGGGCTCACTGCGAGCGCGTCGACCGCGGCGTCGGCCGTCGGGGTCCAGCTCGCGTCGAGCGAGCCGTCCGAGGCGTTGATCTTGGCGACGTAGGTGTGCGAGGTTCCGTTGACGCTCGAGAACGTCCCGCCCGCGTAGACCGCTGTGTTGGTCGCTGCGAGGGAGCGCACCTGGCTCTCCATGATGGGCCGGAACGAGCTGATCACCTGGCCGGTGGCGGTGCTGATCGCGACGATGCGGTAGTAGTTGCCGGTGCCGGCCGTCGTGAAGTCACCACCGACGTACACCCGCGAGCCGTCGGGCGAGGCCGTGATCGCGAGCGCCTGGGCGTTCAGCGGAACGTCGAAGCTCGAGATCAGGTTGCCGGTGGTGATGTCGTATGCGAGCAGATTGCTGCGCGGGGTCGTGTTGGTGCCGGCTGCTGCGCCGGCGGGGCGTGCTGTCGTGAACTTGCCCGCGACATACACAGTGTTGCCGACGACCACCTGCGCCCACGCCACCCCGTCGATCTGGGTGGTGGGCAGCGGATCGGCGGCGACTGTCGGTGGCGACGCCGGATTCGTCGGGTCGGGTGGGGCCGTGTCGGCGGAGGCGGGCGACGCGAGGGCGAGGCCTCCGAAGACGAGGCCGACCGTCGTGACGACGGCGGTCAGGATGCCCAGCGAGCGTGCGCGAGGACGAAGTTCAGTGCTCATGACAACCTCGGTGTTCGTATTGGTCGGGTGGGGGTTGTGACTGCGGGTACTGCGACTGCGTTGTCGGGAGAGCATCAGTACGCTCCCACGGGGTGTGTGAGCACTTTGAGGGTGCGCCACATGATGACGAGGTCGCCGGTGAGCGACCAGTTCTCCACGTAGTAGAGGTCGAGCCGGACGCTCTCATCCCACGAGAGGTCGGATCGGCCGTTCACCTGCCACATGCCGGTGAGTCCCGGCTTGATGTAGAGACGGCGGTGGACGTGGTTCTCGTACTCCTTCACTTCGACGGGCAGTGGCGGGCGCGGCCCGACGAGGCTCATGTCACCGAGGAACACGTTGACGAGTTGCGGGAACTCGTCCAGCGAGAATTTGCGCAGGAAGCGGCCGACGCGGGTCACGCGCGGGTCCTTCTTCAGCTTGAAGAGCACGCCGTTGCCCTCGTTCAGCTTCTGCAGCTTGGCGAGCATGTCTTCGGCGTCGAGCACCATGGAGCGGAACTTGAACATGCGGAACGTCTCGCCGTTGCGGCCGACGCGCTCCTGGGTGAAGAACACGGGGCCGCCGTCGTCGAGCTTGATGAGCAGGGCGATCACGAGGAAGAAGGGGATGAGCAGCACAAGGGACACTCCGGACACGACGAAGTCGAACGCCCGCTTGAGAACGTGCTTGCCGCCTTCGAACTGCGGGATCTCCACCTGGATCAGGGGGAGCCCCTCGACCGGGCGGAAGTGGATGCGCGGGCCGGCGACGTCGGTGAGCCGCGAAGCCAGCACCAGGTTGGTCGCGGTGCCTTCGAGCTGCCAGGCGAGGTTGCGCACGAAGTCGCCGCCGGTCAGGGCGTGGCCGGCCACGATCACCGTGTCGGCGCCGAGCCGGGCCGCCGCTTCGGCCACCCCGTCGAGGTCGGACACGACGGGGACCTCGCGCGAGGGCGAGGCGATGGGACGCTTGAGGGCGGCCTCCTTCTTGGCGCCCTTGCGCTTGCCGGTGTCGAGGGATGCGCCGACCACGTTGTATGCGGCCCCTGATGCTTCGTGGATCTGCCGCACCACGTAATCGACGTCCTTGTGCCCGCCGACGACCAGGGCGCGTGAGAGGTAGTGGTCGAACATCCGCTGCCGGATGAGCCACTGCCGCCACAGCCAGCGTGAGAACAGCACTCCGAGCATCCCTGCAGGGAGTGCCAGCACGAAGTAGCCGCGCGCGATGTCGACCTTGAACACCAGGAAGACGATGGCCAGCAGTCCGAACGTGAGCGCTGTGCTGTTGACGACCCGCTTGTACTCGGCGACGCCGACCCCGACGACGCGGGGATCGCGCGTGTGGTAGACGGCGAGGGTGAACAGCCAGGTCGCGGCGATGAAGAGGGAGAGGGAGAAGTAATCGGTGCGGAACCCCGCGAACTGCGTTCCGGTCTCGTCGAGGCCGAACCGCAGGAACATCGCGCCGATGGTCGACGCGAGGATGATCACCGTATCGGTCACGAAGAGACGCGCACGGTACTGGCGAGCCCAGGTGCGCTCGGAGGAGACGGGACGCACAGCGCTGGCGGGGTAGTGGCCGACGAAGGCGAGTCGTGGCTTGAGTACGGTCATCTGGGCGCCCTCCCCGCGCTGATGGTGTGTTCGACCGAAGAGCCGGCGACGACTGGGGGAAAGCCGTGGTCTCGAACGGCTAAGCCGCCGCCGACTCCGCTCAGGAGGGTTCGTCCGTGTGTCCGCGCGCGCCGAGCGGCCCTCGGGTCACCGAGGGGGGTGAGCGACCTGGTCGCTCGACACGGCGGATGCGGGTTCACGGGCTGTCCCTGCGAGTCGGGTTTGGTTCATTCGGGTTGTGAACCGGGGAAACCCACTCGTGAGACCGACCGAGGAGTTCAGCGAACTGAAAATGACTGTTTCTCACCTATTCACAAAAGTGAGATTACATCGTTTTAACAGTTTACGTGAACCCTGTTGGGGGGTGATTATTCCTCAACTTACACGGAATGCCCGGAACCGCGAGTCCATTCCGCCCTCGAGTACGGGAAGAGTCCCGCCGATTCGGGGCGAAAACGGGATTCTTCCCGGACTCGGGGGCGGGCGATCGGCGGCGAGCATCCGGAGCCTGAAAGCTGGGAAGGCTGTGAGCAGTCACAGCATGGCGATGTCGGAGGCGCGTCGTAGGCTGGCGATATGTGCGGACGCTTTGCGATGGACAAAGAGACCGACGACATGATCCAGGAGTTCGTGGCCGAGGGCGGCGACTTCCGCGACTGGCGGCCCAGCTGGAACATCTCGCCGACCGACCCGATCCCCGTGTTCCTCGAGAGCAAGAAGAAAGACGAGCCGTCGGTGCGCCGGCTGGAGCTGGCTCGCTGGTCGCTGGTGCCGTCGTGGTCGAAAGAACTCAAGACCAAGGTGCCCACCTTCAACGCCCGTGCCGAGACCGCCGCCGAGAAGCCGATGTTCAAGGCCTCGGTCGCCTCGCGCCGGGCCATCGTCCCCGCCATCGGCTACTACGAATGGCAGACCGATCCCGTCACCAAGAAGAAGACGCCGTACTTCATCCATGCGGCCGACGGCGAGCTGCTCGGCTTCGCGGGACTGTACGCGTGGTGGGCCGACCCGGCGATGTCCCGCGACGACCCGGCCCGCTGGCACCTGACGGCGACCATCCTCACGTCAGACGCGGTGCACACCCTCGAGCACATCCACGACCGCAACCCGGTGCCGTTGCCCCGCGACCTCTGGGATCACTGGGTCGACCCGACGATCACCGGAGACCAGGCGCTCGTCGACGAAGCGGTGCGCGCGGCCGTTCCCGTGGCCGGCGACCTCGTGTTCGACCGTGTCGGACCGGTCACCGGCGACAGTCCCGACCTGATCCGTCCGCTCGACGACGGATCGGCGGCGAACGCGACTGGAACGCCCGATCGGAGCGCAACGCCCGATCCGAGCGGAACAGCGGGCGCGAACGGAGCCGCGGCCGGCTGACCGCCGCCGCAGCGAACGGTCCCGGGTGGGCCAGTGCAGCGCCGGCCCACCCGGGACTCGCCCCACACGCACCGGGAAGACACCCGCCGCCCGTGATCGGCGACTCCCCGGGTGTCGCATCCAGTGCGCTGAGGTGAAACTACGCGCGGACCCCGCACAGCGACAAGGGGATGACAGGGCGCGGCGCCGGTGGTACTTCCCTGCGCTTCGGTGCTTTCCTGCGCTTCGGTACCTCCCTACACCTCGCCGCGGCGCGCTTCGGCCCAGAGGTCCACACCCGCGTCGATCGCGTGCGTGTCGATGGCGGCCAGCTCGGCGTCGGTGAAGTCCAGCTTGTCGAGAGCGCCCACGTTCTGCTCGAGCTGCGCCACACTGCTCGCGCCGATCACCAGCGAGGTGACGCGCTCGTCGCGGAGGGCCCAGGCCAAGGCGAGCTGGGCGAGCGACTGACCGCGCGCCGAGGCGATGTCGTTGAGGGCGCGGAGGTGCCCGAGGGCCTCGTCGGTCAGCCACGCCTTGTCGAAGGAGCTGTCCTCCGCCGCCCGCGAGCCCTGGGGCACGCCGTTGAGGTACTTGTCGGTGAGCATCCCCTGCGCCAGAGCCGTGAAGCCGATGACTCCGACGCCCAGGTCGCCGGCGGCGTCGAGGAGGCCCTCGCGCTCGACCCAGCGGTTCAGCATCGAGTAGGAGGGCTGGTGGATGAGCAGCGGCGTGCCGAGCTCGCGCAGGATCTCGGCCGCGCGCCGGGTGTCCTCGGCGCCGTAGGACGAGATGCCCACGTAGAGCGCCTTGCCCGACCGCACGGCGGTGTCGAGAGCCTGCATGGTCTCCTCGAGCGGTGTCGACGGGTCGGGCCGGTGCGAGTAGAAGATGTCGACGTAGTCGAGCCCGAGGCGGTTCAGCGACTGGTCGAGGCTGGCGAGCATGTACTTGCGTCCGCCGCCGCCCTGCCCGTACGGCCCCGGCCACATGTCCCAGCCGGCCTTCGACGAGACGACGATCTCGTCGCGGAACGGGCGCAGGTCGTCGCGCATGATCCGCCCGAAGTTCACCTCGGCCGATCCGTAGGGCGGACCGTAGTTGTTGGCGAGGTCGAAGTGCGTGATGCCGAGATCGAAGGCGCGCAGCGCGGTGGCGCGCTGGGTCTCGAACGCGCGGTCGTCGCCGAAGTTGTGCCAGAACCCCAGCGAGAGGGCAGGGAGGTCAAGGCCGCTGCGTCCGGTGCGGCGGTACAGCATGCGGTCATAGCGGGTGGGATCGGGTTCGTAAGCCATGCCTCCACCCTCGTAGCACGCGCCCGATCTGTCCAATACGCGTGCGTGATCGATTCAGGTGCGGCGGTTATGAATGCGGTGCGGCGGGGGCAGTGGGCGAATCCGCGTGGCTCAGGCGGAGCGGCGTGGCTCGGGCGGAGCGGCGGGGGTTCTGGCCGAAGCGGCGGGGTTCTGACCGAAACGGCGAGGCTCTAGCCAAATCGGCGGGCGCAGGCGTTGAATTCGAGTATGACCAGAGCAGGGTCCGCATGACCGGCCCGGGCGACGACAAGACCCGCGTGACGTCTCAGCCCGCGCTCACCGTCTCGAGCGGCCGCGAATGGCTCGTGCTCGGCGGCGTGCTCGGCGCGATCTCGCTCGGCGTGCTCATCCCTCTGAGCGCCCTCCACTTCGACGTCGCGCTGGTCGGCGCCTGCCTCGTGTTCCTTCTCTATGTCGCCCTGATCATCGTGCGCGTCGTCGTCCGCCGTGGTCGGCTGCGCCTCTTCACGATGGCCGCGCTCTTCGGCGCGATGGCGATCGTGGCCCTGGTCTGCACGGCGATCGCCGCGGCGCAGGCGTGGGGCCCGATCTCGTGACCGCCGCACCGTGACGCTGCCGGCCCTTGACGGTCACGTGCATCCGGAGTTGTCTCGCAGCATGGTCACACTCATCATCGTCCTGCTCGTCGTCTGGGCGGTTCTCGCCATTCTCGGCTTCGCCATCAAGGGGTTGCTCTGGCTCGCGATCATCGCGGTGGTGCTCCTCGTGATCACGGCGATCGTCGGCTGGCTGCGGCGAAGCGCCAACCGCTGACGCGCCCGTCCCGCCCGTGAGTTGCCCCAAACTGTCGTTATAAGCCCCGAAATCGGGCCCATAACGACACTTTGCGACAACTCACCGCACCAGGGCGCCCGCACCCTGTGGAGAACCGTCCGCGCTCGCCCAGTGTTACAGCCCGCGCACCGACGCCGGATCGAGCGCCGCCGAACCGCCGAAAACGGGCTCATACGGCGGTTCACCGGTGAGGTCCACCACGTCGGCCACGATCACCGACACATTGTCGCGGGCCTGCATGGCGATGGCCGTCTCGACGAGCAGATCGGCGATCTCCTGCGGTGCGGCGGCCCTGGTCAGGCAGTCGAACACGACAGCCTCCGGCACATAGTCGGTGAGCCCGTCGCTGGTCAGAAGCCAGCGGTCGCCGGCCTGCGGCACGTCGCTCCCGATGTGCAGAGCCACCGCGTCGTCCGCCGAACCGGTCAGCACCTGCATCACGACGGACCGGTACGGATGCGACTGCGCCTCCTCGGCGGTCAGCTTTCCGGCGTCCACCAGGTCCTGCACCAGGGAGTCGTCACGCGTCATCTGAGTGACCCGGCCGTTTCGCACCCGGTAGGCGCGCGAGTCGCCGAGGTGCGCGATCCGGATGCTCGAGCCGTCCGAGAAGACACCGGTGAGCGTCGTCGCCAGTCCGGCGAGCTGCGGGTCGTGCTGGGCGCGGATCGCAAGGTCGGAGTTGGCCACCGCGATGAGCTCCCGCAGCCTCTCGTCCGACGTCAGCCGCCCGTGCGTCGCGTCCAGGGTCGCCGCGATGCGGATCGTGACCGTCGCGGACGCCACGTCCCCGCCGGCATGGCCCCCCACGCCGTCGGCCACGAACGCCGACCAGCGCGACGCGTACAGGGAATCCTGATTGTCGTCGCGATACTCACCGCTGGCGGAGCGCTGGCCCGTTGTGAAACCGAACATGAGTCACGAATCTACCGGTGCGATGGACCGGTCTGGTGCACCCGTCAGCGCCGGGCCCGGCGCGCAGCCCTGTTCCGGGCGAAGATCCAGCCGACGACTCCCCCGATCAGGAACACGATCAGCACCAGCAGCCACGTCGGGATGGTCAGCTGGGTCCACAGCAGAAAGATGGTGGCCTCGTCGTTGGCGACCCCGTTCTGGATGGCGACGACGATCAGCAGCACCACCAGCAGGATGGCGAGCCATTTGCGTTTCAGGAATCGGACGAACGCGCTGTCATCCGATTCGGCGCCGTGTTGAGCGGTCATTTTCGTGGTCCCCTCCCGCGAGCTCTCCGGCGAACCCGATGCCGCTCAGTATCGCGGCTTCCCGCGACCCGCGCCAGAGCATCCGGAGTCGCACGCGAGTGGGGCGCGAGCGTCTCCGCCCGCAGACGCGCCCGTCACGGACGGGCACGGGACGGGCTGCGTGCCGGCGCCCCGCGACGCGCCCTAGAGTATTGGTATGTCCAAGGTTCTGAGCAGTCTCCCTGTCGGCGAGCGTGTCGGCATCGCATTCTCCGGAGGTCTCGACACCTCCGTGGCGGTGGCCTGGATGCGCGAGAAGGGGGCCATCCCCTGCACCTACACGGCGGACATCGGCCAGTACGACGAGCCGGACATCGACAAGGTGCCGGCCCGCGCGCACGAGTACGGTGCCGAGATCGCCCGCCTGGTCGACGCGAAGAGCGCGCTCGTCGAGGAGGGGCTCGTCGCCCTGCAGTGCGGCGCGTTCCACATCCGCTCGGGCGGCAAGACCTACTTCAACACCACGCCCCTCGGCCGCGCCGTCACCGGCACGCTGCTGGTGCGCGCCATGAAGGAGGACGGCGTCGACATCTGGGGCGACGGCTCGACCTACAAGGGCAACGACATCGAGCGGTTCTACCGTTACGGCCTCATGGCCAACCCGCGGCTGCGCATCTACAAGCCGTGGCTCGACGTCGACTTCGTGAGCGAGCTCGGCGGCCGCACCGAGATGAGCGAGTGGCTCGTGGCCCGCGGATTCCCGTACCGGGACTCGACCGAGAAGGCGTACAGCACCGACGCGAACATCTGGGGCGCCACCCACGAGGCGAAGCGCCTCGAAGAGCTCAGCTCCGGTCTCGACATCGTCGAGCCGATCATGGGCGTCGCCGCCTGGCGTGACGACATCGAGGTCGTCACCGAGGAGGTCTCGGTGCGTTTCGAGGCCGGACGCCCTGTCGCGATCAACGGCGTCGAGTTCACCGACCCCGTCGCGCTGGTGCTCCAGGCGAACACGATCGGCGGCCGTCACGGACTCGGCGTCTCCGACCAGATCGAGAACCGCATCATCGAGGCGAAGAGCCGCGGAATCTACGAGGCGCCAGGTATGGCGCTGCTGCACATCGCCTACGAGCGCCTCCTCAACGCCATCCACAACGAGGACACGGTCGCCAATTACTATGCCGAGGGCCGTCGTCTCGGGCGTCTCATGTACGAGGGCCGCTGGCTCGACCCGCAGTCGCTGATGCTGCGCGAGTCCCTGCAGCGCTGGGTCGGCTCGGCCGTCACCGGAGAGGTCACGCTGCGCCTGCGTCGTGGCGACGACTACACGATCCTCGACACCACGGGCCCCGCACTCAGCTACCACCCGGACAAGCTCTCGATGGAGCGTGTCGGCGACGCCGCGTTCGGCCCCGACGACCGCATCGGCCAGCTCACCATGCGCAACCTCGACATCGCCGACTCGCGCTCGCGCCTCGAGCAGTACGCGGCGGCGGGCCTCATCGGAGGCACCACGGCCGAGCTGGTGGGCACGCTCGAGGCCGGGGAGGCCGGCGAGATCCTGGGCGGCACCGAAGAACCGGATGCTCTCGCGGACGCCCTCGAACGCGCCACCGACCTCGCCTCGGAGGGCGCCGCGTTCGACTCCGGCACCGACTGACTCGTCGAGCAGATCGCGTTCCTCCGGTGATCAGGACAGAATCTGTCCTCAATCGCGCCTAGCGTCGTAAGCGTACGAAGCGTACGAAGCGTCGTACGCAGCACGAGCGAACGAGAGGCCGAGCCATGACCGATTACACCCCGACCGGGTACACCTCCGTAGCGCCCTGGATCGTCACCGACGACACCGGCGCCCTCCTCGATTTCATCACCGCGGCCTTCGACGGCACCGAGCTCGCCAGAGTCAGCGTCGAAGACGGCAGCATCGGGCACGCCGAGATCCGGGTCGGCGACACGACCCTGCTGGCGTTCGACCGCCGAGCCGACTGGCCTGTGATGCCGTCGCTGCTGCGCGTCTACGTGCCGGATGCCGACGCGGCCTTCGCGCGGGCGCTCACGGCCGGCGCCCGCATCGTCACCGAGCTCTCGAACAGCGCGTGGGGCGACCGCGGCGGCCGGCTGCGCGACCCGTTCGGCAGCATCTGGTGGGTGATGTCGCGTGTCGAGGACGTCCCGGAGGATCAGACCTGGGCGCGGCTCTCCGATCCGCAGTACGCCGAGTCGATGCGGGATGCCCAACAGACCCTCGACTCCGAACTCAGCGGCCGTGCCCACGGCGTCGCGAGCGCGCCCGTCGTCCCCCGCGACTGACCTGCCCCGAGGCTTTTACCGCAGCGGCCTCGTCGCGCGCAAGCACATGTCGGCCGGTTTCGCTCTGTGTCCTTTTCCGACGCCGTCCCGTAGTCGGTGCAACGAGCACCGCCGTACCTTTCTGAGCACCCGCACACACCCCCAAGCTCAGGAGTCCCAGCATGCGTTCGCGTCCACTTCGCACAGCTCGCACAGCTCGCACAGCTCGCACAGCGCTCGTCGCCACCGCCATCGCCGTCAGCAGCGTCCTGGCCATGACCGCCTGCGCCGGCGGCGCCACCGCCGCATCCGGCACCGGCGAGAAGGTGAAGGGCGGCACCATCGTCTACGCCCACCAGCAGGAGCCGTCCTGCGTGTTCGGCGGCTGGATCGAGCAGGCGTACCTCTCTTATCAGGTGCTCGACAGCCTCACCTCGCTCGACGAGAACCACAAGGTGGTCCCGTGGCTCGCCACGTCGTGGAAGCCGTCCGCCGACGGGCTCAACTGGACCTTCACGCTCAAGAAGGGTGTGAAGTTCACGGATGGGACCCCGCTGACCGCCGCGGCCGTCGCCTACAACTTCGACTACTGGGTCAACGACGGCGGCAACAGCACGGCCGCCGTCTGGCTCGGCGGCTACTTCAAGGACGCCAAGGCGATCGACGACCTCACGCTGCAGATCGACCTGTCCAAGCCGTACCCGCGCCTGGCCGACAACCTCACGCAGGGCTACTTCGGCATCCAGTCGCAGCACGCCCTCGAGACCCGCAGCAAGGAGCAGAACTGCGAAGCCCCCATCGGCTCGGGCGCTTTCACCGTGAAGAAGTGGAACCGCGGTCAGGACATCATCCTGACCCGCAACGCGGCCTACACCTCGCCGCCCGCGAACGCCCTCCACACCGGCCCGGCCTACGTGGACGAGATCGACTGGAAGTTCGTCGCCGACCCGACCACCCGTGTCGCCGCCCTGCAGAGCGGCCAGGTGAGCGCCGTCTACGATGTGCCGGCCGTCCAGTGGAGCGCGCTGAAGTCGGGCGGCTACCAGCTCGACAAGTACGTGACGCCGGGTCGCCCGCAGCAGCTCTCGTTCAACACCCGGAAGGGCGTGTTCACCGACGAGAAGGTGCGCCAGGCGTTCGCGTACAGCCTCGACCGCAAACAGATCGTCGACACCATCGGCCGCGGCGTCATCCCGGTCGAGGGCAACGGCGGCGTCAGCCAGGCCACGCCCGGCTACAGCGAGAAGGCGGCCGGCTGGTACAGCTACGACACGGCGAAGGCGGACCAGCTGCTGGATGCGGCCGGCTGGTCGAAGAAGAACGAGCAGGGCATCCGGACCAAAGACGGCAAGACGCTGTCGGTGATCCTGCCGTACGGTGCCGGCTCGATCATCAACCAGGACGGCGCCGCCATCCTGCAGGGCGTCAAGGAGCAGGCCTCGAAGGTCGGTTTCGACGTGAAGCTGATCCCGGTTCCGCAGAGCGAGCTGTTCGCGGGCAAGTACTCGACGCCGGACGACTACGACATCAACGTCGGGTACTGGACGGCCGTCACCGCGGGGATCCTCTACATCAACTACCGACCGTCGACCGCCGACAACCCCAACTACGCCAACTCGACCTTCTCCAGCGACACGACGCTCGAGAAGCTCATCCTGGACGCCAACTCCGAAGCCGACGTCGCGACCCAGAACGCCGACTACCAGAAGGCCCAGGACTACATCGCCGAGCACGCGCTCTCCATCGGCGTCTACGACCGGCTGAGCACGCTCGCGGTCGCGCCGAAGCTGAAGGGCGTGTGGCAGGAGCACGCACAGGGAGGTCCGACGTTCTATGACGCCTACTTCGTCAAATGACGCGACTCTCGCGGGGCCGGCCGTCGCGCCGGCCCGGCCCGAGCCGGCCCCGCCCGACCAGGAGCGAGAGCGACGCCCCGCACGCGGCCCGCTGATCGCCCGTCGCCTCGCCGGCAAGATCCTCGCAGCCGTCGTGGTCCTCTGGGGCGCGGCCACCGTCGCGTTCTTCGCCCAGCTGGCCCTCCCCGGCGACCGGGCCACGGTCATCCTGAACATCCGGGCCGGGCAGGCGCAGCAACGCACGGCCGCAGAGCTCGCTCCGATCAACGCCCAGTACGGCCTCGACCGGCCGGTGATCGTGCAGTACATCGACTACCTCCGCGGGCTCGTGGTCGGCGACTTCGGCACCTCGTACCAGCAGTTCCGCCCGGTCACCGCGATCATCGGCGAACAGCTCGGGGCCACCGTCGCGCTCTCGCTCGCCGCCATCGTGTTCGCCTGGGTGATCATGGTCGCCTGGGTGCTGCTGACCGCCGGTCGCGGTCCCCGGATGCGCGGTGCGGGGTCGACCGTCGATGTCGTCGCCGCCGGCCTTCCCGCCTACTGGCTCGGCATCATCCTGTTGCTCGTCTTCTCCCTCGGACTCCGCTGGTTCCCCGTCATCAGCGGCACCGGGGTGAACGGGCTGATCCTGCCGGCGCTCACCCTGGCCATCCCGCTGGCCGGCTTCATGGCGCAGAGCACGCGGGCCGAGTTCGAACGTGCCCTCGAGCAACCGTTCGTGGTCACAGCCCGGATGCGCGGGATGGGCGATTGGGGCATCCGGTTGCGTCACGTCCTGAGACACGCGGTCATCCCGGCGGTGACGCTGTCGGGCTGGGCACTCGGAGCGACCCTGTCGGGGGCCGTGATCGTCGAGTCGATCTTCTCCCGGCCGGGCATCGGATCCGTGCTCGTGTCCGCCGTGAACTCGCAGGACCTGCCCGTCGTCGTCGGCATCGTCACGCTCGTCGCGGTCGTCTACGTGATCGCGAACCTGCTGGTCGACATCGTCTACACGCTCATCGATCCCCGCTTGGACATCTCATGACCGTTCTTCACGCTCCGAGCCGCGCGGAAGCAGTCGCGGCCACCCTCGCCCGAAAGCCGTGGGGTCTCTACCTGGCGATCGGGTTCGCCGTCCTGGTCACCGTCGCGGCCGTCGCGCCGCAGCTGCTCGCGACGCACAGTCCCACCGCACTCGACTACCCGGCGGCGCTGCAGCCGCCGTCCTGGGCGCACTGGTTCGGAACGGACGAGTCGGGTCGCGACCTCTACAGCCGCGTCGTCTACGGAGCCCGCGAGTCTCTGCTGATCGGTCTGGGCGCCGCCGCCGTCGGCGTCAGCGTCGCGATCGTCCTCGGCACCCTCGCCGCGCTCGCGATCAAACCGGCGGCCGTCGTGGTCGACCGGTTCGTCGAGGTGATGTTCGCCTTCCCCGCCCTGCTGCTCGCCCTCCTGCTGATCGCCATCGCCGGGCCGTCGGCCACAACCGAGATCTTCGCCGTCGGCCTCGGAACCGCGCCCGGCTACGCCCGGATGGTCCGCGGCCAGATCCTCTCGGCCAAGAACTCCGGCTATGTGGAGGCCGCGACCGCGCTCGGGCATTCGCGTTCGCGCATCATCCGGTCGCACATCCTGCCGAACGCCATCCGGCCCCTCGTCGCGGTGTTCGCGCTGTCGATCGGGCAGTCGATCGTGTGGGCGTCCAGCCTGTCGTTCCTCGGTCTCGGCGTCGCGCCGCCGTCGTCGGAGTGGGGCGCGCTGCTCGACGCCGGTCGCGCGTACATCATCCAGGCTCCGTGGCTGATCGTCATCCCGGGCCTCGTCATCGTGGCGGTCGCGCTGGCCGCCACCACCATCGGGCGTCACCTGCAGTCGTACCTGGAGAAGGGCGAGAGATCATGACCGTCGCTGCAACCGAGGAACTCCTCGTCGACGACCTGGACTGGCCGGCCACCCGGCTACGCGTGCAGAACCTGCGCGCCGGCTTCATCGTCGACGGCGTGCGGCGCGACGTCGTCTCCGGCGTCTCGTTCGAGCTGCTGCCGGGGGAGTGCGTGGCCATCGTCGGGGAGTCCGGATCGGGCAAAAGCGTCACCGCCCGCTCGCTGGTCGGGCTCGCCGGTCGCAACGCCGTGGTCGAGGCGGAGGTGCTGGAGATCCACCACGAGGACGTGCGCTCGTTCACGGCGCGGCAGTGGCGGCGCATCCGGGGACGTGACATCGGCTTCGTGCTGCAGGACGCCCTCGTGTCCCTCGACCCGCTACGGCCGGTGGGCGCGGAGATCGCCGAGGCGCTGCGCCTGCACAAGTGGGGCGACCGCGCAGCGCGCAAGCGGCGGGTCGTCGAACTGCTCACGCGCGTGGGCGTGCCGTTCCCGGAGAACCGCGCGCGGCAGCGGCCCGACCAGCTCTCGGGCGGCCTGCGGCAGCGGGCGCTCATCGCCTCCGCCATCGCGCTCGACCCCGACATCGTGATCGCCGACGAGCCCACCACCGCGCTGGACGTCACCGTGCAGGCGCAGGTGCTCGCGCAGCTGGAGCAGATGAAACGGCGGGGCGCGTCGATCATCCTGATCAGCCACGACCTGTCGGTGGTCGCCCGGCTCGCCGACCAGATCGTGGTGATGCGGGGCGGCGAGGTCGTCGAGCAGGGCACCGCGGCCGACGTGCTGGGGTCGCCGCGGCACGAGTACACGACAGCGCTGATCGCCGCCGTTCCCAGCGAGGCGACGCGCGGCCAGGCTCTCAGCCCGGCGACCGTGGTGGCTCCGGATGCCCGACCCGAGCCGAACACGCCGCAGGACGAGCATCCAGCCGCCCCCGTGCTCGAAGCGACCGGTCTCGTCAAGCGCTTCCAGACGCCCGACGGCACCGTCACCCGGGCCGTCGACGGGGTGTCGTTCTCGCTCGCGGACGGCGAGACGCTCGGCATCGTCGGGGAGTCCGGCTCCGGCAAGAGCACAACCGCCCGGCTCGCGCTCGGCCTCGAGTCGCTCGACGGCGGCGAGGTGCGGCTGCTCGGTCACGACTGGTCGTCGCTGCCCGAACGCAGGCGCCGAACGCTGCGGCCGCGCATCGCGGTCGTCTACCAGGACCCGCTGAGTTCGTTCGATCCGCGCTGGAATGTGGAGCGCATCCTGCTCGACGCCCTCCGTGGCGAGCGGTTCGAGAGCGCGGCCGCCCGCCGCGAGCGCGTGCTCGAACTGCTGCAGCAGGTCGGGCTCACGGAGCCGGTGCTGAACCGTTTCCCGCTGCGCCTCTCCGGCGGCCAGCGTCAGCGGGTCGCCATCGCGCGCGCCCTCGCCCCGCGGCCGGCGGTCATCGTGCTCGACGAGGCCGTGTCCGCACTCGACGTCACGATCCAGGCGCAGATCCTCGACCTCCTCGTCGCCCTCCAGCGGGAGTCCGGGGTCAGCTATCTGTTCATCTCGCACGATCTCGGCGTCATCAGCCACCTCAGCGACCGCGTGCTCGTGATGAAGGACGGCGTCGTCGTGGAGCACGGCACGCCCGACGACATCTTCGGCCGGCCGCAGCATCCGTACACACGCGACCTGATCGCATCCATCCCAGAATTCGACCCGTCGTCGTTCACCTCCGCGACGTCCGAGAAAGAGTAGCCATGCCCCGTCCTCTGCGTTACGGCGTATGCACAGCGCACACGAACCCGCACATTCACCGCGGTAGTCTGCGAGAGAGGCCGTCCCGCACGCCGCTGCTGGACGACCGTCATCCTGCGCCGCGGTCTCGCGGCGCGTTCCCCCGAAGCACGAGCGACCGCGAGCTCGCCCGGAAAGGCGCCTGACCCATGGCGGAGAAGAAGCAACTGTTCGTCAACCTGTTCGAGATGGCGTGCGTGAGCCACATCACGCACGGACTCTGGACGCTCCCCGGCAACAACCGGGAACGGTTCGCCGACATCGACTACTGGGTGGAACTGGCGCACATCCTGGAAGACGGGGGATTCGACGGCATCTTCCTCGCCGACGTGATCGGCGCCTACGACGTGTTCCGGGGCGGCCCCGAGACGGCGCTGCGCGAGGGGCTGCAGAGCCCGAACCTCGACCCGCTGCTGGTCATCCCGGCCATGGCTGCGGTCACCAAGAGGCTCGGCTTCGGGGTCACCTTCTCGACCACCTACGAGCCGCCGTTCGCGTTCGCGCGCCGGATGTCCACGCTCGACCACCTCACCAAGGGACGCGTCGGCTGGAACGTGGTGACCTCCTACCTGCCGAACGCCGCCCGCAACTTCGGGCTCGACGGCGAGGTGCCGCACGACCTGCGCTACCAGTACGCCGACGAATACCTCGACGTGCTCTACAAGCTGTGGGAGGGGTCGTGGGACGACGACGCCGTGATCGCCGACCGCGAGCGCAAGATCTTCACCGACCCGTCGAAGGTCCGCTACATCAACCACGTGGGGGAGCGTCACCGTGTCGCGGGACCGCACATCGTGCATCCGTCGGCCCAGCGCACGCCCGTGATCTTCCAGGCGACGGGCTCGCCGGCCGGCACCGAGTTCGCCGGCCGTCACGCCGAGGTCGTCTTCACCGGCGGCCGCACGACCGAGGAGTTCCGCCGCAACGCCGACACCATGCGGGCCGCTGCGGTGCGTCACGAGCGCGACGCCGACGACATCAAGTTCATCGCGATGGCCGGCGTCATCGTCGGACGCACGCAGGAGGAGGCGGAGGACAAGTGGCGCCTCTACCGCGAGAACGCGAGCCTCGACGGCATCCTGGCCCACAGCAGCCTGCCCGTCGACCTGACCGCGTTCCCGCGTGACATCACGGTCCGGGATGCTCTGCAGCGCGCCGGTGTCGCGCCCGAGGCCGTGCCGTTCCTTCCGCTCGACCGCACGGTCGGCCAGGCGCTGGACTTCATCGCCGGCTCGCGCGACGACCGCTTCCTCGTGGTCGGGACGCCGAAGGTCGTGGCCGACGCGATCGAGCGCTGGCTCGACGAGGACGGCCTGGACGGGATCAACCTGCGGCAGTACCACTCGTTCGACACCGCCCGCGACTTCGCCGAGCTCGTCGTGCCGGAGCTGCGTCGCCGCGGTCGTCTGCCAGAGCCGGATGCCCGTCCCGCGACGCTCCGCGAACGACTCTTCGGCGCCGGGAACAACCGCCTCCCCGACCGTCACATCGGGGCCCGCTATCGCGGTGGGGCGAATCTCGACAACCCGATCGAGCCGCTCAGCCTGGGCGCGGCGAACGTGGCGTCGTTCTGATGGGTGAGGAGACGCCGCCGGATGTCGGGCTGCCGCCGATCTCGATCGTCGGCGTCAGCGGGAGCCCGACGCATCCGTCGCGCACCACGACGCTGGTCGCCGGTGTGACGGAGGCGTTCGCCGCGGCCGTCGGGGGCACCGCCACGGTGATCGAGCTGGCGCCCCTGCTGGCCGGGCTGGGGGCGGGCGCGTTCCGCAGCCAGCTGGGGCCGGAGGTGCAGGCGGCGCTCGAGACGGTCGAGGCGGCGGATGTCGTGGTGGTCGGCTCCCCGGCCTACCGCGCGACCTACACGGGCCTCTTCAAGCTCTTCTTCGACCACATCGGACAGTACGCCCTCGTGGACAAGCCGATCGTGCTCACGGCCACCGGCGGCAGCGACCGTCACGCCCTGCTGGTCGAGCACCAGATGCGTCCGCTCTTCGGGTTCTTCCAGTCGCTGACGCTTCCGCTCGGCATCTACGCGAGCGAAGGCGACTTCTCGGAGTACGAGATCTCCTCCGACGACCTCCGCGCGCGCATCGATCATGCGATCGCGCGCACGCTCCCGGTCATCCGGTCGCACCTGCGCCCCGAGGAACGCCCGTCGGCCGACGCCTTCACGCGCCCCGACGCCTTCTGACCCTCCTCCCCGCCCCGCCGCGCCCCGCACAGCAATCGAGTCCGGACTTGGTG
>NZ_JBHVXB010000002.1:0-458656 GCF_042881905.1 Leifsonia sp. NPDC058248
GCGGGGAGTACCCGGTGCGCTTCGGCGATGATCGCGTCGAGCTCGGCCTCGGGTGCGCCGGTCTGGACGGCGGTCGTGAGGCGGGCGAGGAGCTCAGCGCCAACTCGGCGCAGCTCGGCGTCGGCGGCGCGGGTCGCGGCGGCGCGGTGCGCGTTTGAGCAAAAGCGCGAGTCGGAGCGCGATGCCTCGTAGAGCTCGCCGCAACGCGAGCAAGTGCGGGTGAAGACGGCCACAGGCGGGCCTCCTTTCGATAGTCGAACGTTCGATTAGTTCGCAAAAAAAGGGACGCTCGCCAGCGGACGAGCATCAAGAGGAGAGGGGCGCGCAACCACCCCGGAGAGTGCGCGCCCGCTTCGTCACACAGAGGACGAAGTCACGGCGTGGACATACGCCGAAGGAGTGTGCGCAGATAGCGCGCACCCGACAAGAAGGCCTGAGGCCCTCACTAGTAGAGAGGGCCAGGGTTACGCCTGAATGCGTCGGGCGTACGCCTCGCGGTTGCTTTTCGCCTGGCATTCGCGGCAGTAGCGCCGAAGTCCGCTCGGGTCGCGAGAGTCGCGCGAGTAGCCCGCCAGTGGCTTACGCTCCCGGCATCGCTCGCAGCTCCGCCCGCTGCCTTCCTGGTAGCGGTGGAGACGCCGGACGGCGGAGTCGACGAGCTCGGGGGAGTATTCAGCCGCGACGGCGGAGACGAGCTCCTCGGCGGTCGGGGCGGATCGGGCGGCGGCGGGCATGGCGAAGGGTCCTCTCGGTGTGTGACACCTGTTGAGAGGGCCGGGGACTCCAGAGCTGCTCACTTTTCGCCGGTCGGGGGCCGGTGACGGCACTAATGCGACCCGGCGAGGAGCGAGCTTTCCGTATTGCCGTCTACGTCCATGCCTGCATCGCGAGATCGGCTTCGTCGTCCCAGTGCAGCGTTATCCGGGCGTGGTCGAATGCCCTTCCGCGCTTCACAGAGCGGCGCACCGAGATTTGATCCAGAGAAGAGGAGAGGAGCTGTCGGCGGCGATCGACGTCCTCGTCAGCGAACCATGCTTCGCGATAGGTGCGCCCTGTTTCGCGGGCCGACTCAGTGATGGAGGCGGGGACGGCCAGTAGCTGCTCTCGTCGAAACGTCAGTCGCTCCATCCGAGCGCCGAGCGCCGCGTAGTCTGCTCCGGGCTGGAACGCGAGTTGAGCGTCGCGGATTGCAACTTCGACCGCTGCCAGCTCTTCGAGTGTGCTCGGATCAGTGACGGTCTCGACGATTTCTAGTTCGGGGTGGTTACCTACTACTGAGAGGTAGACCTTTTCCACGTAGCTCTCGAACGGGATCGCATGGATTCGAGGGTTCTCGCAGAAGATGCCTGTGGCGAGAGTCTGGCAAGCATAGATAGGTGCGCCGTTGCTGGAATGGGTGCGCATCTTCTTGCCGCAATAGTCGCAGAAGACTAGTCCGCTGAGGAGGCGCGCAGCCCGGACGCGCTTCGGCGGAGTCGTGCCCTTGACGCGCGGATTACGCATTCGGGCGCGAAGCTTCGAAAGTGTCGCCTGATCGAGGATCGGCTCCCAGACCTGCGCCGGGAGGCCGTCGTCGTCTGTGAGAAGCCTGTCCCGATGTGTGACGCGGCCGAGCAAGGCGTCGCCCGTCCAGACGACGGCGACAGTGGAGACATGCCAATTTCCACGAGAGAGGCCTTCGGGGTCACGGCCTGCCGCGACCGCGGTTCGGTAGGGGCTAGATGCAGTCGGAACCTTCTCGTCGTTGAGCCAGAGAGACAGCTTTGTACGGGACTCTCCCGCGATGATTCGGTCGGCCACCTCGCGCACGATGCGCGCCTCCCGAGGGTCGGGCTCCAGGATTCGCCCCGGGCCGTCCGGAGAGGGTGCTGTGCGGTATCCAAACGGGACGCGGCCGCCTGGGAAGCGGCCAGAGCGCCGGAGCCGGTCGATTGAGGACCGCACGCGCAGACCGGTATTAGTCGCTTCCGTCTCCGCGACCTCTGAGAGAACGGCGGCGATGATTCCGAACGCAGCTTGGTCCGAGCGAAGGCCGTCTTGCAGAGCGAAGAACAGAGCGCCAGGCGTGCTTCGGAGAGCGTCCTTCAGCTTGCCGATCTCGCTCAGGCCGCCTCGGGTCCATCTGTCGAGCTTCCACACCGCTAGGACGTCGGCTTCGCCGTCGCGGATCATGCGGAGTGCTTCCTCAGCCTTCGCACGCGCTTTGCGCCCACTGATGCCGTCGTCAGTCAGGACGCGAACGACCTCCCAGCCTTCACGGACGGCGTGGTTGCGGAGGTCGTCCTCTTGGCGCGAGAGAGAGGTCGATACCTCGTCAGCGGCGACACTGAGGCGCAGATACAGTACGGCGCGGGGCTGGGAGCTCATAACTTCGATCGTACAGCGCTACTAGTAGCTTTCGGGGACACCAACTGGTTCACGGTCACGGCCTTCCGGCAGCTCGCCATCAACGTGGCGGCCTGCGTCTCGAAAGGCGACCCCGTGATGGTGTCCGGCCGTCTCAGCGTGCGCGAGTGGGAGAACGAGGACCGCTCGGGGATCGTGGTCGAGATCGACGCCGATTCGGTCGGTCACGACCTCGGCTGGGGGAGCTCGGCGTTCACGCGGACGATCAGGCCGTCGAGCGGGGAGGCGTCGGGCGAGGAGGCCGGGTCGTCGTCGCCCGGCACAGGAGAGTTCGGCAGAGTCGACGAGCGATCGGCCGCGTCGGACGCCGATGCGTCGCCGGACGCGTCGGCCGATGGGTGGCTCGTGGAGTCGGCCGCCGAGGATTCCCAGGGAGTGCCCGTCTAGAATCGAACGCGTTGTTCACCCCCGCGACATCCCCGGAGATGAGATGCCTCAGCTGCCCCGACCTCTGGCCGTTCGGCGACCGCGGAGGCTCGGCGGCGTGGCGTCCGGCGGCGTGGCGTCCGGCGGGACTGTCTCTTGCGGGGTCGTCGTAGCTGTCGTGACCGCGGTGCTGCTGAGCGGTTGCGTGGGCGGCGGCTCGCACACGCCTCCGCCGAGTGCGACGGCGACCCCCACGCCCTCAGCGACGAGCTCCGCCCCGGCAGCGATCGTCTTCCACCCCGGCGGAACCGCCCAGCAGAACCTTCCGTTCTTCGACAAGGTCAACCACGCCACGCTGGCGGCCAAACCGGATGCACTGGGCCGCGACTTCATCGACGGCCTCGTCGCCGCCGGCTTCGCGAAGACCGACATGCAGGTCACCGTCGATACGACGACGATCGGCCTGAAGGCCAACTCGATCCAGTTCTCGGTGCGGATGGGCACAGAGTGTCTCATCGGCCAGAACGGAGCAGACGCGGGCGGCTATCACAGCCAGGTCGTCCCGGTGCTGTCCACCGGCGCCTGCCTGATCGGCCAGACCCGTCCTATCGACTGGTAGCGACGCCCAGTTATCCACAACCCGAGAGCCCTTTCGAGTGCCGAGTTGTCCCGAATTGTCGTTATGCGCGGCAAAACGGGCCCGATAACGACACTTTGCGACAACTCACGTTGCGACGACCACGTAGAACGCTCATGGGCGGTGCCGCCCGTCAGCCCACTTAGACTGGACCCCATGGCCGAATACATTTACTCGATGGTGCGCGCCCGCAAGGCGGTTGGCGACAAACTGATTCTGGACGACGTGACCATGGCGTTCCTGCCGGGAGCGAAGATCGGTGTCGTCGGGCCGAACGGCGCCGGAAAGTCGACCATTCTCAAGATCATGGCCGGCCTCGACACCCCGAGCAACGGCGAAGCGAAGCTGTCTCCCGGGTACACGGTCGGCATCCTGATGCAGGAGCCCGTGCTCGACGAGACCAAGACCGTCCTGGAGAACGTGCAGGAGGGCGTCGGCGAGATCAAGGGCAAGATCGACCGGTTCAACGAGATCTCGGCCGCGCTGGCCGACCCCGACGCCGACTTCGACACCCTGCTCGCCGAGATGGGCACCCTGCAGGAACAGATCGATGCCGCGGACGCCTGGGACCTCGACTCCCAGCTCGAGCAGGCGATGGACGCCCTGCGCTGCCCGCCGGGGGACTGGCCGGTCAACACTCTCTCCGGTGGTGAGAAGCGCCGCGTCGCCCTCTGCAAACTCCTGCTCCAGAAGCCCGACCTCCTGCTCCTCGACGAGCCCACCAACCACCTCGACGCCGAGAGCGTGCTCTGGCTCGAACAGCACCTGGCCCAGTATCACGGCGCCGTCCTCGCCGTCACCCACGACCGGTACTTCCTCGACCACGTCGCCGAGTGGATCGCCGAGGTCGACCGCGGTCACCTCTACCCGTACGAGGGCAACTACTCGACCTACCTCGAGAAGAAGCGCGAGCGGCTCGCCGTCCAGGGCAAGAAGGACGCGAAACTCGCAAAGCGCCTCTCCGACGAGCTCGACTGGGTCCGCAGCAATGCGAAAGGTCGCCAGGCGAAATCGAAGGCGCGCCTCGCCCGCTACGAAGAGATGGCGTCGGAGGCCGAGCGCACCAGAAAGCTCGACTTCGAGGAGATCCAGATCCCGCCGGGACCACGGCTCGGCCAGATCGTGCTCGACGCGAAAGACCTCGAGAAGGGTTTCGGCGACCGCCCCCTGATCGACGGACTCACCTTCACGTTGCCCCGCAACGGGATCGTCGGCGTGATCGGCCCCAACGGTGTCGGAAAGACGACCCTCTTCAAGACCATCGTGGGCCTGGAGCCGCTCGACGGCGGAGACCTGAAGATCGGCGAGACGGTCCAGATCTCCTACGTGGACCAGTCGCGTGGCGGCATCGACCCCAACAAGACGCTCTGGGAGGTCGTGTCCGACGGGCTCGACTACATCCAGGTCGGCAAGATGGAGGTTCCGAGCCGCGCCTACGTCTCCACCTTCGGGTTCAAGGGTCCAGACCAGCAGAAGAAGGCCGGCGTGCTCTCCGGCGGTGAACGCAACCGCCTCAACCTCGCGCTCACGCTCAAGCAGGGCGGAAACCTCCTGCTGCTCGACGAGCCGACCAACGACCTCGACGTCGAAACGCTCTCCAGCCTGGAGAACGCGCTTCTCGAGTTCCCCGGCTGCGCTGTGGTCATCACACACGACCGGTGGTTCCTCGACCGCATCGCGACGCACATCCTCGCCTACGAAGGCACCGACGACAACCCGGCCAACTGGTACTGGTTCGAGGGAAACTTCGAGGCCTACGAAGAGAACAAGGTCGAGCGCCTCGGAGCGGACGCGGCCAAACCGCACCGTTCCGCGTACCGCAAGCTGACCCGCGACTGAGCGGTAGCCGACCGGGGAGGGCCGTCGTGCCGAGCACGACCGGCCCCCTGAACGAGAAGGGCAGGACATGAGACTGCACGTGCCGATCCGGCTGCGCTGGAGCGACCTCGATGCCTACGGGCACGTCAACAACGCCGAGATGCTGCGCCTCCTCGAGGAGGCGCGCATCATCGCGTTCTGGGTCACCGACGACGCCGAAGAGCCGGTCGGCGGGAGCACGGCAGTGCTCGACGGCCGGCCCGGAGCGGACACCCTCACGCTGATCGCGCGGCAGGAGATCGAATACCTCGCGCCCATCCCGTACCTGCGCCAGCCGCTCGACGTGCAGCTCTGGCTCGGACGCCTCGGCGGCGCCAGCCTGGAGGTCTGCTACGAGGTCCGGTCACCGCAAGGCACCGAGCCCGAGATCCTGTACTCGCGCGCGGCCACCACGATCGTCCTGGTCGACGCGGCGACCGAGAAGCCCCGGCGCATCAACGATCGAGAGCGCGCCGCCTGGACCCCCTACCTCGACGAGCCCGTCCAGTTCACCAAACGCGGCTGAGCGCCGCCCGTCGCGGCTGAGCGCCACCCATCGCGCTCAGCGCCGCAGCGGCGAGCGCGCTACTTCGACACTTTCACGGTGTCGCCCGACACGGTCGCGGTCAGCTTGGCCAGCGGCTCCTGCGCCGGACCCCGGATGACGTCCCCGGTGGTCCCGTCGTAGCGTGAACCGTGGCACGGGCAGTCGAACTCGTTGCCCGACGGCGCGACCGTGCACCCCAGATGCGTGCACACCGCGCTGAAAGCGACCACCTTCCCCGCGGTCGGCTGGGACACCACCACGGGCTCCGAGCCGAGCTGGGCAGACATAGCGCCGCCGACGGGGATCGACGACAACGGCACCGTCAACGTCGAATCTCCGCCCGAACCAGGGTCGGCGCCGGCGGGAGTGCAGGCGGTCAGCAGCAGCACCCCGGCCCCCAGCGCGGATGCGCTGCCGATCGAGACGAGGGTGCGGCGGGTGAGCGGAGACGCGTCGGTCATGCTGAGTCCTCACAGGTCGGCGTAGCGTTGTCTTACCGGTATCCACGAGTCTGCCGTGCCGACGGTTCACCGGTCGACGAAACGGTGAACCTTTTCAGCGGCCCCTGCGTGTTATGTGGTGGAGGTACCCATGCCCGACGAGGACGCGCGACTGCTGCGCGAACTTCACGACCAGCACGCCCAGGCGGTCTGGCGTTACGTGGTGCACCTCACCGGCGATCGCGCGATGGCCGACGACATCGTGCAGGAGACCCTGTTGCGTGCCTGGAAGCGGCCTGCCGTTCTCGACCAGACCCAGACCTCGGCACGCGCCTGGATGTTCACGGTGGCGCGCAACCTCGTGATCGACGACAAGCGCAGCGCCCACAGCATCCACGAGATCGGCACCGACGTGCTCCCCGAGCGCGGCGCTCCGAGCGAATCGGATGCCGTGCTCGACGCGTGGCTGGTCTCGGATGCTCTCGCCGAGCTCTCCGAGGAGCACCGGGCGGTCATCGTGCACGCCTACTACGGAGGCCGGTCGATCGCCGAGATCTCTCGAGAGCTCGACGTACCAGAGGGAACCGTGAAGTCGCGCATCCACTACGGACTGCGAGCACTGCGGCTCGCATTGCAGGAGAAAGGAGTGACCGAGCGATGACCACACACGACGAATTCGCCTCATGGGACGGGGCGTACGTGCTCGGCGCACTCTCGCCGACAGAACGGCGTGCCTACGAAGAGCACCTGCGCGATTGCGACCAATGCATCAGGTCGCTGTCGGAGCTCGCGGGTCTGCCGGGCATCCTGAGCCGGGTCCCCGCCGAGGAGGCGTTCGCACTCGTGGAGAGTGCCGGGTCGGGCATCCCGAGCCCGGAGCCGAGCCCCGAGATCCTGCCGGCGCTGCTCGGCGAGGTGCGCAAGCGGCGTTCGCGTCGGCGCTGGTGGGCGGCCGGTTCCCTCGCTGCCGCGGCCGCCGTGATCGTGGCCGTGTCCGCGTTCGTGCTTCCGTCGGTGTTAGCACCCGCGCCCAGCCAGCAGGCCGGCGTCAGCAAGGTGATGACGCAGGTGGAGCCGAGCGCACTGAGCGCCGAGATGAAGCTCGCGCCGATGCCGTGGGGCACACGCATCGACACGACCTGCCGCTACGCCACCTGGGAGGGCGCCGAGTCGGGTCGTGCCTGGACCTACGCGATGGTCGTCACCGACCGCAGCGGCAAGCAGACGCAGATCTCGACCTGGTCGGCGAAGGCCGGCAGCACGGTGGAGCCGACGGCGACGACCAGCGTGCCGCTCGACCAGATCGCGACCATCGACATCCGGTCGGCCGTCGACGGCATGGTGCTGCTCCGCAGCAGTTTCGGGTGACGGTGTCCCGCAGGGCGCTCGGGTGCGTCCTGCGGGGCGCGTTCCGCGGGAGGCCTTCGCGGGATGCCTCCGGCCGATGTGCCTGGACGGACGCTAGGGCGTGCGTCCGGGGGCCGGGGTCTGCGGAACCCGCACCATCGCCTCCTGCGCGACGCTCGCGATGAGACGCCCGTCACGGCTGTAGATGCGCCCCAGCGAGAGCCCGCGACCACCGCTGGCGCTCGGCGACTCCTGCACGTAGAGCAGCCACTCGTCCACCCGCGCGAAACGGTGCCACCACATCGCGTGGTCGAGGCTGGCCGCCTTGAGCCCGGGGGTCGCCCAGGCGATCCCGTGTCCGCGCATGACGGGCTCCATGATCGTGTAGTCGCTCGCATAGGCGAGGGCGGCGCGATGCAGGTCGGGGTCGTCGGGGAGGCTGCCGATCGCACGGAACCAGACCGCCTGGTGGGGGACGTGCTCGCCCTCGACGGTCAGGTAGATCGGCGACGTCACGTGCCTCATGTCGAATGGCCGGTCGCTCGCCCAGTACTGGGCCACCGGATGCTCGACCTGGGCGAGCGCAGAAGCCGAGCTGGGCAGTGACTCCGGCTCGGGAAGGCCCTCCGGCATGTCCACCTGGTGGGTGACGCCTTCGTCCTCGTCCTGGAACGAGGCGATCATCGACAGGATCGGCTTGCCGCCCTGGTACGCCTGCGTGCGGCGCGTGGAGAAGGAACGACCGTCGTGGATGCGGTCCACCGAGAAGGTGATCGGCAGGTTCACATCGCCCGGACGCAGGAAATAGCCGTGCATCGAGTGCACGGAACGATCATCCGGAACCGTGCGCTGGGCTGCGACGATCGACTGCGCGAGCACCTGGCCGCCGTAGACACGCCCGAGGGGCATCCACTGCGAGGGCCCGGTGAAGATGTCTTCACTCGTGCGGGCGCCGGTGTCGGTCAGATCGAGCACGGTCAGAAGGGATGCCAGGGGCTCGGTCACGGTGCCTCCATCATGATGTCTCTTGGTAGTTTAGACAGCAGATGAGCCAGTCATTTTCTCTCACGGATTCCCTCTCCGTCTCCGACCTGCAGACATACCTGTCCCGGGCGGCACGAGTTGAGGAAGGCTCGGTGCGCCTGATCGGCGGATCGGGCGTCCTCGCCGTCTATTCGGCGATCCTGTATCCACGCGGACTGCTCGACCAGACGCCGACGGTTCTGGGGTTGCGCACGTTCGCGATCCAGCCCGATGAGGCGTTCGACGCGGTGGTGCCGATCCGTTCGCTGCTCGACCGTCTGGCGCGGATCGCGGAGGCATTCCCGGAAGGGGATGCTCCGGCCGGCCCGGTCGAGGTGCGTATGCCGCTCGAGGTGTCGACGGTGACCTGGGCGGGGATCTCGCCGCCGCGCGGAGGGTGGCGCCCGGTCGGCGAGACGGAGGTCGACCTGCTGCAACGCACGGCGGCGGGTGGCATCGCAGAAGTTGCGGAGGCGATTCCGTCCGGGACGGGCGAGCAGCTCGTGCAGCGGGTGCGGGCCGAGGTGTGGGGGCGTCCCATCGAGGGGCTCGAGTACGTGCCAGCGGGTGCGGCTTTCGCCGCGGAGAGCCTCGGCTTCCTCGCTGCAGGCGAGCCGGTGAGCATCCTCGAGACCGGTCCGTGGACGCGCCTCACGACGAAGCGCGGTCACACGCTGGTGCGCCGGCAGGCCTGGACGCTGCGCGCCTGAGCCCGCGCGCGCGCCCACGCGCCCACGCGCCAGCGCCGTGAGTTGTCGCAAAGTGTCGTTATGGGGCGCTGAATCGCCGTCATAACGACACTTTGGGGCAACTCAACGCCAGAGGGCGGCGGCTGCCTGTGGAAAACGCTGCTGCGGGCATCCGGAGCACGGCGCTGCGAACCGGCGGGGCTCGGCGCAGTTCCTCCCGCGCCCTCCCACGTCCTTCCACCCCACCAACGCCAGCCAGCGCCGTCACTTGTCTCAAAGTGTCGTTATGGGGCGCTGAATCGCCGTCATAACGACACTTTGGGGCAACTCAGCGCTAGAGGGCGGCGCCTGCCTGTGGAAAACGCTGCTGCGGGCATCCGGAGCTCGCCGCAGCGAGCCGGCGGGGCTCGGCGCAGCAAACGGGCGCGGCGCGGCGCAGCGAGCCGGCGGAGAGCGCCGCAGCCGCAGCACCCCGCCGTCCCACTCACCCCTGTGCGATCGCCCGACCGGCCTGCCGACCCGAGAACAGACAGCCGCCGAGGAACGTCCCCTCGAGCGAGCGGTACCCGTGCACGCCGCCGCCGCCGAATCCGCTCGCCTCGCCGGCCGCGTACAGCCCCGGGATCGGCTCGCCCGCGCTGTCGAGGGCCCGTCCGTCGAGGTCGGTCTCGATCCCGCCGAGGCTCTTGCGCGTCAGGATGTGCAGTTTGACCGCGATGAGCGGGCCGGCCTTCGGGTCGAGCAGCTTGTGCGGGCTCGCGACCCGGATGAGCTTGTCGCCACGGTAGGCGCGGGCGCCACGGATGGCCGTGATCTGCGCGTCCTTGCCGAAGTCGTTGTCGAGCTCGCGATCGCGCTCCTGGATGTGGCGCGTCACCAGCTCCGGGTCGAGCGGCACCTCCGACAGGCGCTGCATCCCCGCCAGCAGTTCGTCGAGCGTGTCGGCGACCACGAAGTCCGCGCCCTTGGCTTTGAAGGCTTCGACCGGTCCGGGGGCGCCCGGGCCGATGCGCTTCGACAGCAGCCGCAGGTCCTTGTTGGTCAGGTCGGGGTTCTGCTCGCTCCCGGAGAGGGCGAACTCCTTCTCGATGATCTTCTGCGTGAGGACGAACCAGCTGTAGTCGGCGCCGGTCGTGCGCAGGTGTTCGAGGGTGCCGAGCGTGTCGAACCCGGGGAAGAGCGGCACCGGCAGGCGGTCGCCCGAGGCGTCCAGCCACAGTGACGACGGCCCGGGAAGGATCCGGATGCCGTGCTGCTCCCACACCGGGTTCCAGTTCTCGATGCCCTCGGTGTAGTGCCACATCCGGTCGCCGTTGATGAGGTGCGCTCCGGCGGCCTCGCTGATGCCGAGCATCCGGCCGTCGACGTGGGCGGGGACGCCCGAGAGCATGTGCGCCGGTGGCGTTCCGAGCCGCTCGGGCCACGCGGCGCGGACGAGTTCGTGGTTGCCGCCGATGCCGCCGCTGGTGACGGCGACCGCGCCGGCCCGCAGCTCGAAGTCGCCGACCTGGTCGCGGTTGCTGGGCGCGCCGCGCAGCGCCCGGTCGTCGGCGAGGATCGCGCCGCGCACGCCGGTGACCCGGCCGTCTTCGACGATCAGCTCGTCGACCCGGTGCCGGTGCAGGACCGTGACGAGACCGGATGCGACCCCCTCCTTCACGCGCCGGATGAACGGCTCGAGCACCCCGGGGCCGGTTCCCCAGGTGATGTGGAACCGCGGCACCGAGTTCCCGTGGCCGCCGGCCGTGTAGCCGCCGCGCTCGGCCCAGCCGACGATCGGGAAGAACCGGACGCCCTTCTCGTGCAGCCAGGCACGCTTCTCGCCGGCCGCGAACTGCAAGTAGGCCTCGGCCCAGCGTCGCGGCCAGTGGTCCTCGACGCGATCGAAGGCCGCACTTCCGAGCCAGTCCTGGCGCGCGAGGGCGAGCGAGTCGTTGACGCCCATCCGGCGCTGTTCCGGGGAGTCGATCAGGAAGAGGCCGCCGAACGACCACCAGGCCTGGCCGCCGAATGATGCGGCGGGCTCCTGCTCCACGATGGTCACCCGCTTGCCGGCGTCGACGAGTTCGCCGGCGGCGACGAGCCCGGCGAGGCCGGCTCCCACGATGATGGCGTCTGAGTCGGTCGGGTTGGTCGTCATCCTTGTGTCTCCTTCGGCACGGGACTTCTGTTTCGGGCTGGGCCTATCTTTGCATCATGGCGGTTCGAATCACTCACATCACTTTCGACAGCGCGAACGCGTACGAGCAGTCGCGGTTCTGGGCGGCGGTCACCGGCTTCGCCGAGGCTCCGGACGACCCCAATCGTCCGGGCGACACGGAGAACCTGATCGTGAGCCCGGATGGCGCGACGAGACTGCTCTTCATCGACGTCCCCGAGGGCAAATCGGTCAAGAACCGGGTGCATCTCGACGTCGCCCCCACGGACGCCACGCGCGACGAGGAGGTCGAACGCATCCTCGCTCTCGGCGCGACCCTCTTCGCCGACCATCGGCTACCGGATGGGCGGGGCTGGGTGGTGCTGCAGGACCCGGAAGGCAACGAGTTCTGTGTGGAGCGCGGCCAGGCCGAGCGCGACGCTGCGGAGCTGGCGGCGCATCCCTCGTAGCATCCGGCGCCGCCATCCGGCGCCGCCATCCGGCGCCGCCATCCCTCGTATTGGGTGCACGGAGCGTCTCGCCTGCGCCGGATGCCCGTGCCAAGCTGTGATTCGCGCGGCGGTTCGGTGCCCGCTCGATGAGGGGGAGACCACGCCATGACCGACGCCCGGAACGACCAGGAAGTGCCGCGTTACGGGGAGCTGTCACCGCAGCGCGAAGCACCGGAGGCCGCGCCGGCGACGCCGGTGCTCGCCGAGGAGGTCGCGACCGAGCATGCGGGGGCCGGCGACGACGCTGCCGAGCTCGCTGCCGCACCGGTCCTCCACGAGTCGGAGCGCGTCGCGCGGGGGATCGCGCTCGCGCTGCTGGTGGTCCCGGTCGGCGTCGTGGCCTGGACTCTGCTCTGGAACGTCGGGTTCATCGCGTCGATCGTGTCGTACGGCGTCGCGTTCGCAGCGGTGCGGCTGTACCGGCTGGGTTCGAGGGCACGCGTCACGCGGGCGTCGTTCTGGGCCATCCTGGCGATCATCGTGGTCACCGTGGTGCTCAGCCTGCTGGCCGGGATCTTCACGGATGCGGTCCGATTCGTCGGCATCCCGCTGATGCAGGCGCTCACGGAGCCGCGCTTCTGGAACGAGTACTGGAGCAACGTCTTCACGAATCCGGACCTGTGGAGCGCGTACCTCCCGCAGATCCTGCTGGCCCTGGCGTTCGCAACGCTCGGCTGCTACCGCACGATCCGCACGCTCGCCGGCGAATCGCGGCGGTAGGCGCCCTCGCAGCGCCGGGCGTCACTCCTCGAACGTGTTGACCATCGCGAAGGCCGCGCGCTCGAGGTAGGTCCAGAGCGTCTCCTCCTGCAGCGGGGGAAGGCCGAGCTCGTCGACGGCGGCACGCATGTGCGCGAGCCAGCGGTCGCGTGCGTCCGGGTTGACCTTGAACGGGTTGTGGCGCATTCGGAGCCGAGGGTGCCCGCGCTGCTCGCTGTAGGTGCCGGGGCCGCCCCAGTACTGCTCGAGGAACATCGTGAGGCGCTCGGCGGCGGGCCCGAGGTCTTCTTCGGGGTACATCGGCTTGAGCACCGGGTCGTCGGCGACACCCCGGTAGAACGTGTCGACCAGGCGCCGGAACGTCTCGTGCCCGCCGATCTGGTCGTACAACGTGTTCTCGACTCCGGCGCCGTTCTCGCCCGACCGCAGCACGACACGGCCCGGCGGCACAGCGCTGGGGATCTCGGGACTCGTGGGGATGCTCACGTCACTCCTCGGAGGGCTTGGTGATCGGCGGTTTCCGCGTCGGCGTCTTGTCGGTCGGCGTCTTGTCGGCAGCTGACTTGTCGGCCGGCGTCTTGTCCGTCTGCGTTTTGTCGGTCTCCGTCTTCGCCGGCGGCGTCTCGACGGTCGGTGTCTTCAGCGTCAGCGCACGCGGGTCGGCGGGGACCGCACCCGCCCGCTTGGCCGCCGCGCGAGCCTTGCGGCCCTTCGGCGCCTCCGGAACGACCGGTGTCGGCCGGGTGCGAGGCGGCTTGGCGCCGCTCACGCTGGCGGCGCCGTCGAATCCGGTGAGCACGATCGTATTGAGCGACGGCAGCTTGACCCCCAGCTCGTCGACCGCACTCTTGAGGCGCATCCGGAGCTCGCGCGACACGTCGTCTTTGGCCGTCGTGCGTGTCTTGAGCACGAGCCGGATGACCATGGCGTCGTCCGAGATCGACTCGAGGCCCCAGAGCTCGGGCTTCTCCAGGATGCGCGACCGCCATTTCGGGCTCGTTGCGAGCGCCGTCGCCGCCTCCATCAAAGCCGACTCGACCGCGTCGACATCGGCGTCGTAGGGGACGGCCAGGTCGACGACCACGCGCGACCAGCCTTGCGACATGTTGCCGACGCGCAGGATCTCGCCGTTGCGCACGAACCACAGCACGCCGTTCACGTCGCGCACCTGTGTGATCCGGATGCCGACCGCCTCCACGACGCCGGTCGCCGCGCCGAGGTCGACCACATCGCCGACTCCCAGCTGGTCCTCCATGACCATGAAGAGACCGTTGAGCACGTCTTTGACGATGTTCTGGGCGCCGAAACCGAGACCCGCGCCGATCGCGGCGGTGAGCAGTGCGAGCGAGGCGAGCGCGTTGGGCGCGATCTGGTTGATCACCAGGATGATCGCCACGATCCCGATGGTCACGTTGACGATGTTCGTGAGCACCGTCCCGAGCGTGCGGGTGCGCTGCACGACGCGCACCGCCGCGAGGGGCGACGCGACGAGCGCCTGCGTGTCGGCGACGTTCTGGTTCTTCTTCACGCCGCTGACGATCTGCCGCACGACGTGCCTGATCACCACGCGGAGGATCCAGCTCAGTACGAACGCGCCGACGATGATCGCCGCGATCCGCGCGAGCAGCCAGCCGCTCTCGACCGCCCATTCGCCGAGGTTCGTCCAGAAGTTCGTCTGCGCTTTCAACATATGACTACGAGCCTAGCGAGCCGCGCCTTGGCGGGTGCTGGGTCCGGGGGTCGAGCCGAGCACCGGCTCAGCGGTCGATCAGCCCGTTGTCGTACGCGAAGATCACGGCGTGCACCCGGTCGCGCAGGTGCAGTTTGGCGAGCACCCGGCCGACATGGGTCTTCACCGTGGACTCCGTGAGGTAGAACTTGGCGCCGATCTCGCCGTTGGAGAGCCCCTCGGCGATCGCGAGCAGGATCTCGCGCTCGCGCGGCGTGAGCGCGGCGGTCGGGTCGGCGGCGCCGGCTCCGGCGGTCGGGTCGGCGGGGAGGCGCTCGGCGAACAGCTCGAGCATCGAGCGGGTCACCCGTCCGGACACCGCCGCGTCTCCTGCGGCGACCGTCCGGATGGCCGCGGTGAGCTCGGCGGGACGCGCATCCTTGAGCAGGAAGCCGCTGGCGCCCGCGCGGAGGCCGCCGAACGCGTACTCGTCGAGGTCGAAGGTCGTGAGGATGATGATGCGCGCCTGCGGGTTGGCCGCGACGATGCGCCGCGTGGCCTCGATTCCGTCGAGGGTGGGCATCCGGACGTCCATCAGGATCACGTCGGGCCGGGACTCGACGGCCAGACGCACCGCCTCGCCGCCGTCTGCCGCCTCGCCCACGACGGTCAGGTCGCTCTCGGCTTCGAGCACCATGCGGAACCCGAGGCGCACGAGGGCCTGATCGTCGACGAGGAGCACGCGGATGGGGGAGTGGTCGGTCACATGGTCTCCTGTGGGGCGTGGTCGGTGGTGTCGCTCACCGGCGCGGAGCCGGCGATCGTATCGAACTTCGCGCGCAGCCGCCATCCGCCGCCAGGCTTCGGGCCGGCTTCGAGGGTGCCGCCGTACAGTCCGACGCGCTCGCGCAGCCCGAGCAGGCCGCGTCCCGAGCCCTGGCCGGGCGCACCGTGCAGGGCGGCGTCGTCGTCGACGGTGATCGTGATCGACTCGGCCGTGAACGCGATGGTCACGTCGACCACGGTCGCGATGGCGGCGTAGCGGAGGGCGTTCGTGAGTGCCTCCTGCACGACCCGGAAGACGGTGAGCTGCTGCCCGGTGTCGGTGGGCGGCTCGCCGCTGACAGTGATCCGCACGGGCAGGTCCGCCGCACGGAACCGCTCGACCAGCTCGCCGAGTTCGCTGAGGCCGGGCTGAGGCGCGTGGTCCGCGCCGTTCCCCTCGGATGCCCGGAGTACGCCGAGCAGTCTGCGCATGTCGCCGAGGGCGGAGCGGCCGGTCTCGGCGACCATCCGCATGGCCTCGGCGGAGCGCTCGGGCGATGTGGCCGCGACGCTCGCGGACCCGTCGGCCAGAGTGATCATCACCGTCAGGCTGTGCGAGACGATGTCGTGCATCTCGCGCGCGATCCGGCTCCGCTCGGCCGCGGCGGCGATCACGGCCTGCTGGTCGCGTTCGCGGGCGAGCTGCTGGGCACGGTCGATGAGCGCGACCAGGTAGCGCCGCCTGTTGCCGATGTTGTTGCCGATCAGCACCCAGAACAGGCCCGCGAGGATCACGATGATGCCCGAGACGATGGGGTTGTTGTCGAGCGGCGTGTAGATGACCACTCGTGCGAGCAGGGATCCGATGGCGAGCGCTGCCGCCGTCGCGGCGGAGAAGATCGCGAACCCGAGCCAGGCCGCGCGCGCCGATCGGTACACCGCGAGGGCGTAGAGCGCGAAGAGGGCCGGGACGAAGTCGATGTCATGCGAGATCGACACGGTGACGACCAGCAGCGCCAGCGCCACCGCGAAGACCGCCCACGGCTGCTGCCGCCGCAGGAACAGCGCCGCTCCGGCGATGGCGGAGAGCACCAGCCCGACGGCGAGCTGCCAGCTGGGCTCCGTGACCATTCTCACGATGCCCGCGGTCAGCGTCGGCACCAGGTAGACGCCGGCGATCAGGGCGTCGAAGAACACCGGATGCGCGCCCCAGAAGCGGCGGATCGCTCCCGGTGGCCGCGGCAGCAGCAGATCTCCCTCGGCCGGGGAAGCCGCCCGGCCGGGGGAGATCTGGTCGGTGCTCATAGAGGGAACGCTACGCGTCGCGGCGCTTCATGACGATCGCGCCCGCGATGAACGACACAGCGGTCCAGACCAGCACCACGAGCACGTTCTGCCACGGGTCGAGGGTCGTGCCGCCGCTCCCGGCCATCGCCTGACCGGCGTCGCTGATGAGATACTTCGGCACGTCGCCGATCCAGTCGACCGTGCTCAGCAGGCTGTGCAGGATGTTCACGATGATCGGCAGGAGGAACACGACGCCGAGCGCTGCTGCGATCCCGCCGGCCGCGGAGCGCAGCAACGTGCCGAGGCCCAGAGCGAAGACCGACACGAGACCGAGGTACGCGCCCGCGCCGAGGATGGCCCAGACCGTGTCCGACTGGGTGATGTCGACAGGGAAGCCCTTGCCGGAGAGGACCGGCCCTGCGATCGCATAGCCGGCGACGGTGGTCACTATCCCGACCACGAACGAGGAGACGAACAGCACGATCGATTTCGCGACGAACACCGGGGTGCGGCGCGGGACGGCCGCGAACGACGAGCGGATCATGCCCGTGGAGTACTCGCCGGAGATCGCGAGCACCCCGAGCACGGCCACGATCAGCTGGCCGAAGTAGACGCCGAACAGCGCGGTGCTGGAGACGAAGCTCGCCTTCGCGGCATCCGGCATCTGCGAGACCTGGGACTCGGGGAAGCTGAAGGCCACCAGCGCGGTCAGGCCGATGCCGAGCACCAGCACGATCGCGTACGACCAGAAGGTCGAGCGGAGGGTGCGGAACTTGATCCATTCGGAGCGCACGACGCGCGGGAACGTGAGGTGCCCGAGCGAGGTGTGGCGGGTGGGACTTGCGACTGCTGTGCTCATCGGGAGACCTCCGTGCGGTATTCGACGTCGTCTTGCGTCAGTTCGAGGTATGCCTCTTCGAGGGAGGCGTTGATGGGGGTGAGCTCGTGGAGCACGATTCCGAATTGAGCCGCGGCTTCGCCGATCTGTGCGGCGCTGATGCCCGCGACCTCGAGCAGCTGGTTCTCCACGCCGGTGATGGTCACATCCGGACCGCCGACAGCGCGGACGAGCTCGTCGGGCTGCGGGGTGCGCACGCGGACCGCGCCGCGGGTGGCTGCGGCGAGGATGTCGCCGACCGGGGCGTCGGCGAGGATGCGGCCGCGCCCGAGCACGATGATGTGGTCGGCGGTCTGCGCCATCTCGCTCATCAGGTGCGACGAGAGGAACACCGTGCGGCCCTCGCTCGCCAGGTGCCGTGCGAACTGCCGCACCCACAGGACGCCTTCCGGGTCGAGTCCGTTGACGGGCTCGTCCAGGATGAGCGTGGCCGGGTCGCCGAGCATCGCTGCGGCGATGCCGAGCCGCTGGCCCATTCCGAGGGAGAAGCCGCCGACACGCCTGCCGGCGACGGACTCGAGTCCGGTGAGGCCGATCACCTCGTGCACCCGGCTCTTGGGGATGCCGTGGGTGGCCGCCATCGCGAGCAGGTGGTTGTAGGCGGTGCGTCCGGTGTGAACCGCTTTGGCGTCGAGCAGCGCGCCCACTTCGGTGAGCGGCGACGTGTGCTCGACGTAGCGCTTTCCGTTGACGATCGCACTGCCGTGGGTCGGCCGGTCGAGGCCCATGATCATGCGCATGGTGGTGGACTTGCCGGCGCCGTTCGGGCCGAGGAAGCCGGTGACCTTGCCGGGCTGGATGGTCGCCGAGATGTCGTTGACGGCAGTCTTGCTGCCGTACGTCTTCGTGAGACGGTCGAGTTGGATCATGGGTACGACTCTATTGAGCCGGGCATCCGGCGTCATCGGCTCGCGGTGCGGTCTCGAAAACGGATGGCATGGTACCGAAGTACCATGCCATCCGTCGTCTCGCGAGGGGGACTACCGGGCGTCGCGCTCCTGCGCGGCGATGGCGCGCTCCACGCCGGCGAGGTTCTCGACGACGAGGCGGCGCAATGCTGCCGGCTCCTGGTTGGCGTCGAGCCACGCGCGGGTCGCGTCCCGCAGCTCCGCGTTCGCCAGCGGCGCCGGGTACATTCCGGCGACGAGGTATTCGGCGATCTTGTAGCTGCGCGACTCCCACACGCCCTGCAAGGCGTCGAAGTACGGCTTCACGAACGCGGCGAGCACGCTCTTGTCGGCCGCGCGCTGGAAGCCGAGACCGGTGTAGCGCACGATCGCGTTGGGCGCGGTGTCGGTGGCGAACACCGAGTCCCACGCCGCCTGCTTGCCGTCGAGGGTGGGGATGGAGGCGGCCGCCTGGGCCGCGAACTGGGCGCCGTTCGCGGTGTTGTCCGCTGCGAGCGCCGCGTCGATCTCATCGTGACCGGCCTTCCCGCCGGCGACGAGCGCGATCAGGAGCTCCCAGGCGAGGTCGGTGTCGATCTCGAGGCCGGGAAGGCCGGTCGAGCCGTCGCGGAGGGCCGCGATGGTGGCGAGCTGCTCATCCGTCGACGCCAGTGCCGCGAAGAACTTAACGAACTGGAACTGCGCGTCGCTGCCGGCCGCGGCCTGCTGGGCGAGGGTCCACAGTGCGGACGCCGCGTCCTCGGTGGTCGCCTTCTGGCGCTCCGGGGCCACGTAGGAGCCGGCCGCGAGGACGAGCTGGCTCAACGTGGTGCGGATCGTCGTCGACTCGGTCTCCGGGGCGATGTTCCCGAGGACCAGGCGCACGTAGTCGCTTGCGGCGGTCTCGGCGTCGCGCGTCGCATCCCACGCAGCACCCCAGACGAGCGAGCGTGCGAGCGGGCTCTCGATGTCGGAGAGGTGCTCGATGGCGACGGCGAGCGACTCCTCGTCAAGCCGGATCTTGGCGTAGGCCAGATCGTCGTCGTTGAGCAGCACGAGAGCGGGGCGCGCCAGTCCGACCAGCTCGGCGACCTCGGTGCGCTCACCGTCGACGTCGAGCTCCAGCCGGTGGCCGCGGACGAGCTTGCCGTCGGTGAGGTCGTAGAAGCCGATCGCCAGACGGTGCGGGCGGATCGTGGGGTGATCGGACGCAGCGCTCTGGAGGACGGCGAACGAGGTGATGACGCCGTCGGCGTCCACGGCGATCTCGGGACGCAGCGTGTTGACTCCCGCGGTCTCCAGCCACTTCTCCGACCAGTCGGTGAGGTCGCGGCCGCTCGTGGCCTCCAGCTCGACCAGCAGGTCGCGCAGCTCGGTGTTCGAGTGGGCGTGCTTCTTGAAGTACTCGGCGACGCCGGCGAGGAAGTCGTCCTGGCCGACCCACGCGACGAGCTGCTTCAGCACGGACGCGCCCTTGGCGTAGGTGATGCCGTCGAAGTTGACCTGCACGTCTTCGAGGTCGTTGATCGTCGCGACGATCGGGTGGGTCGACGGCAGCTGGTCCTGCTTGTAGGCCCAGCTCTTCTCCATGGCGGCGAAGGTGGTCCACGCCTCTTTCCACTCGGTGGCCTCGGCCGTGGCCAGCGTGGAGGCGTACTCCGCGAACGATTCGTTCAGCCAGAGGTCGTTCCACCACTTCATCGTTACCAGGTCGCCGAACCACATGTGGGCGAGCTCGTGCAGGATCGTGACGACGCGACGCTCCTTGATGGCGTCGGTCACCTTCGAGCGGAAGACGTACGTCTCGGTGAAGGTCACGGCGCCGGCGTTCTCCATCGCGCCCGCGTTGAACTCGGGGACGAACAGCTGGTCGTACTTCTCGAACGGGTACGCGTAGTCGAACTTCTCCTCGTAGAACGCGAAGCCTTCGCGCGTCTTCTCGAAGATGTAGTCGGCGTCGAGGTACTCGGCCAGGCTCTTGCGGGCGTAGACGCCGAGCGGGATGACCCGGCCGTCGCGGCTGGTCAGCTCGCTGTGCACGGAGTCGTACGGCCCAGCGATGAGCGCGGTGATGTACGACGAGATGCGGCTGGTCGCGGGGAACGCCCAGGTCTTCTTGTCGTCGCCGGCATCCGTCGGCTCCGGAGTGGGGGAGTTGCTCACCACGACCCAGTGGGCGGGGGCGGTCACCGTGAAGGTGAACTCGGCCTTGAGGTCGGGCTGCTCGAACGCGGCGAACACGCGACGCGAATCCGGGACCTCGAACTGGCTGTAGAGGTACACCTCGCCGTCGACCGGGTCGACGAAACGGTGCAGTCCCTCGCCGGTGTTGGTGTAGATCGCGTCGGCGACGACGGTGAGCTCGTTCTCGGCGGCGAGACCGTCGAGCTGGATGCGCACGCCGTCGCTCACCGCTGCGGGGTCGAGCTCGACGCCGTTGAGCGTGACCGAGTGGACGGTGCGCGTGATCGCGTCGATGAAGGTGGACGCGCCCTCCTGCGCCGAGAATCGCACGGTCGTCGTGCTGAGGAAGGTCTCCGGCGAGGTCGTCAGATCGAGGGCGACGTCATAACTGCGGGTGCTGACGAGCGCGGCACGCTCCTGGGCTTCGACGCGGGTGAGGTTTTCTCCGGGCAACGCTGACTCCTTCGGCTGGTCTGTGGATCGTGTCCAACAGACAACCCTAGACGCATCTCTAAACTGGTCTCCATGCGCATCCACATCGCCACCGATCACGCCGGTCTCGATTTCAGCACCCACCTTCAGGAGCACCTCGCCGCCGCGGGGCACGAAGTGGTCGACCACGGACCCTCGAGCTACGACCCTCTCGACGACTATCCGGCGTTCTGCATCAATGCGGCCAAGGCGGTCATCGCCGACCAGCAGGCCGGTGTCGAGGCCCTCGGCGTCGTGTTCGGCGGCTCCGGCAACGGCGAGGCCATCGCCGCGAACAAGGTGACGGGGGCACGCGCCGCCCTCGTCTGGAACCACAGCACGGCGGTGCTCGCGCGGCAGCACAACGACGCCAACGTGATCTCGATCGGCGCCCGGCAGCACACCGTCGAAGAGGCGACCGGCTTCATCGACGCCTTCATCGCCGAACCGTTCTCCCTCGAAGAGAGGCACGTGCGCCGCATCGCGCAGCTCGCGGAGTTCGAGGCCACCGGCGACATCGCAGGCAAGAACGTGGACCACTGATGCCAGAAGGCCACTCCGTCCACCGCATCGCCCGGCAGTTCGCGCAGAACTTCGTCGGTCACACGATCGCCGTGTCGTCGCCGCAGGGGCGGTTCGCCGACGACGCCCGGCTGATCGACGGCCACCGGATGATCGAGGCGCGCGCGGTGGGCAAGCAGATGTTCCTCGAGTTCGACAACGAATTGTGGCTGCGCGTTCACCTCGGCATGTACGGAGCGTGGGACTTCGCCGGCGACATCAGCGTCGACCCGACGATCGCCTCCGCCAACGGCCGCATGGGGCAGACGAACCAGCGCGGCACGGTCTTCGACGACGCCGGGGAGAACTCGGTGCACAGCATCGGCGCTCCACGGCGCACGCGCCTGCGGATGGCCGAGTCGGAGAAGCTGCAGGAGGAGATCACCGAGTTCCCGCCCGAGCCGATCGGGCAGGTGCGAGTGCGCCTGCTGAGCGACACGGCGGTGGCCGACCTCCGCGGCCCGACCGCCTGCGAGGTGCTCGACCCGGCGCAGGTCGACGCCGTGATCGCGAAACTGGGTCCCGACCCCATCGTCGACGACGGTCCGGATGCCGAAGAGCGGTTCGTCACCGCGGTGCGCAAGAAGCCGACGCCCATCGGCCTGCTCCTGATGGACCAGTCCGTGGTCAGCGGGATCGGCAATGTCTACCGCGCCGAGCTGCTGTTCCGCGCCCGGCAGAACCCGCACAGTCCCGGCAAGCAGGTCCCTGAGGAGACCGTGCGCGGACTCTGGCGCGATTGGGTCCACCTGCTGAGGATCGGCGTCGAGACCGGACAGATGATGACCATGGACGACCTCGACGACGAGTCATATCGCAAGGCGATGGCCTCGCGCGACGAACGGCACTGGGTCTACAAGCGCGAGGGTCTGCCGTGCCGGGTGTGCGGGACGAACATCCTCCTCGAGGTGATGGGCGGGCGCAAGCTGTACTGGTGCCCGGTCGACCAGGCCTGACGGAGCCCGCGACGATGTGACCGCTCCCGCCTCGACCGCACGGTTCTCCACGACGCCGGTGAGCGTGGTGGGGGCGTCGGCGGTGCGTCCGGAGATCCAGGCACTTCGTGCCGTCGCCGTGCTCAGCGTGGTGCTGTTCCATGTCTGGCCGCTCCGCTTTCCGGGCGGGTACGTCGGCGTCGACGTCTTCTTCGTCATCTCGGGCTACCTGATCACCGGCCACCTCCTCCGGGAGACGGAGCGGGAGGGCCGGGTGCCTCTCGCGTCCTTCTGGGCGCGCCGCGTGCGCCGGCTGCTTCCGGCGGCAATGCTCGTCCTCGTCGTCTCTGCGGTGATGGTGTTCGCGATCGTCCCGCTCGCGCTTCGGCGGCAATTCCTCACTGAGATCCTGTCGTCCGCGGTGTACGTCGAGAATTGGACGCTCGCGGGCAACGCGGTCGACTACTTCGCCGCGTCGAACGTGCCGTCCCTCTCGCAGCACTATTGGTCCCTGTCCGTGGAGGAGCAGTTCTATCTGATCTGGCCGCTCCTCCTGGGCGCGGCCGCTCTTCTCGCGGTCCGTCTGCGGATCGCACCACGACGCCTCCTCGGCGCGGTGGTCGCCGTCGTGATCGCGGTGAGCCTCGTCTGGTCGATCATCGCGACTCCCGCGTCGCCGGGCGCCTACTTCCTCACCGGCACGCGCGTGTGGGAGTTCGGGCTCGGCGCACTGCTCGCCATCGGCGCCGGTCGTCTCGCCGGCTACGCGGGCATCCGGATGCGCGCCGCGCTCTCCCTGCTGGGAATGCTGGCGATCGCGGTCGCGGTCTTCGGATTCGGAGACGCGACGCCGTTCCCGGGCTATGCCGCGCTCCTTCCCACGGTCGGAACCGCGATCGTGATCTGGGCGGGCAGCCCGCGCGGACGGCTCTCACCGGCGGTGCTCTACCGACTCCGTCCGGTCCAAGCCATCGGCGACATGTCGTACTCCCTCTATCTCTGGCATTGGCCGTTGATCATCGCGGCAGGGTATGCCTTGGCCGGCCCCAGCTCCACCGTCGGCAAGCTCGCACTCGTCGGCATCGCTGTCGGCCTGGCCTGGCTGACCAGGAGATACATCGAGGTTCCCTTCCGCTCGTCCGAGGGGCGGGCGGGATTCTTGGCGCGGAGGCGGCCGCGTCGGTCTCTGCTCGCTGCCGGGGTCGCCATGCTCACGATCACGGTGATCGTCCTCTCCGGCTTCGGCGCGCTCGGCATGAGGGACGCACTGGCGCAGCAGGCGATCGCCCACGCCGGACCGAGTGCCTGCGTCGGAGCGGCTGCTCTGGATCCTGCCCGCACCTGCGACAACACGTCTCTCGGGGAGGTCATCGCGCCCGATCCCGGCTCGATGACCCAGGATCGTGGTCCGGGCTTCGCCTGCAACGCCGCGAGCGGTGCGCCGCTGACGACGTGCCACTTCGGCTCCCGGCGTGCATCCGCGCTCTCGGTCGCCTTGGTGGGGGATTCGCACGCCGCTGCCATCATGCCGGCGATCCTGAGTCAGCTGCCGTCCCTGGGCTGGAGCCTCGACACCTATCTGGGCAGCGGGTGCGTCTGGGGGAACTTCGAGGGAAGCTCCCGCTGCGCGAACCGCGAGAGCCTTCAGAGGATCCTCGAGAGCACCGACTACGACGTGGTGATCGTGACAGCCAGCCGGTATGCGGAGGGGGCAGGCCACCGGCGGCACGCGGCGAGCGCTCCCGATCCGCGGGTCGACGGGTACACGAGGGCGTGGGCGCCCGTCGCCGCCCGAGGCACGAAGATCGTGGTGATCGAGGACAACCCCTCGCCGACCCCGTCCGCTCTCGTCTGCCTCGACGCAGCGACGGATGCGAGCCGAGCGCACGGCTGCACGATGTCCCGCTCGACGGGCTTCCGGCTCAGCGATGCCCCGGCCCGGGCTGCCGCCCGGACGCCGGGGGTCTCGTCGATCGATCTGAGCTCGCGCTACTGCACGCCGACCGAGTGCCCGATGGTCGTCGGCAATGTCGTCGTCTACTACGACCCGACCCACCTGACGGCGACGTACGACCGCACGCTCGGGCCGTACCTCGCCGCGCAACTGCGGCGGGCGATCGCGGAACGCTGACGCCTCCGTGCTGCCGTCGCCCCCGCGCGTGTGGGATTCTTGGTGGATGCGGCAGAATCCGAGTTTCACGCTGGCGGACCCGGCGGAGATCAAGCGGCTCATCCGGGAGAACCCGTGGGCCACCATCGTGAGCCAGACGTCCGAGGGGCTCGTGGCATCGCACTATCCTGTGCTGGTCGACGAGACGCGGGAGGAGCTCTCGATCGTCACGCACGTGGGACGACCGGATGAGCAGCTGCACGAACTCGGAGCGCACGAGATCATCGTGATCTTCCAGGGCCCGCACGGCTACATCTCTCCGGGCTGGTACGACGCCGCACCGGCCGTGCCCACGTGGAACTTCGTCGCCGTGCACCTGAGCGGCGTGCCCGAGATCCTCAGCGTCGAAGAGAACTTCGAGGTGCTCGGCCGGTTGGTCGACCATTTCGAGGGTGTGCTGCCGAACCCGCGCCGCATGGAGGGCACTCCGGTGAACGCCGCGTACGCCCAGCGGATCTCGTCGGGCACTGTCGGCCTGCGCCTCACCCCGACGCGTGTGGTGGCCAAGAGCAAGATGAGCCAGAACAAGCCGGCCGAGACCGTCGACCGCATCGTCTCCGAGCTCGAGGGCGACGGGCCGTACGCCAGCCCGGCTCTGGCGGCCGAGATGCGCCGGGTCCGCGACCGGATGCGCGCCGCTCGATGACGACGGTGCTGCGCGGCGGCCGCATCCCGACCGCCGACGGCACGGTCGATGTCCTGATCGCGCAGGGCCGCATCGCCGAGATCGCCCCCGCGGGCCGGCTGCACGGCGACGAGACGGTGTCGCTCGACGGACGCTGGGTGATCCCGGGACTCTGGGACAACCACGTGCACTTCACGCAGTGGGCGCAGACCGCGCGCCGTCTCGACGTGTCGGGCGCCGCATCCGCTGCCGAGGCCGCAGAGCTCGTGAGCGGGCGCGCGCTGGCGGATGCCGGGAGCGACCCGATCGTCGGCTTCGGCTTCCATGACGCTCTCTGGCCCGACCGGCCCACGCGCGCACTGCTCGACCGCGCGTCAGGGGACCGGCCCGTCGTGCTGATCGCAGGCGACCTGCACTGCTGCTGGCTGAACACCACGGCGGCCCGGATGCTCGCGCCGGCGACCGCCGGCGACCCCGATGCCGCCGTTCTGCGGGAGGACGCGAGTTTCGCCGTCACGATGCAGCTGGCCGCGGCCGACGACGGGACGCTCGACCGCTGGGCCCGCGACGCGGCGAAGGCGGCCGCCGCCCGCGGAGTCGTCGGGATCGTGGACCTGGAGTACGGCTGGAACCTCGACGTCTGGCAGCGGCGGATGCAGGCGGGAGCCGACGAGCTCCGCGTGGAGTTCGGCGTCTACGGCGAGCACCTGGAACGCGCCGCCGCGCTGGGACTGAGGACCGGCTCGGTGATCGAAGGCACGGGCGGACTGCTCACCGTCGGGCCGTACAAGGTCATCACCGACGGCTCGCTGAACACGCGCACGGCGTTCTGCTTCGACCCGTACCCCGACGGCGGTTTCGGCGCCGAGAACCTGTCTTTCGCCGAACTGGTGGCCTCGATGTACTTCGCCGCGTCCCACGGGCTGGAGCCCGCCGTGCACGCCATCGGCGACCACGCGAACCGGCTCGCCCTCGACGCCTTCGCGGAAGTCGGCTGCCGGGGACGCATCGAGCACGCACAGCTGATCACGAACGGCGACATCGCGCGTTTCGCCGAGCTCGGGGTCACGGCCAGCGTGCAGCCGGAGCACGCCATGGACGACCGCGATGTCGCCGACGTGCTCTGGGCGGGACGCACCGGCAGGGCGTTCCCGCTGGCCGCCCTGCAGCGCGCGGGGGTGCGTCTCGCGCTCGGGTCCGACGCGCCGGTGGCGCCGCTCGACCCCTGGGTCGCGTTGGCCGCCGCCGTCGCGCGCTCTCGTGGCGGACGCGAGCCGTGGCATCCGGAGCAGTCGATCTCGCGCCGGGTGGGCCTCGCCGCCTCGGTGCGCAGCCGGGTCGCCGTGGGGGAGCCGGCCGATCTGGCCGTTCTGGAGTACGACCCGTTCGCGTGCACGATCGCCGAACTGCGCCGGATGCCCGTAGCGGCGACGCTGCTCGCCGGCGATTTCACGCACGACGCTCTGCGCTGAGGGCTCTCGCTCGGGGGTCGGAAACGCCGCACGGGCCGCCCCGGAGGACGACCCGTGCGAACAGCGTGAGTGCTACTCGCTGATGTGCGCGAAGAGGAACCAGCGGTCTTTGTCGAGCCCGCGGGCGATCTCGATCGCGACATCCTGGCTGGTCTGGTCGAGCTCCTCGAGCTCCTTCACCGCGGTGTTCACGGCGACGAGGGCGGCGTCGAGCTGGCCGATGACCTCGGCGATCGTGTCCTTCGACTGGCGGAAGCCGGCGGTGAGCTCGCCGGTGGTGGTCTTGGCGGCCACCGTGCCCAGGCGGGCGTCGACCGGGAGGCCGAGGGCCACGATGCGCTCCGCGGCCAGGTCGGCCCACTCCTGCGCGTGGGCGACGATGACGTCGAGCAGCTCATGGACGCCGATGAAGTTGGCGCCGCGCACGTGCCAGTGCGCCTGCTTGCCGTTGACGACGAGGGCGGTGAGGTCGATCACGACCGGGCTGAGGAACTGTGCGACCCCGGCGGCGACGTCCGGGTTGGAAACACTCTGCGATACGGCGATGTCCGTCATGTGGGCGTCCTTTCTCTTGCCTTCCTCAACGCTACGCGGCTGGGGGAATTCCGCAACGAAGCTGAGGCTGCGCTAAGTCGGTGGGGGTAACCCCCGCGCCGGTTCGGATGCCCTCCTGATACCGGGGCGCCGGCGGGATCGCGAGGCTGGACTCATGTCCTCCACCGACCGCACCTCCGCCCTTCGCCGGCCCCGCGCCACGCTGATCAGCGCGGGTCTCGCCGTCGTCGCGGCCGCGTCCGTCGGCATCGGCCTGGCGGGCTGCGGATCCGGCTTCGGCGGCGGCACGATCGACACGGTGGGCAAGGTGGCCTTCGACACCGCGCTCCCGATCCCGCCGCTGGCTGAGCCGACGGTGAATGCAGCGGGGGAGAAGGTCTTCGCGCTCGACGCCCGCACCGGAACCACCGAGTTCCTCCCCGGCACGAAAACTCCGACGTGGGGCTTCGACGGCGCCTACCTCGGCCCGACGATCGTGGCCGATCGCGGCGACCTGGTCCGCATGCACGTCACCAACCACCTCGCCGAGGAGACCACGGTGCACTGGCACGGGATGCACCTGCCGGCGCGCATGGACGGAGGCCCGCACCAGATGGTCTCGCCCGGCGAGGTGTGGGAGCCGCACTGGCGCATCGACCAGCCCGCTGCGACCCTCTGGTACCACCCGCATCTCCACGGCGAGACGGAGCGCCAGGTGCAGCTGGGGATGGCTGGAATGGTCATCCTGAAGGATCCGCTCGAGGCGGCGCTCGACCTGCCCCGGCAGTACGGCGTCGACGACATACCGGTGATCGTTCAGGACAAGCGGTTCGACGGCCAGGGCGCGTTCACCGACGAGGTCAGCGGGTTCATCGGGGCGATCGGGGACACCGTCGTGGTGAACGGCGCCGTCGGCCCATTCCTCGACGTGACCACGGACGTCGTGCGATTGCGTCTCCTCAATGCGTCCCCCGCACGGACGTACGACTTCGGGTTGAGCGACAAGCGCTCCTTCGAGCTGATCGCGACCGACGGGGGACTGCTGCGCGCGCCGGCGCCGCTGACGCACATCCGGTTGTCGCCGGGCGAGCGGGCCGAGGTGCTGGTGCGCGTGGCGCCCGGGGAGCGCGTGACGCTGCGCTCCACACCGCCCGAACTCGGCGTCGACGCCGCGATCGCGGGGATGAACGCGGGCGACGACACCCTCGACATCCTCCAGCTGCGGGGAGCCTCCACGCTGAAGCCGGTTGGCGCGGCGCCGGCGACCCTCGTGCCCATCGACCGCTGGAGGACGTCGCATGCCGAGGTCACGCGCACCTTCCGGCTCGACGGCCACGAGATCAACGGCCGCCAGCTCGAGATGGGACGGATCGACGAGACCGTCGAGGTCGGCTCGCTCGAGCAGTGGGTGGTGACCAACACGATGGACGCTCCGCACAACTTCCACGTGCACGACGTCCAGTTCCAGGTCGCGAGCGTGGCGGGCGCCGCACCGCCGCCCGAGCTGGCCGGCTGGAAGGACACGATCTACCTCCCGCCGCACACCGAGTTCCGACTGCTGATGCGCTTCACCGACTACACCGACCGGAACGTGCCGTACATGTATCACTGCCACCTGCTCACCCACGAAGACCACGGCATGATGGGTCAGTTCGTGGTCGTGAAGCCCGGGCAGCGGGCCGGCACCGTTCCCGAAGACACCACCGCGGCCGGGTCCGGCAGCGGACCCCGACAGGAGAACGACCATGAGCACTGAAACCTCTGCCACGCTGGATGGCGTGACGAGCATCCAGCACATCCCGGCCCGCGCCGGCAGCAACTACGGCTCGCTCTGGCGGGGCGTGCCCCGTGAGCTCGGCTTCCTGGTGCTGACGATGCCCATAGCGATCGTCGGGCTCTCCGTTCTGCAGTCCCTGTTCTGGACGGGCGTCGGCACGATCGTCATCTACGTCGGGTTGTTCATCCTGATCGGCGCGTTCTACACCGCGCGCGGCTTCGGAACGCTGGAGCTGGTGCGGCTGCGCTGGGCCGGACGACCGTCGATCACCCGCCCGCAGTGGGAGGCGGCCGACAAGCCGCGTACGTTCTGGCGCGCCGCCTTCGGGCCGTTCATCAACGGGCACTATTGGCTCTACCTGCTGCACACGATGATCGTGAACCCCATCGTCAGCATCGTGTCGTGGTCGATCACGATCGCGTGGACGGCGACCGCGCTCGGCGGCCTCACCGGCTGGATCTGGGACCGCTTCATCCCGCAGCAGGGGCAGAGCGTGTTCTTGTCGAAGGTGATCGTGGATTGGGCGTTCAACACGCAGTCGACGTTCGATCCGGTGGTCGGCGATCAGGTCCTCTACATCATCCTCGGCATGCTCTTCGCAGCCACCCTCCCGTTCGTCACGCGCGGCCTCACCCTGATGCACCAGGCGATCGCGGCCGGGATGCTCGGAGCGTGGCGTTCCGAGGCGCTGCAGCGCGAGGTGGCCGACCTGTCCGCCTCGCGGGGTGCGGCCGTCGTCGCAGAAGACCAGGCGCTGCGCCGTCTCGAGCGCGACCTGCACGACGGACCTCAGCAGCGGCTGATCCGGCTGCAGATGGACATCGCCAGCGCCGAGCGCAAACTCGACGCCGACCCGGACGGCGCCCGCGCCATCCTCGCCGAAGCCGGTCAGCAGGCCCGCGACACCCTCGAGGAGCTCCGCGCCCTGTCCCGGGGCTTCGCCCCGCCCATCCTGCAGGACCGCGGTCTCGTCTCCGCGGTCGAGAGCCTGGCGGCGCGCAGCCCGATCCCGATCACGCTCGAGACCGACATCGCGGCGGGCACCCGGTTCTCGCCGGAGTTGGAGCGGAGCGTCTACTTCGTCGCGGCCGAGCTGGCGAGCAATCTGGCCAAACACTCCGAGGCGACGGCCGCGCGGCTGTTCCTCGACCTCCGCACCGACCCGCAGACCGGAGTCGCCTGGCTCGACGTGTGGCTCACCGACAACGGGCGGGGCGGGGCGTCGCTGGTCGACGGCCACGGCCTGCGCGGTCTCGACGAACGGGTGCGCGGGCTCCGCGGTGAGCTCGTGGTCGACAGCCCGGAGGGCGGTCCGACGCGAGTGGGGGCGCGTATCCCGGTGCCGCCGGCAGGCTGACGACCCCGGCCCTAGGCTGGAGGGGTGCCAGCGAGTGACCCCTCCCGCCTCCGCGTCGTCGTCGCCGACGATTCCGTCCTCCTGCGCGAGGGACTGATCCGGCTGTTCGACGAGGCCGGTTTCGACACGGTCGGCGCCTTCGGCGACGCGGACAGTCTCCTCGCGGAGATCGGCGAGCTGGCGCCCGATGTGGCGGTGCTCGATGTGCGGATGCCGCCGACGTACCGGGACGAGGGGGTCCGCGCGGCGATACGAGTGCGCTCCGAGCATCCGGACACTGCCGTTCTGCTGCTCAGCCAGTACGTCGAGGGGACGTACGCCCAGGAGCTGCTCTCGGCGGGGAGTGGGAGCACCGGCTACCTGCTGAAAGACCGGATCGCGTCGCTCGACGAGCTGAAGGATGCGATCACCCGCGTCGCCGACGGAGGCACGGTCCTCGACCCGCAGGTGGTGCGCGAGCTGCTCGTGCGCCGCACCGATCCGCTGGGGGCGCTCACGCCGCGCGAGACGGAGGTGCTGCAATTGATGGCCGAGGGCCGCACCAACGCCGGCATCGCGCAGCGCCTGGTCATCGGCGTCGGCGCGGTGGAGAAGAACGTGACGTCGATCTTCCAGAAGCTCGGGCTGGAGGACTCGGGCGACGACCACCGCCGGGTGCTCGCCGTCCTGGCGTTCTTGCAGCGGTAGACAGTCCGGTACGAAAATCGGAGCGTTTCCGCCGGGACGGGGTTAGGCTGCCAGCACGCCCACCGACCACCGACCAGCGAAGGGGCGCAATGCCCTCCACCCAGTCCGGGGGATCGCTTTGAGCATCCTCAACCGTTCGCTCACGGCCATGACCGTGACCATCGCCTTGCTCGCCACCGGCACTCTCGCGGCCGTGGCGGAGACACCGGCCCCGACGCCGACGCCGTCGGCCGCGGCGCCGTCGGCCCCGGTGGCGACGGACGGCCAGCCGACCCTGCAGCAGATGAACGCCGCGCGCAACCACACGATGGGATCGACCATCGCGGGCGCCGACCCCGGCCTGTCGTCCGCCTCGGGGTCGCGCCTGCTGGCCCAGGCGGCGGGCCAGCCGTCGGGCGTGCAGGGGCTCGACGTGAGCGGCTGGCAGGTCCTCGGCATGGCCGACTGGACCCGGGTCTGGGCCAACGGAGGACGATTCGCTTATGTGAAGGCCACCGAGAGCACCGACTTCACCAGCAGCCAGTTCAGCGAGCAGTACACGGACTCGTACCGAGCCGGTCTCGTGCGCGGTGCGTACCATTTCGCGACGCCGAACACGTCGTCCGGCGCCGCGCAGGCGAACTTCTTCGTCGACCACGGCGGGCACTGGATCAACGACGGCCGCACCCTCCCGCCGCTGCTCGACATCGAGTACAACCCCTACGGCGCGACCTGCTACGGGTTGAGCGCCGCCCAGATGGTCTCCTGGATCCGGGACTTCTCGAACACCGTCCGGGCCCGCGTGGGACGACTTCCCGCGATCTACTCGACCACCGACTGGTGGACGCGCTGCACGGGCAACAACGGCGGCTTCGGCGCGAACCCGCTCGTCATCGCCCGCTACCCGAACGACATCGCGTCGGGCGCAGGCACCCTCCCGGCGGGCTGGAGCCGCTACACGATGTGGCAGTGGAACAACCACGGCGTGTACCCGGGCGACCAGGACGTCTTCAACGGCAACGTCGCCCAGCTGCTCGCGCTCACCCGCAGCGGATCGACGGCGATCGCGCTCGACTCGCCGATCGTCGGCGTCGGGGACCTCAACGGCGACGGCAAGCGCGACCTGATCGCGCGCCGCGGCGACGGGTCGCTCTGGTGCTATGCCGGCAACGGCAAGGCGGGGACGCAGAACGCGGGCATGGCTTCCGGCGTCCGGATCGGACTCGGCTGGAACGCCTTCGACGCGCTGATCGGCGTCGGCGACTACAACCACGACGGCAAGCCCGACCTCCTCGGTCGTCAGCCGGACGGCTCGCTCTGGTTCTATCCGGGAACAGGCGTCATCAACTCGACATCGTCCGGCTTCGGCGCGGGCGTCAAGATCGACACCGGCTGGAACGCGTACGCGCAGCTCACCGCACCGGGCGATCTGGACGGCGACGGCCGACCGGACCTCCTCGCCCGCAAACCGGACGGGACGCTGTGGTTCTTCGGAGGTACCGGCACAGTCGAGGCGTCGAACACCGGCCACAAGCCGGGCGTGCAGATCGGCTCCGGCTGGCAGGTGTTCACGCAGGTCCTCGGGATCGGCGACCAGAACAAGGACGGCATCCCGGACCTGGCCGGCTTCCGCAACGACGGCACGGTCTGGGTCTATGCCGGAACCGGCGGAGCATCCGGAAGCTGGTTCAAAGCGGGCCAGCGGATGACCATCGCGGGCCTCAGCGACAGCGACACCCTCACCGCTCCCGGTGACGTCAGCGGCGACGGCCTTCCCGACCTGTACGCACGCGCGTTCGACGGCACGCTGAAGTTCATCCCGGGGTACCCGCTCGGCAACAGCGGCCTGCAGGCGGCGGTCTCGGCGGGCACCGGATGGACGACCGACACGGTGGCGCTGGACATCGGAGACGCGAACAAGGACGGCAAGCCCGACGTCGTCACGCGTCGCACCGATGGCACACTGTGGCTACGCCCGGGCACCCGGGTGGGCGCGGCGCTCTATGGCACGCCCACGAGGATCGGCATCGGCTGGAACTCCTTCGCCGCGCTGGCCGCACCGGGCGACCTCAACGGCGACGGCGCCCCCGACGTGCTCGGCCTGACAGCGGACGGATCGATCTGGTTCTACCCGGGGGCGACCTCGTCGGGAGGCGCGTTCAGCCTCCGGGCGGGCGTAAAGGTCGGAGTGGGATGGCCGAAGGGCGGCCGCCTCCTCGCCGGCGACTTCAACGGTGACGGGCGTGCCGACCTGCTCAGTGTCGGGACGGACGGCCGGGTCTGGTTCAGCACCGGACGAGCGCCGGTGGCGGGAAAGCCGGTGCTCGGCAGCGCAGTGCTGATCGGCGTCGGGTGGAACATCTTCAACGCGATCGTGAGCCCCAGTGACCTCGACGGGGACAAGCGGCCCGACCTGGTCGCACGCAGACCGGACGGGACGCTGTGGTTCTACCACGGGATCGGAGCGCTCAGCTCGGGCGGCGTCGGCTTCAAGGCCGCCCTCCGCATCGGCACCGGCTGGGGCATTTTCCGCTCGCTTCTCGGCGCCCATGACACCAATGCGGACGGCCGCATGGACGTTCTCGGCGTGCGACCGGACGGATCCGCCTGGTATTACGCCGGCAACGGTCTCACCGGTGACCTGCTGTTCGCCTACTCGTCTGCGCTGCGCGTCGGCACCGGATGGAGCGTCTTCCAGTAAGGGTCTGCTCGACGACACGCCGGGGGACTGCCTGCCCTGGCAGTTCCCATCGTGTGGTTGTACGGTGCGAGAGGCGGAACGACACAGCTTCGAGGGAGGCGTCGATGCGGCTCCTGAGCGAGTGGGATCTCGACGAGTCCGGCACGCCCGCGTCTCCCGTTCTCGCGCCGGAGCAGGCGGATGACCGTTTCCGCTTCGTGGAGGTCGATTCGGCGGAGGCGGCGGGGGACGACTGCCTGACGCTGTTCCGCGCGCACGACGGCGGCGGGCGAGCAGCGCCGCTGATCGCGCTGAGCGTCGACCGTGCCGAGTTCTCCCGGGCGGCTCTCATGCTCACCGGAAGCGAGCCCGTGACGCTGCCCACCCGGTCTGCTGCTCCGCGGAGCGCCGAGCTGCAGGCGTACTGGGTGGCGGTGTGCCGGCATGTCTATCACGACATCAGCCAGAACCGCGAGGCCTTCGCGAATCCGTTGGTGCGCGACAGCGCCTTCCGCACGCTGGTGTCGGCCGCGGTCGCCGCCTTCCAGCTCCAGGATGCGCGTGCGGCGACACTGCCGCGCAGCATCCGGCGCGCCACCGCGTTCATGGACGCGAACGCCGGATCGAGTCTGTCGGTCGACGATGTGGCACGCGAGGCGAGGATGTCCCTGCGCGGACTCCAGTACGCGTTCCGGCGCGAGCTCGGCATGACCCCGATGGCCTACCTGCGCAAGGTGCGCCTGCAGCGTGCCCGCGCGGATCTGGTGCGGGGAGACCGCGGCGAGACGGTCGGCGCGATCGCGAAGCGGTGGGGTTACGCGAATGCGGCACGGTTCGCGGCCGCATACCGTCAGGCGTTCGGCGAGCCGCCCGGGGCGACGCTGCGGAGCTGAAGACGATGCCCGACGCTGTTCATCATCACGCGGTCGAGACGGACGACATCGACGTCGCCCGGGAGATCCTGCGCGCGACCTACGGAAGCGCCGAGCTCGCATCGGGCGCGCTCGCCGGTTTCCGTTACCTCGAGGAGACCCACGGCGACGAGCACGTGCTCATCAGCCGCCTCGGATTCGCCGGGGAGGTCCAGACGCTCGCCGACGTCCAGTACATCACCATCGCATCCGCCGTCAGCGGCTATCTCTGGGAGGTGGGCGACGAGCGCGGGGCATTGGCCGACCAGCCCGCGCTCTTCCAGTTCGGGCATCCGATCGGCGCCCGGATCGACGACTGCGTGATCGACGTCGTCAATTTCGACCGCGCCTCGCTGGCGGCGACCGCCCGGCGTCTGTACGTCGACGACACGATCCGGCTCGACTTCGACTCGCCGCTTCCGGCTTCGCCCACCGACGCACGACGATGGATGGCCGCTCAATCGTTCGCGCGCGACGTCGCGGTGTCCGCCGCGTACGACAGTCCGCTGGTCCGCGCCTCGCTGAACCGCGGGCTCGCCGTCGCCGCGCTGGAGGGATTCCGCCTCGCCGGCGACCGGGTGCAGCGGTCGGCGTCGTTCCGGGCGCAGCGACGCGCGTTCACGCTCGGCTCACGTTTTCTGGAAGACAACGCGTCGCTGCCGATCACGGTCGACGACGCGGCTCAGCACGCCGGGGTGTCGACGCACCAGCTGGTGACCGCCTTCCTGGCGCTCGGATCGCTGTCGCCAGCCGCTTTCCTGCAGCGCGTGCGACTGGCGGCGGCGCACCAGGATCTGACCGCGGCCGATTCCACCCGGGGCGACACCGTCGGTGCGATCGCGACGCGCTGGGGCTTCGCGCACGCCGGGAGCTTCGCCCGCCGCTATCGTGAGCACTACGGAGTGAGTCCGCGCTGGACGCTGGAGCGGTGAGCAGCGCGACCGGTGCCGCGCATGAGCATCCGGGTTGCGGAAGCCCCCGAACGGGTAGGTTCCATCTCGGGCGGTATGCCCTTAAGCTTCCACCGAAGCGTTAAGCTTCGAACCGTCCGCTTTCGACCGACCTCGACAGTGGGCATCCGACCCTGGTCCCGCACCACTTACTTGTAATCCCGCTCGTCGACGGTGGACACCGTTGCGTTCTTTCCCGAGGGATCCGTCCACACGCTGAGGAGCCCGTCCGATGCCCACCGTTTCCCGTCTCGCCCTCACGGCAGCAGTCGCTGCCGCGATGGTCGCCGGGTCCGTTCTCGCCGGACCCGCGCTCCAGCCTGCGTCCGCCGAGGTCGCAGCACCGGATGCCGCGCCCACGTCGACCCCGACCTCGGTCTCGACCCCGAGCTCCAGCCCGAGCTCGAGCCGGACGACCGCGCCGGCTCCGGCGCCCACCGCGGCTCCAGCGCCGGCCCCGACGCCGTCGGCCACCGCCGCCGCGACCGCTGTACCGGTGGCGGCCGATCCGACGCTCGCCGAGATGAACGCCGCCCGCAACCACACCATGGGATCGACCATCCCGCGCGACCAGGCTCCGGTGGGAGCGAAGTCGCTCTTCCAGGCGCAGGCCGCCGCCCAGCCCGGCGGAGTGCAGGGTCTCGACGTCAGCGGCTGGCAGGTGCTCACCCTGGCCAACTGGCGGACGATCTACGCCAACGGCGCACGGTTCGTCTACACGAAGGCGACCGAGAGCACCGACTACCGCAGCAGCCAGTTCGGCGAGCAGTACGCCGACTCCTACGCCGCCGGCCTCGCGCACGGCGCCTACCACTTCGCAGCGCCCAACACCTCGTCGGGCGCTACCCAGGCCAACTTCTTCGTCAGCAACGGCGGAGGCTGGAGCAATGACGGCCGCACGCTCCCGCCCCTGCTCGACATCGAATACAACCCGTACGGCGCCACCTGCTACGGACTGAGTGCGGCGCAGATGGTGTCGTGGATCCGCGACTTCTCCAACACCGTCGTCGCCCGCACGGGTCGGCTCCCCGCCATCTACTCGACGACCGACTGGTGGACCCGCTGCACCGGCAACACCGCGAGCTTCGGTGCGAACCCGCTCTTCATCGCCCGCTACCCGAGCAGCATCTCGTCGGGCGCCGGCACCCTGCCGGCGGGCTGGAGCCGCTACACGATGTGGCAGTACGCTGACGCGGGCATCTTCCCGGGCGACCAGGACGTCTTCAACGGCACGCAGGCCCAGCTCACCGCGTATGCGCGTGGCACGGTGACCGGCGGCACCCCGGTGCCTCCCGTCCCCGTCGTCACGCCGCTGAAGGTGCCGGTCGTCGGCGTCGGCGACCTCAACCGAGACGGCCGTCCCGACCTGATCGGGCGCAAGCCGGACGGCACGCTGTGGTTCTACGGCGGCTCCGCTCCGAGCACCGCAGGCGCCACGCCCGGCTACACTCCGGGCATCCAGATCGGCTCGGGCTGGAACATCTTCGACACGATCCTCGGGCCCGGTGACATCAACGGCGATGGAAATCCCGACCTGGTCGCCCGCAGGCCCGACGGGTCCCTCTGGCGCTACGCCTCGACCAACGCCGCGAGCAGCTCGCCGACGTTCGCGGGTGGCGCGCAGATCGGCAGCGGCTGGAACGTTTTCACCGACGTCTTCTCAGCCGGCGATCTCAACGGCGACGGCAAGACCGATCTGATCGGGCGCACACCCGCCGGCGTCCTGTTCCTCTACGCGGGCACAGGAAGTGGCAGGTTCGCATCCGGCATTCAGATCAGCACCGGCTGGAACGTCTTTCAGCAGGTGCTCTCGGTGGGCGACCTCAACGGCGACAAGAGGCCCGACCTGGTCGGGCTGCGTTCGGACGGCAGCATCTCGTACTACGCGAACGCGCACACGACCGCCGCCTCCGGGTGGTTCGTACCGGGTCGCGTGCTGAGCGTGTCCGGCGTCGCGGCAACGTCGACCCTCGCCTCGGCGGGCGACCTGAACGGCGACACCGTCCCCGATCTGGTGTCCCGCTCCGCCGACGGCGTCCTGACATTCATCGCCGGTTCGCCCGTCAAAGAGGTCGGCTACTCGTCCTCGCTGGCGACCCCTGGCGGATGGAATGCGAATACCGCAGAATTCGCGTATGGCGACTACAACGGCGACGGCAAGCAGGATGTTCTGGCCATTCGCGCCGACGGAACGCTGTGGCTCTACCCCGGCCTCGGCTCCAGAACGTCAACCGGTGCCGTCTACGGTTCGGCGATCAAGATCGGGAACGGCTGGAACGTCTTCTCCCGGCTGATCGCGCCGGGCGACTTCAACGGCGACCGCAAACCGGATCTGCTGGGCATGCGTGCCGACGGAACCCTCTGGCTGTACGCGGGCCGGGGGAGCGGCACGACCGCCGGCTTCGTGGCCGGAGTCCAGATCGGGCACGGCTGGAACGTCTACAACGCGGTCCTCGGAGCCGGCGATTTCAACGGCGACGGCAAGGCGGACCTTCTCGGTCGGCGAGCTGACGGATCGCTTTGGTACTACGCAGGCACCGGTGTCGCCAACGCGACGAACGAGGGCTATCTGCGTGCCGTGCAGCTCGGCGGGGGCTGGCAGGCCTACGACCGGATCATCGCGGCAGGGGACGCGAACGGCGACGGCAAGCGCGACATCCTCGCTCGCAAGCCCGACGGCTCGCTCGTCTTCTTCGCCGGAACCGGCAAGCCCGGAGCCACCAGTCCCGGCTACGCGCCCGGCACGCAGATCGGCCAGGGGTGGAGCAAGTTCCAGACGATCGTCGCCGGCCAGGACGCGAACGGCGACCGCATCCCCGACCTGGTCGGCATCCGTGCCGACGGCTCGGCGCTGCTCTACCCCGGCACCGGCACGACGGGAAACAGCACCGGATCCTTCACCGCAACGGTCGCGATCGGCATCGGCTGGCAGATCTTCAAGTGACGCCCGTGCAGCGCCCGTGCCCGTGCCCGGGTTCAGGGCGGGCTCCGGATGCTAGTGCGGGTCCGTGCTCTCGGGCGGTGACGGGAACCGCGGTTCGTAGCTGCTCCATGAGCGGATGAACCGCCGGAACGTCAGCTGGAGCACGATCACCAGGTAGGCGGCCCCGCCGACGAGCCCGGAGATCAGTGCGATGGTCGACGGGACGCTGAAGCTCGCCACGATTCCGGCGACGAACAGCCCGACCAGGGCGGCGTTGACCGTCGTGATCAGCATCATGCTGCTTCCCGCGAAATGACCGGGGCCGGACCGCTTGCCGAACATGACGTACGTGTCCCGGCTTCCCTCACGGTCGTCGTACGCGGACGTCATGAGGTAGGGCCGGATGCCCGGGTCGAGTTCGGCGTACGCGGCTCGCAGCCGATTCATCGCGAGTACATACGCGAGGTCCTCGAACCCGACATTGAACACCCGGATCTGGGTGAGGATGCCGATTCCCAGCACGACGGCCAGCACGATCATCGCCAGGACGGGGAACATCCCGTCGAAGTCCATCGCCTGTCCGGCGAGAGCGAGACTGACCAGCCCGGCCGAGGTGAGGGTGAGGAAGAGGCTGATCCGGGTGAGCACTTCGGCCTGCGTTGTGCTGCGCGAGGCGAGCAGGCTCCAGTGCTCGGTTGCGAGCAGCTGTGCGCGCACCGACGGGGGAACCTGCCCGGGATCGTCGGGCGAGGGGACCGCGTGGTCCGACATGCGTCCATTGTGCTCCCGACCGGGAGCGACGGCTAGCCGGATGGTGGACGCGCCGCGGGCTCGGGCGCTACGGTTTCACCGTGTCCACCGAACCAGTGAAGCCGCAGAGCGCCCATCTCGGCGATGTCGTCGTCACCGTGCTGCTCATCATCGGCTCGATCGGTCTGGCCATAGGTCTCTTCTTCGGCGTGTTCTTGTGGGACACCACCGGCGGAACCCACGCGCTCGGCTTCTTCCTCGGCGTCTTCGTCCCGCCGGTGCTCACGGTTATCGGCGTGATCGGCGGGATCATCGCGCTCGTGCGGCGCCGACTCGCCTTCATCTACCCGCTCGCAGGCATCGTGCTGAGCCTGCTGTCCTGGTGGATCGCGCAGTCGCTCGCCACGTCCTAGGGGCCACGGACCTCGAATCACGTCCAACCCTTCGCGGCTGGATTCGGGATTATAGATGAGTAATAATCAAATTGTGGTAGCGGAGTAGCGACCGAGGCGTCTACCATCGGCACATCCGTACCCTGTAATGCGATTTCAGATCCTCCCGTCTTCTCGATCACCGGTCTCAGCCATTCGACAGTCGTCGCTGTTTGAAGGGAGCCCGCGTGCGCCGCGTGCTGGCAGCCTTCTTCTCGCTTGCGCTCGCGCTGGGTGCGGCGATCTTCCTCGCCGTTCCGGCGTCAGCAGTGGAGTCGCACGGCGACGGCCACGGATCGGGATCGCATACGTGGGCACGCCATCCGGCGCCCACTCCCACCCCTGCGCCTGTGGCCCCCGCGCCCACGCCGACGCCCGCTCCCTCTCCGACTCCGGCGCCGACTCCGGCGCCTGAACCGTCACCGACACCCCCTCCGGCTCCGGCTCCGGTGGCCATCCGGGCGCCTGCTCCCGCTCCGGCGCCGACACCCGACCACGAGCACACGACGGGGAGTCAGCCGTCCTCCGCGCCCACACCCGCGGCCACCCCGACCCCCACGTCTGAAGACTCCTCGACTCACACGCCGGCGCCGACCCCGACTCCTACGCCGGAACCCACCTCGACTTCCACCCCGGCCCCGACCCCTGAGCCGCGACCACACCACCACGACGAGGACGATCATGACCAGGTGCCCGCGATCAGCTACTCCTTCTCGCCCGGTGCCGTCTCGACCTTCGGCACCCTCCAGCGCGGCGCGAACGGAATCGACCTGTACTCGGTGAGCGGCGGCTATGCGGCATTCAGCAGCGCGTGCACCTGGAACTGGGCGAAGCCGGTCTGCACCTTCGGCTCGCTCGCGCCCGGAACCTGGGAGCTCAAGCCGCACTATGCGCTGAACGGCTTCGACGAGTACTTCAGAATCGGAAGGGCCGCCTTCTTCGTCGTCCCTGCGGCCCCGACGTTCACCGCCGTCGACAACGGCGACCGCACGGTGACCTTCGACGGAACAGGGGTCTCCGGTGATCGCGTGATCGTGAAGGGGGCGGATAACGAGCGCGTGTGCTCGGCGACGGTCGACGGCGAAGGCCGGTGGTCCTGCGCGAGCGACACGATGAGGCCGGGGGACTACTCCTTCACCGCCGTCCAGGTGGATGGTTCGTCCGGCCGCTCGGCCGGCGTCGATTGTGCGACCTACGTGCCGGGCGGAGTCTCCCCGCGGTCCGATCCTGCGCAGGTGACGGTCGCGCCGCCTGGACCGATCACGATCGACCCGAACAGCTGGTCGTTCGGGATCTTCGGAGTCGACCTCAGCCATCTGCGCCTGGGCGACCACTTCACGATCAGCGGCACAGGACTGCCGGCCGGACTGTCGATCTCGATCGAACTGCATTCGACGCCGGTCGTGCTCGGTGCAACGACGGTCGCGACGGACGGCTCGTTCACACTGGATGCCTCAGTCCCTGCCGACACGGTGCCGGGCGCACATGACGTCATCGTGTCGGTCAGCGGAGCCGGCGTCGTTCCGGCCGCCAAGAGCATCCAGGTGACAGTGCTCCCTCCGGATGCCGTCCCGGTGCCTCCGCAGCCCCCGGTGCCGACGCAGGCTCCCGACGTCGTGCCCGTTCCGACCGCTGCGGGCATCCCGTTCGTGCCGCCGGTACCGGTCCCGCTCGCCGACGTGCCCATCGCCGCCGTCCCGTTCGTCGCCGCGCACGGAACCGCGCACGAGACGGCGCCCGCCCCGAGCGAGGGCGAGGCGCCGACGGCGACCGAGCCCGGGGCGGCGCCCGCTGAGCCGAGAGCCGCAGGAGTCGCCCCCAACATCCTCACGAACGCCATCCGCACGATCCAGGACATCCTGGCCCACCCGCAGAAGGTGTCGGCCTCGATCGCGATCGGTCTGGTGCTCATCATCTTCGCGACACTCCCGGCGCACCTGCTGAACGCGACGCTCTCCGAACAGTACGAGCGGTTCGCCCGGCGCCTGCCGAAGCCGAAGAAGCCACCGCACTGGCTGGAGGCGGTCACCGCGTGGCTCAACCGTGAGCCGGTGGTGGGCGTGCTGACGATCGTCGTCACCACGGCGCTTCTGTTCGGATTCGCCGACCCGTCGTTCGGCTTCACCCTCGCCTCGCTCCGCCTGTTCCTCGCGTGCGCCGTCGCGCTCTTCTTCGTCGGCTACGTCGCCAACGCCGTCACGGTGGTCATCGCACACCGTCGGTGGGATGTCGACGTGGCGATCTCCGTCCGGCCGCTCGGGCTCATCCTGACCGTGATCGGTGTCATCCTGTCGCGGTTCCTGCACTTCTCGCCCGGGTTCCTTGTCGGCTTGATCCTCGGCCTGACGATCGCCAGCGGCAAGTCGGTTCAGGCGTCCGCGTGGAAGGTCGTGCTCACCCGCACGGCGATCCTGCTGACGATGGGCATCGCGGCGTGGGGCGCGTTCAGCCTGCTGGCGACGGAGCACCAGACAGAGGAGTCGTTCGGGTCGGCGCTGCTGGCCGAGACGCTGGTCGCGGTCACGACCGAGAGTCTGGTGGCGCTCGTCGTCGTGCTGCTGCCGTTCCGCTTCCTCGAGGGCGAGCGGATCTACCAGCGCTCCAAGATCCTGTGGGCGGGGGTGTACCTCTTCGCACTGACCGCGTTCCTGGTGGCCGTGGTCTCGTGGGACGGCAACTGGGAGGTGCTGGGAACGGCGTTCTGGCTCTGGATGGCCGTGTTCCTCGTCTTCGGCGCTCTCTGCCTGGCCGTCTACCTGTACTTCCGGTTCTGGGCTCCGCCGCTGTACGAGGAGGGCGAACCGGAGAACGAGCAGGTCCCGATCAGCGACGAGGCGTAGGCTCCGTTCGCGAAGGAGTCACTCGTGACGACAATCGAGACACCGACGATCGCCGTGTTTGGCGCAACCGGCAAGCAGGGCGGTGCTGTCATCGACGCCCTGCTGCCCACCGGGGCACGCGTTCGAGCGCTGGTCCGCACACTCGGCTCGGAGCGTGCGGAAGCCCTCGCCGAACGCGGCGCGGAGGTCGTGTACGCGGATGTCGAGGATCCCGCATCCCTTGCTCCTGCACTCACCGGAGCCGACGCGTTCTTCTTCATTACCACTCCGGCCAACCCGCACGGCATCGAGGGCGAGACCGAGATGGGCATCGCGCTCGCGGATGCGGCAGCGCTGGCGGGCGTCGGACACGTCGTCTACAGCTCCGTGGGCGGCGCCGAACGCCACACGGGGATCCCGCACTTCGAGAGCAAGCGCCGGGTCGAAGAGCACCTGGAGACGCTGGACCTGCGTGCCACGTTCGTTCGGCCGGTACTGTTCATGGACAACTTCGGGCTCAGGGGCGTCAGCGTCGAAGACGGGCAGGTCGTCGTCCGGCAGGTGGTGCCGGAAGAGGTTCCGATGCAGATGGTCGCCGTGCGAGACATCGGCCTGGTCGCGGCCGCCGTCCTTCAGGGCGCCGACGTGACGGGTGGCGCAATCGAGATCGCCGGCGATGAGCGCGCCGGCAACGAGATCGCAGCCGCCTTCGGCTTGCACCTCGGCCTTCCCGCCCGCTACGAAGCGCTGCCGATCGGGGTGCTCGGCGGCAGTTTCGACGCGACGGCCATGTTCGAATGGTTCGCGAAGCCGCCGTCGTATCAGGCCGACTTCGCCGCCACGCGAGGGCTCGACCCGGATGTCCTCGACCTTCCCGGATGGCTGGCCGCCACGGCGTGGAAGCCGGGGGAGTGAGGGGCGCGGATCGGACGCCAGAAGAGAGGGGATGACGGGAATCGAACCCGCGTAATCAGTTTGGAAGACTGAGGCTCTACCATTGAGCTACATCCCCGGACCCGCCCATGAGCGGGGCACCCTGGACATCGTAGTACAGGTTTCGCCGCCGGCTTGACCGGGACACCGCCGTACTCGCGCGTGCAGTAGACTCGTGCGTGGTCTTTCGCCCCCGACGGGTTCGCTCGCGTCGTGGTAACGGACCTGGCGGGTTGAGGTCGACGAACCCGGGGCGTAGCTCAGCTTGGCTAGAGCGCCCGCTTTGGGAGCGGGAGGTCGCAGGTTCGAATCCTGTCGCCCCGACCAGACCTCGTGCCGTACGACAAGACCATCGTTCAACTACAGGAGAACCCAACAACGTGAAGACCACGGTCGAAAAGCTGAGCCCCACTCGCGCCAAGCTCACCATCTCGGTGACGCCGGAGGAGCTGAAGCCGTCCATCAACCACGCGTATGAGCACATCGCCGAGCAGGTGAGCATCCCGGGCTTCCGCAAGGGCAAGGTTCCGCCGGCGATCATCGACCAGCGCGTCGGCAAGGCCGCCGTCCTCGAGCACGCGGTCAACGAGGGTCTCGACGGGTTCTACCGTCAGGCCGTCGACGAGAACGACGTGCGCCCGCTGGGCCGTCCCGAGGCAGACATCACCGAGTGGCCGAATGAGAAGGACTTCTCGGGCGACCTGCTCCTGACCATCGAGGTGGATGTCCGCCCCGAGGTGAAGCTGCCGAAGTACGACGACGTGAAGATCACGGTCGACGCCGCCGAGGTCACCGACGCCGACGTCGACGCCGAGCTCGACAACCTGCGCAGCCGCTTCGGCACGCTGGTCACCGTCGATCGCCCCGCCAAGTCGGGCGACTTCGCCCAGATCGACCTGGTCGCGATGATCGGTGGCGACGAGGTCGACACCGCCAGCAGCATCTCCTACGAGATCGGCTCCGGCGAGCTCATCGAGGGCATCGACGAAGCGCTCGACACCCTGACCGCCGGCGAGACCACCACGTTCGAGGCGCCGCTCATGGGCGGCGACCACGAGGGTGAGAACGCCGAGATCACGGTCACCCTCCTCGCCGTCAAGGAGCGCGAGCTTCCGGATGCCGACGACGACTTCGCGCAGATCGCCAGCGAGTTCGACACCATCGGCGAACTGCGGGACAGCGTTCGCACCCAGGTCGAGCGCGCCAAGACCTTCGGTCAGGGCACCAGCGCCCGCGACCAGCTCGTCGACAAGCTCCTCGAGCTCGTCGAGATCCCGGTGCCGGCCCAGCTCGTCGAAGACGAGGTCCACCGTCACCTCGAGCAGGAGAACCGGCTCGAAGACGACGTGCACCGTGCCGAGGTCGCCGAGTCGAGCGAGAAGACCTTCCGCACTCAGATCCTCCTCGACGAGGTCGCTCAGGCCGAGAACGTCAAGGTGAGCCAGGACGAGCTGACCCAGTACCTCGTGCAGGGTGCCGCCCAGTACGGCATGGACCCGAACGAGTTCGTCAAGATCATCAGCGAGAACGGCCAGATCCCGTCGATGGTCGGCGAGGTCGCCCGCAACAAGGCGCTCGCGATCATCCTCGGCAAGGCCGAGGTCACCGACTCGAACGGCAACAAGGTCGACCTCACCGAGTTCACCGCGCTGCCCGACGACGAGGAAGACGCGGAGAACGTCTTCGAAGAGGTCGTCGAGACGGCCGACGCCGAAGAGGCCGCCGAGGCCGCGGCCGAGGAGGCCCCCGCCGCCGAAGCGAAGCCCAAGAAGAAGGCTGCTGCCAAGAAGAAGTAGCAACACGCCGAGAGGCCGGGAGTCGAATGGCTCCCGGCCTCTCGCGTACCCGGCGCTGTTCGCTTCGAACCAAAAGGATTCCATGAGCTGGCAGGAACGTATCGACGCCGTCTGGGCAGGCGCGGACGACCTCACCAACGACGAAATGGTCGAGGCGATCGACGCGCTCGTCGCCGAGCGACCCGCGACCGATGCCGTCGCCCTGTTCGAGGCCGCCGGGGCCCGTGACCACGCCGGCCGGGAGGCGGAGGCCGAGCCGCTCTACCGCCGGGCGCTCCAGGTGGGCCTGCCCGAGCCGCAGCGGGCGCAGGCGGTGATCCAGCTGGCGAGCACGCTCCGCAACCTCGGTCAGGCCGAGCAGAGCGCGGCGCTGCTCGAGGCGGAGCTGCGCGAGCATCCGGAGCATGACCTGGCGGATGCGGCCCGCGCGTTCCTCGCGCTCGCTCAGCACGACACAGGCCGGCACACAGACGCCCTGCAGCTCGCGCTCAGGGCGCTGGCGGCACACCTGCCGCAGTACGGACGGGCCGTTTCGGCGTACGCGTCCGAGCTCGGCGCGCCGTAGCTCGCGCCTCGCAGCGCGCCTCGCCGCTCTGCCCAGGGCGAACAGGCCGGTAATGCGGTGGCCGCTCCGATAGATTCGTTTCCGAAGCGACAAGGAAATGGAGCGACACATGGCCGACATGGGCATGCAACCCAGTGTTTTTGACCGACTGCTGAAGGACCGCATCATCTGGCTCGGCTCCGAGGTGCGGGATGACAACGCGAACGAGATCGCCGCGAAACTGCTGCTCCTCGCAGCCGAGGACGCCAAGCGCGACATCTACCTCTACATCAACTCTCCCGGTGGCTCGATCACCGCGGGCATGGCGATCTACGACACCATGCAGTTCGTCCCGAACGACATCGTGACCGTCGGCATCGGCATGGCGGCCTCCATGGGGCAGCTGCTGCTCACCGCCGGCACCAAGGGCAAGCGCTACATCACCCCGAACGCCCGGGTGCTGCTGCACCAGCCGCACGGTGGCTTCGGCGGAACCGCCAGCGACATCCAGACTCAGGCCGCTCTCATCCTCGACATGAAGAAGCGCCTCGCCGAGATCACTGCCGCCCAGACCGGCAAGTCGGTCGAGCAGATCAACGCCGACGGTGACCGCGACCGCTGGTTCACCGCGCAGGAGGCCCTCGAGTACGGCTTCGTCGACCACATCCGCGAGACGGCCACCGACGTGGTCGGCGGCGGCGGAACCGACGCGGACGCCGTCAAGTAGAGACCACGGAAGGAAACAGACGAAAATGAACATCCCCAACTTCGGTGGTCAAGCGTTCAACGGGGTCCAGGCCCCGGGCGCGCGCTACATCCTGCCGAGCTTCGAGGAGCGCACGGCCTACGGCTACAAGCGCCAGGACCCGTATGCGAAGCTCTTCGAAGACCGCATCATCTTCCTCGGCGTGCAGGTGGACGACGCTTCGGCCGACGACATCATGGCGCAGCTCCTCGTGCTCGAAAGCCAGGACCCCGACCGCGACATCGTCATGTACATCAACTCACCCGGTGGCTCGTTCACCGCGATGACGGCGATCTACGACACGATGCAGTACATCCGCCCGCACATCCAGACGGTTGTGCTCGGCCAGGCCGCCTCGGCTGCCGCCGTGCTCACCGCCGCCGGCACCCCCGGCAAGCGGCTCGCACTGCCGAACGCCCGTATCCTCATCCACCAGCCCGCCGTCGGCGAGGCCGGACAGGGCCAGGCGTCCGACATCGAGATCCAGGCGAACGAGATCATGCGCATGCGCACCTGGCTCGAGGAGACGCTCGCGCACCACTCGAACCGCTCGCAGGAGCAGGTGAACAAGGACATCGACCGCGACAAGATCCTGTCGGCGGCCGAGGCCCTCGAATACGGACTGATCGACCAGGTGCTGACCAGCCGAAAGACGCTTCCGGCTCTCGTCAAGTAGAGTCACCGGCATGACCGAACGGGGCGATCGTCTAGCTGACGACCGCCCCGTTCGCCGTGTCGTCGCCTATCAGGACGCGCCGTGGGATCCGGAGGTCTGGCCCGGCACGATCCCTGCGGTGGCGCAGGTGATGCGCGAGGGGCTGGAGCTGGGCAGCGGGGTGACCTTCCTCGTCGGCGAGAACGGCAGCGGCAAATCCACGCTGGTCGAAGGCATCGCGACCGCATACGGACTGCCCCCGGAGGGCGGCAGCAACCAGGGCTCGCACATCACGCGCCCCTCGGAGTCGCCGCTGGGCGAATGGCTGCGCGTCGAACGGAGCCCGTCGGCGGCGCGCTGGGGCTTCTTCCTGCGTGCGGAGACGATGCACGGCTACTACACCTATCTCGAAGAGCTGGGCGGTCCGGATGCCGTGCTGCACTCCCTCAGTCACGGCGAGTCGTTCAACGAGCTGCTCGAGACCAAGCTGAACCATCCGCAGTTCGTCGCCGGCCTCGTCGTGCTCGACGAGCCCGAGGCTGCGCTGTCGTTCGAGTCGACCTTGCGCTGGCTGGCCAACCTCGACGAGATGGTGAGACGCGGCACGCAGGTGCTCTGCGCGACGCATTCGCCCATCCTCGCCTCGCTGCCGGGCGCACGGCTGCTCGAGACGGGGGAGTGGGGCATCCGGGAGAGCACGTGGGAGGACCTGGAGATCGTGCAGCACTGGCGGCTCTACCTCGCCGACCCGCAACGGTACCTGCGACACCTCCTGTGAGGCGCATCGCTCACGGCGAACGCGCCGTAAAAGCATTTGCGGCACGGGTGCGCATCTTTGTCGCTCGCACAGGTTAGGCTCATCAGAAGATACCCGAAGGAGGAGGGTGACGGATGGCTCGTATCGGGGAAAGCGCCGATCTGCTCAAATGTTCCTTCTGTGGCAAAAGCCAGAAGCAGGTTCAGCAACTCATCGCCGGTCCGGGCGTGTACATCTGCGACGAATGCGTCGAGTTGTGCAACGAGATCATCGAGGAGCGCCTCGCGGAAGCGGGCGAGGAGACGTCGAGTGAGTTCGACCTCCCCAAGCCGAAGGAGATCTTCGGCTTCCTCGAGGAGTACGTCATCGGGCAGGAAGCGGCCAAGCGTGCACTCGCCGTCGCCGTGTACAACCACTACAAGCGGGTTCGCGCCCGTGCGACGATCACCGCGGCCGACGCCATGGACGACGTCGAGATCGCCAAGAGCAACATCCTGCTGATCGGCCCGACGGGCTGTGGCAAGACGTATCTCGCGCAGACGCTCGCCAAGCGGCTGAACGTGCCGTTCGCCGTCGCCGACGCCACCGCGCTCACCGAGGCGGGCTACGTCGGAGAAGACGTCGAGAACATACTTCTCAAGCTCATCCAGGCCGCCGACTACGACGTCAAGCGCGCTGAGACGGGCATCATCTACATCGACGAGGTCGACAAGATCGCCCGCAAGGCCGAGAACCCGTCGATCACGCGCGATGTGTCGGGTGAGGGCGTGCAGCAGGCACTGCTGAAGATCCTGGAAGGCACGGTCGCCTCGGTTCCTCCGCAGGGCGGCCGCAAGCATCCGCACCAGGAGTTCATCCAGATCGACACGACCAACGTGCTGTTCATCGTGGCCGGCGCGTTCGCCGGGCTCGAAGACATCATCTCCCAGCGTGCGGGCAAGAAGGGCATCGGCTTCGGCGCCCCGCTCCACAGCAAGGGCGACGACGTCAACCTGTTCAGCGAGGTGCTGCCGGAAGACCTGCACAAGTTCGGTCTGATCCCCGAGTTCATCGGCCGCCTGCCTGTCGTCACGACCGTCACGCAGCTCGACCAGGTGGCGCTCATGCAGATCCTGACCGAGCCGAAGAACGCGCTCGTGCGGCAGTACCAGCGCATGTTCGAGCTCGACGGCGTGCAACTCGACTTCGAGCCGCCGGCGCTCGAGGCCATCGCCGACCTCGCGGTGCTGCGCAAGACAGGCGCCCGTGGCCTCCGGGCGATCATGGAAGAAGTGCTCGGCCCGATCATGTTCGAAGTGCCATCGAGCTCCGAGGTCGCCCGCGTCGTCGTGACGCGCGAGGCCGTGCTCGAGAACGCCGCGCCGACGATCGTGCCTCATCGTCCACGCCGCGAAGAGAAGTCGGCGTAGGGCCCAGAGCCCGACGTCCGAGCAGCGCTCGACAGCGATCAGCTGTCGGGCGCTGCTTTCTGCGCGGGAACGGCCGGTGGTCCGGCCTCCGGCGCGGGAGCAGTGATGAGCATCAGCGGGGCGCGCGACACCATCAGCCAGGTCGGCAGGATCACCAGGATGAGCAGAGGGATGACCGCCGCAGAGCCTGTGACGGCCGCGGCGATGAACAACGCGATCCAGCCGTCGCGCGCGATGGCCAGGGTGAGGCCGAGCACGCCCGCGCCGACCGCGACGGCCAGCGGTATCGACGGCACGAGCGCGTTCGCGAGCACCCCCACGGCCGCTCCGATGAACACGGCCGGAAAGATGCGGCCGCCACGGAACCCCGCCGACGCGGCCACCACCAGGGCGACCAGCTTCACGCCGACGATGCCGACCAGCTGCCACGCGGTGTAGTCGGCACGCGACTGCACGAGCTCGCCCATCTGCTCCAACCCCTTGAACAGCGTGATCGGGCCGCCGAGGGCGCCGAGGACGCCCAGCACGATTCCGCCGAGGGTGATGTAGATCAGCGGATGCCCGAGACTGTGGAAGGCGCGGTGGACGAACGGGAAGGCGTAGACGCCGGCCAGCCCGAGCAGCGTCGCGACGACCCCGATGACGATGGCGGACACCACATCGACGGCTTGCGGCGAGGTGTAGGCGGGCATCGGGATCGTGAACGACGGATGCGCGAGCAACGTCATCGTCAGCGCGCCGGCCGCCGCGGACACCAGCGGGAGGAAGAGGCGATCCCACAGAGCCCCGCCGGTCTTGAGAGCGGCAACGACGCCGGTGAACACGAGGGCGGCTGCGACCGGCGTGCCGAAGAGCGCCCCGATCGTCCCGGCAGCGGTGATCAGCACGATCAGGTTCGAGGGCACTTTCGGCCAGAGGCGGGCGACAAGGGCGACCAGGAGACCCGTGTTGATGGCGATGATCGGGTTCTCCGGCCCGAGGCTCACCCCGCCGGCCAGTGCGAGCACGGTGACCAGGAGCAGCGACGGGATCACGGCGAGCCGGAGCGGGGTGCCGATGAGCTCCGTAGTCGCGGAGTCGGGTCCGGCGTGGCCGGGAACCAGCCACACGGAGAGACCGACCGCGAAGCCCGTCACGCTCAGCACGGCGAAGATCCACCAGCCCGACGAGGGGTCGACGCCGATCGCGCCCGGGAGGGCTTTCCAGATGCCGTCCTCGAGGACGCCGGCGAGCTCGTCCAGGCCCCAGAGGACCAGGGCGGACACCACGCCGACGATCACCGCCGGGATCGACAGTCGCACGAGCGTCCGGATCGTCGGTGTGCCGGTGTCGTCCGTCGCCGAAGCCATCGTGAACCCTCCCCGCGTTGGCCTCAGCGTAGGGCCAAGCGCGGGCAGGGGTCCAGCACCGGAATCAGCTGTCGAGGCCGCGACGCTTCAGAAGCGGCTCGATCACCGCATCCCGGCCCCGGAAATCGCGGTACGCCTCCAGCGGGTCCTTCGAACCACCGACGCCGAGGAGGCGCAGGCGGAAACGGTCGCCGTTCTCGCGCAGCAGGCCGCCGTTCTCCTTGAACCATTCGACAGTGTCGGCGTCGAGCACCTCGCTCCAGATGTAGGAGTAGTAGCCGGCGTCGTAGCCGCCCGAGAAGGTGTGGGCGAAATACGTGCTGGCGTACCGGGTCGGGACAGCGGGGTTGTCGAGCCCGACCGCCTGAAGGGCGTCCGCCTCGAACGCTGCGACGTCGGTGACGGTCTCACCGGCGGTGAGCGCGTGCCAGGCCTGGTCGAGCAGCGCGGCGGCAAGGTACTCGCTCGTGTGGAAGCCCTCGTTGAAGGCCTCCGACGCGTGCAGCTTGTCGACGAGCTCCTGGGGCATCCTTTCGCCCGTCTGATAGTGCACGGCATAGTTCGCGAGGATCTCGGGCCAGAGCATCCACATCTCATTGACCTGGCTGGGGAACTCGACGAAGTCGCGGAAGACGTTGGTGCCGGCGAACTTCGGGTAGGTGACCCGGGCGAACAGGCCGTGCAGGGCGTGCCCGAACTCGTGGAAGAGCGTGTTGGTCTCGTCGTAGCTGAGCAGTGTCGGCTCACCGGCGGCAGGCTTCGGCACGTTGAGGTTGTTGACGACGACTGTCGGGTTGCCGAGCAGCTCCGACTGCGAGATGAGGGGGTTCATCCACGCGCCGCCGCGCTTCGAGTCGCGGGTGTAGAGGTCGAGGATGTAGAGCCCCAGGGGCGAGCCGTCCTCGTTGTGCACCTCGAAGACGCGGGCCTCGGGGTGGTACGCGTCCAGGTCGGGACGCTCGGTGAACGTGATCCCGTAGAGGCGGGTCGCGGCGTAGAAGACGCCGTCGCGCAGGACGCGCTCGGCCTCGAAGTACGGACGCATCGCCGCGACGTCGACGTCGTACGTCGCTTGACGGACCTTCTCGGTGTAATACGCCCAGTCCCACGCCGCCAGTTCGAACGCGTCGCCGATCTGCTCCTGCAGGTCGGCCTGTTCGGCGCGGGCGTTGCGCGCGGCCGGGGTCGCGAGGCGGCCCAGCATGTCGGCGACCGCCTGCGGGTTCTTCGCGGTCTGATCGGCGGTCACGTAGGCAGCGTGGGTGTCGAAGCCGAGGAGCCGTGCCCGCTCGGCCCGCAACCGCGTGATGTCCAGCACGAGCTGGCGGTTGTCGTTGTCTCCGCCGTGGATGCCCCGGGCGCGGGATGCGGTCATCAGTCGCTCGCGCACGTCACGTTCGGTGAGGGCGGCCAGATAGGGGTGACCGGTGGGCAGCACGAGGGTGACGACGAACTTCCCGTCGAGCCCGCGCTCCTTCGCCGCCTCGGCCGCCGCAGAGATCTCGCCCTCACCGAGGCCCTCGAGCTCGGACGCGTCGTCGAAGACCACTGCGAGTTCGTTGGTGTCGGCGAGAAGGTTCTTCTCGAACCGGGTGGTCAGAGTGGAGAGGCGCTGGTTGTAGTCCTTGAGCGTCTCCTTGTCCTCGTCGCTGAGACCCGCGCCGGCGAGGGTGAACTCGGCGTGGTATCGCTCGACCAGATAGCGCGACTCCGCGTCGAGGTCGAGACTGCCGAGCTGGTCATGCAGGGTCTTGATCCGTGAGTAGAGCCGCGGGTCGAGACGAATGGCGTCCTGGTGCGCCGCGAGCAGAGGCGCGATCTCCTCTTCGAGCGCATTGGTGAAGTCGCTGCTGTCGGAGGAGCTCTTGTTGAAGAACACCTCGGCGACGCGGAGGAGCGTCTGCCCGGAGGTCTCGAGCGGGATCATCGTGTTCTCGAACGTCGGCGCGTCGGAGTCGGCGGTGATGGCTCGGATCTCGGCCAGCTGCTCCTCGAAACCCTGAGCGAAGGCGGGGCGGTAATGCTCGTCGCGGATGTCTGCGAACGGCGGCAACTGGTAGGGGAGAGTGCTCGGAGCGAAGAACGGATTCGAAGATTCTGCCATTTCCCCAGCCTAGGACGCGAGGGTGCCGGAGCATGTCACCCGCCGTTCCGTAACACGCCGGTCGGGCGCAACCTCGGCTGCATAGGATGTGCCCATGGACCTGCATGAGCGCTATACCCACGGCCATCACGAGAGTGTCCTCCGCTCCCACACCTGGCGCACCGTCGCCAACTCGGCCGCCTATCTGGTGCCCTACCTCGTGCCGGGCGCCTCTGTGCTCGACGTGGGAAGCGGCCCGGGAACGATCACCGTCGACGTGGCCGAGCGGGTCTCGCCGGGGCAGGCGGTCGGCATCGACGCGTCGCCGGACATCGTCGCGCGGGCGAGCTCCTACGCGGCAGAGCGCGGGGTGCGCAACGTGCGGTTCGAGGTCGGTGACGCCTACCGCATCGACGCTGACGACGACACCTTCGACGTGGTCCATGCGCACCAGGTGCTGCAGCACATGTCCGACCCCGTCGCCGTTCTCGCCGAATTCCGGCGCGTGACGAAGCCCGGAGGCGTCGTCGCCGCGCGGGATGTCGACTGGGGGGGCACGATCTGGGCGCCGCTGCTGCCAGGACTGGGCGAGTGGATGCGCATCAACCAGGCGGTGCAGCGCTACAACGGCGGCGAGCCGTTCGCCGGGCGCCTGCTGAAGGCGTGGGCGCTGGAGGCGGGCTTCGAGCGCGTCGACGGCAGTGCCTCCATCTGGTGCTTCGCCTCGGACGAGGAGCGTGCGTGGTGGGGCGACTCGTGGAGCGTCCGTGCCCGGGAGTCGGATTTCGCGACGTACGCGCTCGAGGCCGGGCTGACGGACGAGGGCGGCCTGCAGGCGGTGTCCGCTGCCTGGCTGGAGTGGGCGACGTCGCCTCAGGGCTGGTACGCCATGCCGCACGGAGAGATCATCGCGCACGTCTGACGGGTGCGAAGAGCGGATGCAAAGAGCCGGTTGCAAATGATCGATTGCAAAGAAGTAGTTGCAAAGAAGTCTTTGCAACTGTAATCTGAGGGCATGGCACCCGAAGAGACCCCCGACGCGACGCCGGCCCAGACGCCGGCACGATCGCACCCGTACGACAATGCGCTCAGTCTCGAGGCCCTTCGCGGACTCGCGCACCCGATGCGCATCCAGATCATGAACGAGCTCAGCGACTTCGGGCCGCTGACCGCCAGTGGCCTCGCCGAGCGACTGGGGGAGTCGAGCGGAGCCACCAGCTACCACCTCCGTCAGCTCGCCAAGCACAACCTCATCGTCGAGGAGGAGGGCAAAGGCTCCGCTCGCGAGCGGTGGTGGAAGATGGCCCCGGGCGGAGTGACCATCGGATCGCCCGAGACGCTGGCGACACCGGCCGGCCGGGAGGCCACCGAATTGATCTCCCGCGAGTGGGCCCAGAACAACGAGCGCCGGCTCAATGCATTCCTGCGCTACGGCCTCGACGTGCTGGGCACGGAGTGGTCGGAGGCCTCCACACTCTCCACCGCGCACCTGCAACTGAACCAGGAGCAGCTGGCCGAGTTCGGCCGTGAATACCACCTGCTCGGCGAGCGGCTCCGCGCCAAGTGGGGCAAGACGGAGGGCGATCGCGAGCTGGCCCCCGGCGAGCGTCGTGTGCAGGTCCAGTTCAACGCCTTCCCCCTGATCGACGGGAACGAGCAATGAGCACGACGCTCGCCCCGGTGCGCCGCGCGCCTCTCAGCGCCGGCTTCAACCGCCTCTGGATCGCCGCGGTCACCAGCAACCTCGCCGACGGCATCGGCCGCACGGCCGTCCCGCTGATCGCCACCACGCTCACCCGCGACCCGGCCCTCATCGCCGGCCTCACAGCGGTGACCTTCCTCCCGTGGCTGCTGTTCGGCATCCCGGCGGGCATCCTGCTCGACCGCGTCGACCGGCGGATCGCCATGGCCGTCGCCAACAGCCTCCGATTCGCCGTCGCCGCGCTCCTCGCCGTGCTCATCGCCTCCGGCGCCCTCACCATCTGGTGGTTGTACGCGGTGGTGCTGCTGTTCGGGCTCGGTGAGACGGTCTTCGACAACGCCACCACGACCGTGGTGCCGAGTCTCGTCACCCGTGACCAGCTCGACCGGGCCAACGGGCGCATGCAGTCGGCCGAGATCGTGGTGCAGAACTTCATCGCCACCCCGGTCGCCGGCTTCCTCTTCGCCGCTGCGATCGTGCTGCCCGTCTGGCTGACGGGTGCCGGGTTCCTGGTCGCGGGCCTGCTCGCTCTGAGCATCCCGGCGGCCGCCGCACGCGGCCTGCGAGCCGGTGAGCGGGCGGATGCCGCTGCCGATCCCTCTGCCGCGGTCGCACCGCGACCCTCGTTCGGCGCCGTCGTGTCCTTCCTGGTCCATCACCGGTTCCTGCGCGCGATGATCGTGCTGACCTCGATCACCGCCTCCGCGCTGGCGTTCGCGCAAGGCAGCGTCGTGCTGCTGCTGCTGCAGACCCTAGCCGTTCCGGCCGCGCTGATCGGCGTGGTCACGGCGGGCGTCGGCGTCGGCGCGCTCGTCGGCGCGCTCATCTCGAGCCGCCTGGTCGAGCGGTTCGGCCGCGGGCCGATCATGTTCTCGTCGATGCTGGTGGGCGGCGTGGGGCTGCTCGGAGTCGGGCTGACGGGCAATGTCTGCGTGGCGATCGCCGCCTACGCGGTCGGCGCGTTCGGCGTCTCGGTCTGGAATGTCCCCTGGGGTGCGCTCCGCCAGGCGATCGTCCCCTCCGACATGCTGGGTCGCGCGATGGGCATCGTCCGCACCATCGGCTGGGGCCTCACCCCGATCGCCACCGTCCTGGGCGGGTTCGTCGCCCGCATCGACCTCAGGCTGCCCTTCGTCATCGGAGGCGCCGTCGTCGTCGCACTGACTCTCGTCGCCGTGCGGCTGCTGCTCTCGGCCGGTTCGCAGGAACCGGCCGCCGAAACTCTCCCGGAAGGAACCGGATCATGACTGCACTCAGTATCGACCGTCGCGCCGGCTGGATCGACCGCACGGCTGTCACCGTCGGCGAGGCGCTCACCCAGTGGGGAACGCGGCACGCCGCCCTCCGCACCGCGCCGTCGTACGCCGAGCAGAGCGAGCGGATCACCTCCGCCCGCGACGCCGCAGCCGCCCGCACACTCCCACAGCTGCCGCGTTGAGCGGCGAGCTCAGGCTCAGGGCTCGAGGTCGAACTCGTCGGGCTCCTGGGCGACCGGCTGCGTGATCGTGGCCGAGTCCTCGGTCGGGTTGAACCGGATGACCGTGCCGTCGTCGAGCTCGACGACGGGCTTGCCCTCCAGCCAGGTCAGGGTCCAGCGCCAGTCCGCCGTGTCGACGTCGGTGGCCACCAGTTCTTCTTCGACGGTCTTCACGGCATAGCCGACGACTTCGGGGAGCGTGGACGGGGCTTCCGCTCCGACCGCCCAGCGGGTTCCGAGCTGCATCAGACGCCCGCCTTCGGCAGGTCGATCTCGTAGGTGACCCACGAGGTGCGCGAGGCGACGGAGTCGTAGACGTTCTGGGCCGTGCGGTTGTCGTGCGCGGTGATCCACTGCACGACGCCGAGGCCGCGCTCGACGGCGCGCTGGCGGACGGCCTCGATCAGCGCATGCCCGACACCCTTGCCCCGGTTCTCATCGGCCACGTAGAGGTCGTCGAGGAACAGCCCGCGGTCGCCTTCGAGCGGACGGGCGAACTCGCGGAAGTGGGCCAGGCCGACCAGACGCTCGCCCTCGATGGCCACCAGGCCGTCTTCTTCGTGGTCGGGCGCGGTCAGCCACGACCACAGGAGTAGCGCCTTCTGGTCGGTCAGCGGTGTCTCGTAGAACTCCGCGTACTTCTCGTAGAGATCGAGCCAGGCGAAGAAATCGCCATCCGCGACCGGTCGGACGTCAATCGACATGTGCTGCCTCCGTTTGCCATACCCCGCACGGCTGAGAGTTGGTGCTTGTTCGACCCTATCGCGCACACTCACGACGGTCGATGCCATCGGAGGGATACGAGTGTGCGCCCGACCTCAGGGTACGAGGTCGTAGGTGACCCATTTCGTCTTCTCGGCGACTCGGTCGTAGACCCGCCGCGCGGTTTCGTTGTCTTTCGCCGTTATCCAGCGAACCACGGAAAGACCCTGCTGGCGAGCCCGGTCGCGCAATGCTTCGAGGAGGGCCGTGGCGGCGCCCTCGCCGCGGGCATCCGGTGCGACGAAGAGATCGTCGAGGTACAGTCCGCGGGTGCCGTCGAGGGGACGGGCGAACTCGCGGACGTGGGCGATGCCGACCGGCTCGCCCTCGTCGTTGACCGCGAAGTACGCTTCGAGCTCGTGCGACGAGTCGGTCAGCCAGCTCCACACGAGCAGCGCCTTCTCGTCGGTGAGCGGCTCGGAGTAGAACTCGCCGTATCCCGCGTAGAGCTCGAGCCAGGTGAAGAACTCGTTTCCTTCGACCTGACGAACCGTTGCGCTCATCGTTCCTCCTCGCTCAGGGCCTGGGCCAGAAGGATATCGGTCACAGCCAGCTCATCGGCGGATTCGAACCGCAGTTCGGCGATTCTCCCGACCGAGCGCAGGTCGTCGGCGGCCAGCCGGATCGCGGCGATCTCGGCGTCGGGGCCGGCGATCACCGCCGAATCGACCAGCGTCTTCTGGGAGGCCTTCGCCGCCGTCTTGGCGCCCCGGATGCCCGTGAGGGCCTTTCCGACGTGGCCGAGCACGGCGGTGCGGTCGCCCCAGTCGGCCGTCAGCGTGTCGGCGGCGGGCCAGGAGGCGACGTGCACCGAACCCGTGTTGAACCATGACCAGGCCTCTTCGGTGGCGAACGGCACGACCGGAGCGAACAGCCGGAGCATGGCCGAGAGGGCGACGCGCAGCGCCACGACCGCGGAGGTCTGCTGGGGCGAGACCTCACTGTAGGCGCGCTCCTTGGCGAGCTCGAGGTAGTCGTCGCAGAACGTCCAGAAGAAGGTCTCGGTCACCTCCAGCGCCCGGGCGTGGTCGTACCCGTCGAGGGCTGTCGTCGCGTCGGCGACGACCTTCGCCAGGTTCTGCAGCATGCTCTGGTCGAGCGGCTCGGTGACGAGGTCCAGCTCGTCGGAGGGCGGCGCTTCGAACGTGAGGATGAACTTGGCCGCGTTCAGGATCTTGATCGCCAGTCGGCGGCCGATCTTGATCTGCGTCGGGTTCTGCGGGTCGAAGGACGCGTCGGTGCCGAGGCGCGACGAGGCGGCCCAGTAGCGCACCGCATCCGAGCCGTGCTGCTCGAGGATGTCGGCGGGCGTCACGACATTGCCCTTCGACTTCGACATCTTCTTGCGGTCGGGGTCGACGATGAAGCCGGAGAGCGCGGCATGTGACCACGGGGCGACACCGAACTCGAGCTGCGAACGCAGCATCGTGGAGAACAGCCAGGTGCGGATGATGTCCTGGCCCTGCGGACGCAGATCGAAGGGGAAGACGGCGGCGAACAGGTCGTCGTCGCGCCCTGCCGGACCACGCCGCCAGCCGCCGGCCAGCTGCGGCGTGAGCGAGGAGGTCATCCAGGTGTCCATCACGTCGTGCTCGCCGACGAAGCCGTTCGGCTGGTTGCGCGCGCTCTCGTCGAAGCCGGGGGCGGCATCCGAGGACGGGTCGACCGGGAGCTGGCCCTCCGTCGGGAGGATCGGCTCGTCGAAGCGCGGGTTGCCGTCGCCGTCGAGCGGGTACCAGATGGGGATCGGCACGCCGAAGAAGCGCTGGCGCGAGATCAGCCAGTCGCCGGTGAGGCCGTTGACCCAGTTCTCGTAGCGGACCCGCATGAATTCGGGGTGCCAGTCGAGCTGCTGTCCGAGCTCGATGAGCCGGGCGCGCAGCTTCTCGTCGCGGGCGCCGTTCTTGACGTACCACTGCCGCGTCGACACGATCTCGAGGGGCTTGTCGCCCTTCTCGAAGAACTTGACCGGGTGCTGGATGGGCTTCGGGTCGCCGATCAGGTCGCCGGACTCGCGGAGCTGCTCGACGACCGCCTGCTTGGCCGAGAACACCGTCTTTCCGGCCAGCTCGGCGTAGGCCGCCTTGCCGGCGTCGGTCGTGATCGCGAGCGGAGCCTCGCTGACGATGCGACCGTCGAAGCCGATGATCGCGCGGTTGGGCAGGTCGAGCTCACGCCACCAGACCACGTCGGTGATGTCGCCGAACGTGCAGATCATGGCGATGCCGCTTCCCTTGTCGGGCTGGGCGAGGTGGTGCGCGAGCACCGGCACCTCGACGCCGAACACCGGCGTCTTCACGGTCGTGCCGAAGAGCGGCTGGTACCGCTCGTCATCCGGATGCGCGACCAGCGCCACACACGCCGGCAGCAGCTCGGGCCGGGTCGTCTCGATGTAGACGGGGCCGTCTTCTCCGTGGAACGCGACGCGGTGGTACGTGCCCGGCTGCTCCCGGTCTTCGAGCTCGGCCTGGGCGACGGCCGTGCGGAACGTGATGTCCCACAGGGTCGGCGCCATCGCCTGGTAGGCCTCGCCGCGCTCGATGTTGCGGAGGAACGCGAGCTGCGAGGTGAACAGCGCCTCGTGCCCGATCGTGCGATAGGTCTGGCTCCAGTCGACGGAGAGGCCGAGCGAGCGCCAGAGCGCCTCGAACTGCTTCTCGTCCTCGACGGTCAGGCGCTCGCACAGCTCGATGAAGTTGCGTCGCGAGATGGGCTTCTGGTCGGCGGCCTTGCTGCTCTTGTTGTCTCCGCCCTCGAACGGCGGGGTGAAGTCCGCGTCGTACGGGAGGGAGGGGTCGCAGCGCACGCCGTAGTAGTTCTGCACACGGCGCTCAGTGGGGAGGCCGTTGTCGTCCCAGCCCATCGGGTAGAACACGTGCTTTCCGAGCATCCGCTGGTAGCGGGCGATCACGTCGGTGTGCGTGTAGCTGAACACGTGGCCGATGTGGAGCGATCCGCTCGCGGTGGGCGGAGGTGTGTCGATGGAGTAGAGGCACCGGCGCTCGGCAGCGAGGGCGGCCGCACGGTCGAAGACGAAGGTCCCCTCGGCCTGCCAGTGGCCGCCCCACTTCGCTTCGAGCCCTTCGAGGGCGGGCTTGTCGGGCACGTTGCGGGTGGGCACAATGGCGGCGCTCATGGTTCTCCGTATCGATATGTGCGGCACCGTGTCAATGGAAAGGTGCCTGAGTGTGCAGTCCTTCCAGGGTACCCGAGCGTCAGGCGGCCAGGTCGACCTCGTCGATGATCGGCTTGCGGCGGGCGGCGAGGACGGCGGAGACCAGCGTGATCGCGCTCATGATCACGAGTACGACGCCCGGGTGCCACCAGACGTTGCCGGTCGCCTGACCGAGCACCAGCGTGATGCTGGGCACGAACGCGGTGAGCAGGGCCGCGAGGCTGTAGGCGACGGACAGGCCGCTGTAGCGCACATCGCTCGGGAAGAGGTCGGACATCAGACCGCCGAGTCCTGCCCACGAGAGGGTGGGGAGGATGCCGCCGATGATCATGCTCCCGACGAGGATCGGGAACGTCGCGTACTGGAGGAGGAAGTACATCGGGAAGGCGATCAGCAGCGTGCCGATCGCGCCGATGGCGACGACGCGCGCGGAGCCGATGCGGGTCGCCCACACGCCGAACAGGGGGATGGTGATCAGCTGCAGCAGACCGCCGATCGTCGTCGCTACGAGCAGGTCGGTGAAGCTGAACTTCAGCACCGCCGTGCCGTAGTCGACCATGTACGTGTTCATCAGCGAGTACGAACCGATTCCGAGCACTGCGGCGCCGATCGCGATGAAGAAGCCGGAGGGAGCCTTGCGGAACACCTCGAGCACCGGGAACTTGTCGCGCTTGCCGGTCGCGAGCAGCTGCTTGAAGACGGGCGTCTCGTCGATCGACCAGCGCAGGTAGAGCGAGACCAGCAGCAGCGGGATGGCCGTCAGGAACGGGATGCGCCAGCCCCACTCGGCGATCTGGGTCGGCGAGAGGGCGAACGACATGACGATGAAGACCACAGCGCTCAGGATGGAGCCGACCGGCGACCCGAGCTGGGGGAGCGACGCATAGAAGCCGCGGCGCTTGGGGTTGGCGTATTCCGTCGCCAGGAGGATCGAGCCACCCCACTCGCCGCCGAGCGACAAGCCCTGCACGAGCCGCAGGATGACGAGCGCGATGGCGCCGAACCAGCCGGCCGCCGCGTAGGTGGGGAGCAGGCCGACCAGGCCGGTGCCGATCCCCATCATCAGGATCGTGATGAGCAGCGTGGGGCGACGGCCGATGCGATCGCCGAGGTGTCCGAAGATCACGGCGCCGAGCGGCCGGACGACGAATCCGGCCGCGATCGTGAGGAAGCCGGCGAGCACTCCGCCGAACGTGCCGAGGGGCTGGAAGAAGAGCGGACCGACGAAGAACGCGCTGAAATAGGCGAACAGATAGAAGTCGTAGGACTCCAGCGAGGTGCCGACGAACGATGCGATGGTGACCTTGCGGGCGGTGCCCGGCGTGATGCCCGGGCGGTCCGTCGGGCTGTAGGTGATGGTGTCAGTGGAACTCACGACCGGGTCCTTGTCTGGTTGATGCTCACGTACGATCCATAATTGGATCGGGTCCAATAATAGGCAGTCAGGGGAACGCATGAACGCGCCGATCCATTCCGGACCGGGTCAGCCCGCTTCGGGCCGGCCCCGGGCGTCCTCCCGCGGCACCCTCGCCGAGGCCGCCGCCGAGCTCTTCCTCGAGCGCACGTACGCCGGGACCACGATCGAGGACATCTCCCGCCGCGCCGGGGTGAGCAGGGCGACCTTCTTCAACTACTTCGACGCCAAGAGCGACCTCCTCTGGGTCGAGGTCGACGAGAGCCTGGCGCATTTCGGGGGAGTGCTCGGAAGAGCATCCGGAACCGCACCCGTCCTGGAGGCGGTGCACGATTCGGTCGTCGCGCTCGCCACCGAGTTCGGCCCCGGGCGCGTGCCTCTCGCCGTCACCCAGTACGAGCTGATGGGCACGAACGCCGAACTCGAGGCGTCCGGGCTGTCGCGCTTCCTCGCGCTTGTGCGGCTGCTCAGCGACTTCGTCGCCCTGCGGACCGGCGACGATCCGGATGCCCTCCTGCCGCGCAGCATCGCCACCGCCGTCATCGGCGCGGCTGTCGCATCCGCCGGGGTGTGGGCTCGATCGGGGATCGGACGCGGCCCGCTCGGCCCCTACGTGGAGGCCGCGATCGGCCCGGTGTGCGCCGGCTACCAGGCCGTCCTCGATGAAGCGGCCGCGACCGGCTAGAATCGAGAGCACAGACGTCGACCCGGCCATCACCGGTGAGTCTTCGGAAGAACGGCGGCCCGCGGGCGGCCCAGTAGAACCGAACGGGACTGGCCCGTCACAGCCGGTGAATGAGCGGTCGCATCCTCGAACGGGCGGATGCGGCAAGCGGGGTGGTACCGCGACGAGCGCTTCAGGCGCCCGGCGTCCTCGTGCAGATGAACGACCTGCCAGGAGAGAGATGCCGTACCCCAAGGCCCCGAACAACGCGTCGCCGGACGACCAGCCATCCGGCGTGTCACCGAGCCCGAGCTTCCCGGAGATCGAGACCGAGGTGCTCGCGTTCTGGGAGAAGGACGGCACCTTCCGGGCATCCATCGAGAACCGCGACGGCGCGCCCGAGTGGGTGTTCTACGACGGCCCGCCGTTCGCGAACGGCCTGCCGCACTACGGCCACCTGCTGACCGGCTACGCCAAAGACGTGTTCCCGCGCTTCCAGACGATGCGCGGCAAGAAGGTGGAGCGCCGGTTCGGCTGGGACACCCACGGCCTGCCCGCCGAGCTCGAAGCCGAACGGCAGCTCGGGATCACCGACAAGAGCCAGATCGAGGAGATGGGCATCGCGGCGTTCAACGCCGCAGCCAAGGAGTCGGTGCTGCGTTACACCAAGGAGTGGCGCGAGTACGTCACCCGCCAGGCGCGCTGGGTCGACTTCGACAACGACTACAAGACGCTCGACCCCACCTATATGGAGTCGGTCGTGTGGGCGTTCAAGCAGTTGCACGAGAAGGGCCTGGCCTACGAGGGCTATCGCGTGCTGCCCTACTGCTGGCGCGATCAGACGCCGCTGTCGAACCACGAGCTCCGGATGGACGACGACGTCTACAAGATGCGTCAGGACCAGACGGTGACGGTCACCTTCCCGCTGACCGGCCCGAAGGCCGAGTCGCTCGGCCTCACCGCCGTGCGCGCCCTCGCCTGGACGACCACGCCGTGGACGCTGCCGACGAACCTCGCGCTCGTCGTCGGCCCCGAGATCGAGTACGCCGTCGTCCCCGCAGGCCCGAACGGCGCCGCCGACGGACACGGAGGCCCGGCCCACGACGATTTCGGCGCCGAGTTCCTCCTCGCGGTCGACCTGGTCGGCAACTACGCCAAAGACCTCGGCTACGAGACGGCGGCGGATGCTCTGGGAGCCGTCACCCGTCGCATCCGGGGCTCAGAACTCGAAGACGTCACGTACGACCGGCTCTGGGACTACTACGCCGACACGGCCGTCTACGGCACCGAGAACGCCTGGCGGATCCTGGTCGACGACTACGTCACGACCGAGGACGGCACCGGCATCGTCCACCAGGCCCCGGCCTACGGCGAGGACGACCAGCGCATCTGCGAGGCCGCCGGCATCCCGGTGATCATCTCCGTCGACGACGGCGCGCGCTTCCTGCCGATCATCGAAGACGTGGCCGGCCTGCAGGTCTTCGAAGCGAACAAGCCGCTCACCAAGCTGCTGCGCGAAGACGGCCGGCTGCTCCGTCAGGCGAGCTACGAGCACTCGTACCCGCACTGCTGGCGGTGCCGCAACCCGCTGATCTACAAGGCGGTGTCCAGCTGGTTCGTCAGCGTCACCGAGTTCCGCGAGCGCATGGTCGAGCTGAACGAGGAGATCAACTGGGTCCCCGAGAACGTGAAGCACGGCCAGTTCGGCAAGTGGATCGGCAACGCCCGCGACTGGTCGATCTCGCGCAACCGGTACTTCGGATCCCCGATCCCGGTCTGGAAGAGCGACGACGCGGCCTTCCCGCGCACAGACGTCTACGGGTCGATCGCCGACCTGGGGGCCGACTTCGGACGGCTGCCGGTGAACGAGGACGGCGAGGTCGACCTGCACCGGCCGTACATCGACGAGCTCACCCGGCCGAACCCCGACGACCCCACGGGCCGGTCGACGATGCGGCGCATCCCCGACGTGCTCGACGTGTGGTTCGACTCGGGCTCGATGCCGTTCGCCCAGGTGCACTACCCGTTCGACAACGACGACTGGTTCGAGGGCCACAACCCGGCCGACTTCATCGTCGAGTACATCGGGCAGACCCGCGGCTGGTTCTACATGCTGCACGTCCTCTCGACCGCGCTGTTCGACCGGCCCGCGTTCAAGAACGTGATCAGTCACGGGATCGTCCTCGGCAGCGACGGACAGAAGATGTCGAAGTCGCTGCGCAACTATCCGGACGTGAACGAGGTCTTCGACCGCGACGGCTCGGATGCGATGCGCTGGTTCCTCATGTCGAGCCCGGTGCTGCGCGGCGGCAACCTCATCGTCACCGAAGAGGGCATCCGCGAGGGCGTGCGCCAGGTGCTGCTCCCGCTGTGGAGCACGTGGTATTTCTTCTCGCTGTACGCCAACGCCTCCGGCTACGAGGCCAGGCGTCGCACCGACTCGACCGATGTGCTCGACCGCTATCTGCTCGCCAAGACCCGCGACCTGGTCGAAGACGTCACGGCCGATCTCGATGCGCTCGACAGCACGCTCGCGGCTGCCAAGCTGCGCGACTTCGCCGACCTGCTCACGAACTGGTACGTACGGCGTTCGCGCGACCGGTTCTGGGAGGGCGTCGGCGACGACGGCACGGGCAGCGAGGCGTTCGACACGCTCTACACCGTCCTCGAGACGGTGACCAGGGCGGCCGCGCCACTGCTGCCGCTCGTCAGCGAGCGCATCTGGCAGGGACTCACCGGCGGCCGCAGCGTGCACCTGACCGACTGGCCGGAGGCGGGGGAGTTCCCGGCCGACGACAGCCTGGTCGACGCGATGGACCGCATCCGCGCCATCAGCTCCACCGTGCTCTCCCTGCGCAAGCAGGCGGGGCTGCGCGTGCGTCTTCCGCTGGCGGGACTGACCGTCGTGGCCGGCAAGGCCGACGCACTGCGCCCGTTCGAGGCGATCCTGCGCGACGAGCTCAACGTCAAGGCGGTCGAGTTCGTCGAGCTCCACGACGACAGCGCCGTCCGGTACGGCATCACGAGCAAGCTCACGGTGAACGCCCGCGCGGCGGGCCCGCGTCTCGGTAAAGAGGTGCAGAAGGTCATCCAGGCCGCGCGCGCCGGCGACTGGTCGGAGCTGGACGGCATCGTGACCGCCGGCGGGATCGAGCTGGCCGCCGGCGAGTACGACCTCGTGCTCGAGACCGCCCAGGCGGACGGCGAGTCGACCTCGGCCCTCGCACTCCTGCCGGGGGGCGGGTTCGTGCTGCTCGACACGGTCACCACCCCGGAACTCGAGGCCGAGGGGCTCGTGCGCGACATCATCCGGGCCGTTCAGGACACGCGGAAGGCGGCAGGGCTCGATGTGAGCGACCGCATCCAGCTGAACCTGGCGTTCGCCCACGACGACGACGCCCGCGCTCTCGGACTGGCGCAGGACGTCGACATCGCCGCCGAGACGCTCGCCCTGGTGGTCGAGTTCGCGGCAGCCGAGACGGCCTACCAGAAGACGTTCGCGGCCGGGCAGTTCGCCAACGCGGGCGCGTTCACGGTGGGTGTGACCAGACTGGACGAGGCGACCACGACGGAAGGATCCCGATGAGCGACGACGACGACTTCCGCGCTGCCGCCGACGGCGTCTATCAGGCGCTGCTCGCCCGTGTCGGGGAGGGAGCGCCCGAGCACCGGCTCGACGCCACCCGCCGCGCCGTCGAACTGCTGGGCGATCCGCAGCGCGCCTACCCGATCATCCACATCACCGGGACGAACGGCAAGACCAGCACGAGCCGGATCGCGGAGAGCATCCTGCGCGCCTACGGTCTGCGCACCGGCCTGCTGACCAGCCCCCACCTCGTGCGCTTCAACGAGCGCATCGTGATCGACGGCGTCCCGATCAGCGACGAGGAGCTGGTGCGCAACTGGGAGGACGTGCAGCCGTACCTCGAGATCGTCGACAGCGAGCTGGTCGAAGCCGGCAAAGCACCGCTGACGTTCTTCGAAGCGCTGACCGTCCTCGCCTTCGCGGCCTTCGCCGACGCTCCCGTCGACGTCGCCGTGATCGAGGTCGGGATGGGCGGCGAATGGGACTCCACCAACGTCGGCGACGGTCAGGTGGCCGTGTTCACGCCGATCTCGCTCGACCACACCAAGGCGCTCGGCGACACCGTCGCGGCGATCGCCCGCACCAAGTCGGGGATCATCAAGCCGGCCGCGGATGTCGTCAGTTCCGCCCAGCCGTCGGATGCGCTCAGCGAGCTGATCGCCGCAGCGGAGCTCACCGAGTCGACCTTCGCCGCACAGCCGGAGGCGTTCGACGTGGCGACGACTGCGGTGGCCGTCGGCGGACAGCTGGTGAGCATCCGGGGCCGCGCTGCGACCTACGACGAGCTGTTCCTCCCGCTCTACGGCGACCACCAGGCGCAGAACGCCGCCGTCGCCGTCGCCGCGGTGGAGACGTTCCTCGGGCGGGGGACGCAGCCGCTCAACCGCGACCTCCTCGAGGAGGGTTTCGCGACCGCGACCTCGCCGGGGCGGCTGCAGCTGATCGGCATCGAGCCGAGCATCCTGGTCGACGCGGCGCACAACCCGGCCGGCGCGGAGTCGCTGGCGCAGGCGCTGGGCACCTACTTCGACTTCGACGAGATCACCGTGGTGTTCGGCGCTCTGGGCGACAAAGATGTGCGCGGGATCGTGCGCGCCCTCGTTCCCATCGCGAACCAGTTCTACGTGACCCAGGTGCGCTCCGACCGTGCGCTCGACTACCTGGAGCTCGGCGACCTCGTGCGCGAGGAGACGGACGAGGACGCGACCTTCGTCTACGCCGATGCGGAAGAGGCGCTCGTCGCAGCCCGCGACTGGGCTGCCGAAGCGCCGCGCCGTGCCGTCGTCGTGACCGGCTCGATCGTGCTCGTCGGCGATGCGATGGCGATCTCGGAGGCCGGCGGCTGGAAGGCGGCCTCGTGAGCGGCATCCCCGATGCGGGGCCTGACGACGCGAACGGCACCGACGGCGAGCGGTCGGCGACCGGGGGCGACCGACCCGCGCGTCCGGCGAAGGCACGCCGCGTGCGGACCGTGCGCGAGATGCTCGCCTCGATCGTGCTGGGCTTCGAGCTGATCGTCGTCTTCCTCGGCGCTCTCGTGCTCTTCGGCCTCAAGGCACTGCCGGCGCCCGTCGCGCTCGGCGGGGGAGCAGTGGTCGTCGTGCTGATGATCGTCGCACTCGGGCTGCTGCGCTACCCGGTGGGCATCTGGCTCGGCTGGTTCATCCAGCTCGTCGTCGTCGCAGCCGGCTTCCTCGTGCCCGCCTTCTTCATCGTCGGGGCGATCTTCACGGCCATGTGGACCTACTGCATGATCATGGGCGCCCGAATCGACCGCAACAACCAGGCCGCGCGAGCGGCCGCCACCGGAACGGAGAATCCATGACCACCGCCGTCGAAGAAACCCTCGTCCTCGTCAAGCCGGACGGAGTCGCCCGAAACCTCACGGGCGAGATCCTGCGCCGCATCGAGGCGAAGGGCTACTCCCTCGTCGACCTCCGGATGCTGCAGGCGGATCGCGATCTGCTCGCGAAGCACTACGCCGAGCACGAGGGCAAGCCCTTCTACGAGCCGCTCGTCGAGTTCATGGAGAGCGGCCCCGTCGTCGCGATCCGCGTGGCGGGCAACCGGGTGATCGAGGGCTTCCGTTCGCTCGCCGGCGCGACCGATCCGACCATGGCGGCGCCGGGCACCATCCGCGGCGACCTGGCACGCGACTGGGGACTCAAGGTGCAGCAGAACCTGGTGCACGGCTCCGACTCGCCCGAGTCGGCCGAGCGCGAGCTGGCGCTCTGGTTCTAGTTCTCGAAAAGTGAGGGGCGGGTCGCGTCGGCGACCCGCCCCTCTTCCCGTCGGCCGAGGCTCACACGAAGACGTTGTGGATCCAGTCCAGCCGCAGCTGCGCCCAGATCGCCACGATCGCGTAGCAGACGACCGTGATCAGGGGCACCCAGCCGTAGAGCGTCGAGAAGAAGCGGCGAGCGGATGCCGGAACGGGAATGTTCCCCTCTTTGAGGTTGTAGAGCGTCACGGCCCAAAACGTCGGGATGGTCACGACCCAGGTCACCATGCACCACGGGCACAGCACGTTCAGCACAGTGACCGACTGCGTGATGAGGTAGCCGACGAGCACGATCGCGCCGACGACGCCGAGGTTGAAGAGCATCCAGTACCATTTCGCGAATCGGCCTCCGGCCAGGATGCCCACGCCGACCGCGATCACGGCCGTCCAGCCTGCGATCCCCAGCAATGGGTTGGGAAAGCCGAAGATCGCTCCCTGCGGCGAGTTCAGATTCTTGGAGCATCCGACCAGGAGACTGAAGTTGCAGGACAGCTGCGCATTAGGGTTGGCCAGCACGGCGAGCTTGTCCAGCGTCAGCTGGAACGCTGCCCAGAAGCCGATGGCTCCGGCGACGATGAGGAAGATGGCGAGAGCCGTCGGACGGCGGGCAGACGTAGAGGGAGACACAGTCGGATTATGGCATGGGGTTACGCGTGTCGACCGGGACGCAACCGCGTTTGGGCGCGGGCCATGCGATAATCGTCTGTGAAGTCTTTTCGGCCATGCTGCCGGGGAGGCGCCAAAGAAGGCTTGAGGGCGTGCAACGCCCAGTACCGGTCGGCCGAGGTGGCCGGCGTAGACATCGAGACGGTGTGACCAGAGCCACGAGCCGGTCGCACAGACCAAGGATTAGCGGACACGGCGCGGGAGTGCCGGATCCGCTTACGGAGAGTACCCGGTGTGCGGGGAACCGCGCTCCGGTCGAGGAGTGCACCAGCGATGGTGGAAAACGACAATACCGAGAACACACAGGTCAACGGAACGGGAGCAGGCACGGAAGGCGGAGGGAAGAGGCGCTCGCGTCTCTTCGGCTCGCGCAAGAGTGCCAAGAAGGCTGCCGCGGCCGTGACCAGTCCCGCCCAGGAGGCGCCGGCGATCCCGCCCGCCCCGGCGGCCGATCAGCCCCCGGCTGCTGCAGAGCAGCCGGTTGAGGAGACCCCCGTGGCCGACGAGCCTCAGACGGCAGAGGCGACGCCTGCTGCCCTGCCCACCGAAGAACCCACCGCCGGCCAGACCGCGCTGCCGGGCCTTCCCCCGACGACGCTGCTGTTCCAGGCGCCCGACATCGTGCCGCTTCCCCCGCTTCCGCTGGATGACGACGGCTACAGCGACGGCTACGCCGATGAGCAGAGCACGGTCCGTCGTCGCTCGCGCCGCCGCGCCGGCGAGGAGAACCGCGGGACGTCGAACGACCCCGCGAACACCGTGGTCAAGGTGCGCGCGCCGCGCGAACGCGAGCGCGAGCGCGAGCCCGAGCTCATCACCGAGCCGCAGAAGGTGAAGGGGTCCACGCGCCTCGAGGCCAAGAAGCAGCGACGCCGCGACGGACGGGACGCCGGTCGCCGCCGTCCGGTCATCACGGAGGCGGAGTTCCTGGCCCGGCGCGAGTCGGTCGACCGGCAGATGATCGTGCGCGAGAAGGGCGGCCGCATCCAGATCGGCGTGCTCGAAGACAAGGTTCTCGTCGAGCACTACGTCGCCAAGTCGCAGGAGGCCTCGCTCATCGGCAACGTGTACCTCGGTCGCGTGCAGAACGTGCTGCCCAGCATGGAGGCGGCGTTCGTCGACATCGGCCGCGGCCGCAATGCTGTGCTCTACTCGGGCGAGGTCGACTGGGACGCCGCCGAGACCGGCAATCAGCCCCGCCGCATCGAGCTCGCCCTCAAGCCGGGCGACCGCGTGCTGGTCCAGGTCACCAAAGACCCCGTCGGCCACAAGGGCGCGCGCCTGACCAGCCAGGTCTCGCTGCCCGGCCGCTACCTCGTCTACGTGCCGAACGGCTCCATGAACGGGATCAGCCGCAAGCTGCCCGACACCGAGCGCGCGCGTCTCAAGAAGATCCTCAAAGAGGTCCTCCCCGACAACGTCGGCGTGATCGTGCGCACGGCGGCCGAGGGCGCGACGGAGGAGCAGCTGACGCTCGACGTCACCCGTCTCACCGCTCAGTGGGCCGACATCAGCAAGCAGGTCGAGTCCGTCCAGGCCCCCGCTCTGCTGCACAGCGAGCCCGACCTGCTCATCAAGATCGTGCGCGACGTCTTCAACGAGGACTTCCAGAAGCTGATCATCTCCGGCGACGAGGCGCGCCAGACGATCGAGATGTACCTCCGTCAGGTCGCCCCCGACCTCCTCGACCGGGTGGAGCCGTACGCCGGCGACCGCGACGCGTTCGACGAGTTCCGCATCACGGAGCAGATCGAGAAGGCCCTCGACCGCAAGGTGTGGCTGCCGTCCGGTGGTTCGCTCGTGATCGACCGCACCGAGGCCATGACGGTCGTCGACGTCAACACCGGCAAGTTCGTCGGCTCGGGCGGAAACCTCGAAGAGACGGTCACCAAGAACAACCTCGAGGCCGCGGAGGAGATCGTCCGCCAGCTCCGCCTGCGCGACATCGGCGGCATCATCGTCGTCGACTTCATCGACATGGTGCTCGAGACCAACCGCGATCTGGTGCTCCGCCGTCTGATCGAGTGCCTCAGCCGCGACCGCACGAAGCACCAGGTGGCCGAGGTCACGTCGCTCGGTCTCGTCCAGATGACACGCAAGAAGCTCGGCCTCGGCCTGCTCGAGACGTTCAGCGAGGCGTGTGAGGTCTGTGCGGGACGCGGCGTCATCGTGCACCACGACCCGGTCGTGAAGCACCGTCAGCCGCAGCAGCAGCAGCAGCAGGGCGAGCGCCGCCGCGGACGTGGCGGCCAGCAGTCGCAGGGCGCCGGGTCGAACGGCAGCGCCGGCAACGGTTCGTCCGTGGCCGCCGGCTCGTCGAACGGCAACGGCAACGGTCACGCGGGCGGCGTCACCCACGCCATCACCGACGACGCCAAGAACGCCCTCGCGCAGATCGCCGCCAGCACTCTCGCCGCCCACGGTCACGAGTCGGCCGAGCACGGTGAGCACACCGAAGCCGGCGAGGTCGACGAGACCGTCGCGGTGGACGCAGCCGGCACGGCGGAGGTCCACGGCAAGCACGTCGCACCTGAGGCCGGCGCGGACGTCGAAGCGCCCAAGAAGGGCCGCCGCAAGTCGCCTGCCAAGAGGGGAGGCGCCACGAAGCAGGACGACAGCGCTCCGGATGCCGTAGCGGCCGTCTCCGAGACGCCTCGCGCCGACGTGCCCCGGGCCGAGCCGGCGGAGGCAGCGGCCTCGACCGCCGAGTCCGCTCCCGTCACGCTGCTGGACATCCCGGTGGTCGTCGCGCCGCCGGCATCACGTCGCGCGCCCTCCAAGGAGACCGAGCTGCTGCTCGACTCCGTGCTCGATTCCCTCCCGCAGCCGAAGCAGCCCGGTCAGGGCCGCGGACGCAGCAGGCGGGTGAGCACTGCAGCGATCGCCGGCGGCTCGGTCGCACCCGAGATCACCCGTTCGGAAGGCTCCGAGTAACCGTCGGGCTCCGGGCATCCGGAACCCCACCGCGTCCGAGGCGCGGGATCAGTGCTTGCGCACCCGGTCCCGCGCCTTGATGCGCAGACCGCTCGCCCGCAGCCTCAGCACCAGCTCCTTGCCGGTCACCGCAGACGCCCCCGCCGCCACGAGCTCGTCGTAGCGCTGGTCCGGCACGTCGTAGTGGTCGAGGTCGAAGGCGCGGCGCGCGATGCCGTTCGCCTCGGCGAACGAATGGAGTTCGTCGAGAGAGAGATCGCTGATCAGATGAGACCACAACATGCCGTGTGCGGGCCATGCAGGGGGATCGATCAGGACCGTCATACAATGATTGTAGGAAGCGGCGCCGCCGAAGGCGCCGCACCCCGTAGCCCCCAACCCGATACGCCCAGCGCGAATTGACCATGGAAGCGGCATCGGGTAAAGTTGACCGTTGGTGTGTGTCGGGCGTTGCTCGCTGACCACCGTGGTTTTCTGAGAGCCGGACCATCGCGAACTGCGACGGACAGGACTCGCCAGTAACTTCCTGAAGATAAGTAGGACCAGGTCCGCGGCTCGCTCTGAGCCGAGGGGAGCTGTTCCCCAACGAAAAGGTACGTAAAAGTGGTTTACGCAGTTGTGCGCGCCGGTGGCCGGCAAGAAAAGGTCGAGGTCGGCACCATCGTGACGATGGACCGCATCAAGGCCGACAAGGATGGCAACGTCGAGCTGGCTGCTGTGCTGCTTGTTGACGGTGACACCATCACCTCCGACGCGAAGTCGCTCGCCAAGGTGAAGGTCACCGCCGAGGTCCTGGGCGACCTCCGCGGCCCGAAGATCGTCATCCAGAAGTTCAAGAACAAGACCGGCTACAAGAAGCGCCAGGGCCACCGTCAGGAGCTCACGCGCGTCAAGGTCACCGGAATCAAGTAGCCGACGAGCACAGGCTTAGGAGAAGAAGCAGATGGCACACAAAAAGGGAGCGAGTTCCACTCGCAACGGTCGTGACTCGAACGCTCAGCGCCTCGGCGTGAAGCGCTTCGGTGGCCAGGTCGTCGGCGCGGGCGAGATCATCGTCCGCCAGCGCGGCACCCACTTCCACCCGGGCGTCAACGTCGGCCGTGGTGGCGACGACACCCTGTTCGCCCTCGCCGCCGGTTCGGTCGAGTTCGGCACCAAGGGCGGCCGCAAGGTCGTCAACATCGTGGCGGCACAGGCGTAAGCCTTCCTCGACGAGCACTCTTCGGATGGGCGGGCTTCGGCCCGCCCATCCGCATTTCCCGGGCAGAACTGCCCCAGCGAGACCCCGTCCTCCGGGACACCCCAACTGAAGGAGCACCATGGCGACGTTCGTGGATCACGTGACGTTGCACCTGCGCGCCGGCAACGGCGGCAACGGGTGCGTCTCAGTACGACGTGAGAAGTTCAAGCCGCTCGCCGGCCCCGACGGCGGCAACGGCGGAAACGGTGGCGACATCGTGCTCGTCTCCGACCCGCAGGTCACGACCCTGCTCGGCTTCCACCGGCACCCGCACCGCTCGTCCGACAACGGCGGATTCGGCATGGGCGACCACCGCAGCGGCTACGCCGGCGAAGAGCTCGAGCTCGCCGTGCCCGTCGGCACCCTCGTCAAGGACACCGGCGGCAACGAGCTCATCGACATGACCGAGCCCGGGATGCGCTATGTCGTCGCGCCCGGAGGCATCGGCGGCCTGGGCAACGCGGCCCTGGCCAACCCCAAGCGCAAGGCTCCCGGCTTCGCGCTCCTCGGCACGCCCGGCTGGGAGGGCGATGTCCTCCTCGAGCTCAAGACCGTCGCAGATGTCGCGCTGGTCGGCTACCCGTCCGCCGGCAAGTCCAGCCTGATCGCCGCGCTCTCCGCCGCCAAGCCGAAGATCGCCGACTACCCGTTCACGACGCTGCACCCGAACCTCGGTGTCGTGCAGGCGGGCGAGGTTCGCTACACCGTCGCCGACGTCCCCGGCCTCATCGAGGGCGCGAGCGAGGGCAAGGGGCTCGGTCTCGAGTTCCTCCGCCATGTCGAGCGCTGCAGCGCGCTGCTGCACGTGCTCGACTGCGCGACCCTCGAGCCCGGCCGCGACCCGCTGAGCGACCTCGACGTGATCCTCGGCGAACTGGCCGCGTATCCGGTGCCCGACGGCCAGACGCCCCTTCTGGAGCGTCCGCAGCTGATCGCGCTGAACAAGATCGACGTGCCGGAGGCTCGCGAGCTGGCCGACTTCGTCCGCTCCGACCTCGAGGCCCGCGGCTACCGCGTCTTCGAGATCTCCACCGTGAGCCACGAGGGTCTGCGCCAGCTGTCGTTCGCCCTCGCGGAACTCGTCGAGACCTCTCGCGCCGAGCAGGCCGCGACCGAGGCGGCCCGCCCGCGCATCGTGATCCGGCCTCAGGCCGTCGACGACGCGAAGTTCGTGGTCAAGGTGGAAGGCGGCTCCGACGGCAACGTCTACCGCATCCTCGGCGCCAAGCCCGAGCGCTGGGTCGCCCAGACCGACTTCGCCAACGACGAGGCCGTCGGGTTCCTCGCCGACCGGCTCGCCAAGCTCGGCGTGGAGGACCAGCTGTTCCGGGCGGGCGCCACCGCCGGCTCCACCGTGGTGATCGGCCACAACAACGCCGTCGTCTTCGACTGGGAGCCGACCCTCACGTCCACGGCCGAGCTGCTGACCTCGCCCCGCGGCTCCGATCCGCGGCTCGACGCGCTCAACCGTCCGACCCGTCACCAGCGGCGCGAAGAGTACTTCGAGCGCATGGATGCGAAGGCCGAAGCCCGCGCCGAACTCCTGCGTGAGCGCGAGGCCGGCCTCTGGCGCGAAGACTACGAGAACGATCACGGGGGCCCGACCCCGCCGGCCCAGAACGAGGAGACCGACGCGGAATGACGATCGACGACCGCAGCCAGGTTCCGTCCGCCCGACGCGTGGTCGTCAAGGTGGGATCGTCGTCCATCAGCGGCGACAACGCGGGACAGATCGCTCCGCTGGTCGACGCTCTCGCCGAGGCTCACGGTCGCGACACGCAGGTCATCCTGGTGTCATCGGGTGCGATCGCCACGGGCATCCCGTATCTGGCTCTCGACGGTCGTCCGACCGACCTGGCCACGCAGCAGGCCGCGGCGGCGGTGGGTCAGAACGTTCTCATCTACCGGTACCAGGACAGCCTCGATCGGTACGGCATCGTCGCCGGCCAGGTGCTGTTGACGGCGGGGGACATGGAGAACCCGACGCACCGCACCAACGCGAAGCGCGCCATGGAGCGGTTGCTGGCGCTGCGCATCCTGCCCATCGTGAACGAGAACGACACCGTCGCCACGCACGAGATCCGCTTCGGAGACAACGACCGGCTGGCAGCGCTGGTCGCCCTCCTCGTCGACGCCGACCTCCTGGTGCTGCTCTCCGACGTCGACGCCCTCTACACGAAGCCGCCGCAGGAACCGGGCGCGCAGAAGATCGAGCACGTGGCGTACGACGACGGTCTCGAGAACGTCGAGATCGGCTCGACGGGACTCTCGGGCGTCGGAACGGGCGGAGCGCTCACCAAAGTGTCCGCCGCGCGTCAGGCGGCCGAGCAGGGCACGGCCGTGATCTTCACCGCGACGACGCTCGTGTCGGAGGCCCTGCGCGGCGAGCAGGTGGGCACCTGGTTCGCTCCCGCTCAGGATTCCATCCGCACGGCCTAAACTCGGAGCATGCCCCAGACCACGCTCGGGTCGGTCGCTCTCATCGACAGACTCGCCGCCGCCAAAGGCGCGTCCGTCGCCCTCGCGACCGCGACCACCGATCAGAAGAACCGCGCGCTCCAGGCGATCGCGGCGCGTCTCGAGAGCTCGGCCGCGCGCATCCTGGAGGCGAACGAACTCGACCTCGCCAATGGGCGCGACAACGGGCTGTCGTCCGGGCTGCTCGACCGGCTCACGCTGAACGACGCGCGGCTCGCGGGGCTCGCGGATGCGGTGCTCCAGGTCGCGGCGCTCACCGACCCGGTCGGCGAGGCTGTGCGGGGGAGTGCGCTCCCCAACGGCATCAAGATCACCCAGGTGCGCGTTCCCTTCGGCGTGGTCGGCGCCATCTACGAGGCCCGGCCCAACGTCACCATCGACATCGCCGCACTGGCACTCAAGAGCGGAAACGCCGCTGTACTGCGGGGCGGGAGCGCCGCGATCAACACCAACCGGGTGCTGGTCGAGGTGATCCGTGAGGCTCTGGGAGTCGCGGAGCTCCCCGTCGAGTCCGTTCAGACCATCGACGAGTTCGGCCGCGACGGCGCCGCCCAGCTCATGAAGGCGCGCGGATACGTCGACGTGCTGATCCCGCGGGGGAGCGCCGAGCTCATCCGCGCGGTCGTCACGGAGTCGACCGTCCCGGTGATCGAGACCGGCGCGGGAGTCGTCCACATCGTCCTCGACGAGACGGCGCGCGAAGACTGGGCGGTCGACATCGTGCGCAACGCCAAGGTGCAGAGACCGAGCGTCTGCAACGCGGTCGAGACGCTGCTCGTGCACGCGGCGGCGGCCGACCGGCTGCTACCCCCGGTCCTCAGCGCGCTGACGGAGGCCGGCGTCACGGTGCACGCCGATGAGCGCGCCCTCCGGTTCGCCCCCGGAGCGGAGGCGGCGACCGAGGAGGACTGGGCGACCGAGCACATGAGCCTCGACATCTCGGTGAAGATCGTCGATTCACTCGATGAGGCCATCACGCACATCCGGCGCTACTCGACCCAGCACACGGAGTCGATCATCACCAACGATCTGGCGAATGCCGAGCGGTTCCTCGCCGAGGTGGACTCGGCCGTGGTGATGGTCAACGCGTCCACCCGGTTCACCGACGGCGGCGAGTTCGGGTTCGGCGCGGAGGTGGGCATCTCGACCCAGAAGCTGCACGCGCGCGGCCCGATGGGGCTTCCGGAGCTGACCAGCACGAAATGGATCGTCCGCGGGTCAGGGCAGATCCGGCCGTAGCGCCCCGCTAGACTGATCGGCGGGCGTTCGCGCCCGGGAAAGGACGAACTCGATGTCACATCTGATGGCTCTGCTGGCCGCAACCGAGACCCATGTGGAGCTCCCGATGCCGACGTGGGCGTACGGCGCCATCGCGCTGGCGATATTCGCGACCCTCGCCATCGTCATCTGGTCCTACCGCGACGTCGCGAACCGGCACGCCCACAAGGCCGGACCCGGAGCCGCCGCGCATGCCGCCGGCCCCGGCGCCACCCACCACGGCACCGGCCACCCCACCCAGGGACACTGACCCTCAGGGCGCATGGAGCTCACGGAGAAGCGCCGGCCGCGCGTCGGTGTGATGGGCGGCACATTCGATCCCATCCATCACGGTCACCTCGTCGCCGCAAGCGAAGTCGCGCAGTCGTTCGACCTCGATGAGGTCGTCTTCGTGCCGACGGGGCACCCCTGGCAGAAGGGGGACGTGAGCGCCGGTGAGCACCGCTACCTCATGACGGTCATCGCGACCGCCTCCAATCCGAGGTTCACGGTCAGCCGGGTCGACATCGACCGCGAGGGCCCGACCTTCACCATCGACACGCTCCGCGACCTGCATGAGGCCCGTCCGGAGGCCGAGCTCTTCTTCATCACCGGGGCCGACGCCATCGCTCAGATCCTCAGCTGGCGCGATGTTCACGAGCTCTGGGAGCTCGCGCATTTCGTTGCTGTGAGTCGTCCGGGACATGACTTGAGTATTTCTGGATTGCCGAAGCAGGACGTAAGCTTGTTGGAAGTTCCGGCCCTGGCTATCTCGTCAACCGACTGCCGGAGCCGGGTGAGCAGGGGATTTCCCGTCTGGTACTTGGTGCCTGACGGTGTTGTTCAGTACATCTCCAAACACCATCTGTATCGGAGCGTGGCATGACTTTGTGGCAAGACCCGCCGCCACAGACGCGGCGACAGGCGCGCGAGAACGAGCGTTCCGCGGCCGAGAAGGCTGCTGCGCAGCCGTCCCGCCGCGCGGGTACCTCAGAGCCGACGCCCGGGGGAGAGATCCCCATTGTGACCACTCCGTACACCTTCGCCACCACTCGCAACGACGCTGAGCAGGCTAAGAATACACAGAACTCCGACAACGGTGGCGCAGCGGAGCAGGCAGAGAAGCCCGCTATCCCCGCCACCGCTTTCGAGGAGCCCGGCGTCTCCGCGCCGTCGCGTCCCAATCTGCCGAGCTACGGCACCTCGTTCGACGAATTGCTGGCACCGCAGCAGAGCGGCGGCTCCGCGGACGCCGCCTCGCAGCCCGGCGACCCCGCCTACTACCGTCAGTCGCCGCAGGCCTCGGTGCCCGAGCCCGTGACCACGCCGGTCGCGCTCGTGCCCGGAGCCGTGCGTCCCGCCGACAAGGCTCCGGACGCCGTCGCAGCGCCGCCCGCACCCTCCGGCACCTCGATTCCCGCCTCCCCAGCCGAGACCGGGCTCGACTCCGCTCAGGAGCGCACCCTCACGCGCCGCGAGCTCCGCGCGATGCTTCAGGCCCAGGAGGCCAACAACCAGGTCGGCCACATCGAGCCGACCATTCCCATCACGTTCACCTCCCCGGAATACGCGGACGACGAGCGCGGCGAGGCGCAGTCGGTCACGACCGGCCAGTCCGACACGCCGGAGTCGTCCGTGCCCACCCCGTGGCCCTTCGTGGCGCTGACGCCGTCAGCGGCCGGCGACTCGCCGACCGCGGCCCCGGTCGCCGAGACTCCCGCGACTCCCGCTCCTCCGGTCTTCACGCCGCCGATCTTCGGCACCGTCCCGCCCGCGCCGCAGTCGTTCGAGGCTCCGGCCGCGACTCCGGCTGTGCCCGACGCTCACGGTCAGTCTGCGGCTCAGGCTGCGCCTGCGGCGCCGGACGCTCCCGAGACCGAGCGCGCGCCGTACACGCCGCCGGTCGGTCACTGGACGACCGCCGCCGAACTCGACGACAAGAACCAGCCGTTCGATCAGATCATCTCCCGCGGGGTCGGCCCGTCGGGCGCGGCCACCACCACGAACGCGCTCATCCTGCCGACGCTGCCCACGCCCGACGCCACCGGTCCTCTCACCAGCACCGGTGAGATCCTGGTGACCGGGTCGATCGACCTGCCGCGCGGACTCGGTTCCACCGGTGCGCATCCGAACCGGATCGACTCGTCCGATCTCGACCGTCTGCTCGAGAGCGACGAGAACGAGTTCAACACGTCCGAGGTCGCGCCCATCCGCGCCTCTCGCGCTGTGAGCACACACACTTCCACGCGTGGCGTGATCACCCCGCCCAAGAAGCGCGGCGGCCGGCTACCGGTCGTGCTGTCGATCACCGCCGCGGTCCTCGCCGTCGGGGTGATCGGCCTGCTCATCGCCGCCTACGTTCTGAATGTGTTCTGATCATCCGTTCCGCTCAGATCACCGATCACCAACCCTTCAGGGAGTACCACCTGTGACCGCAACCGCGCACGCCCGTGAGGTCCTCCAGATCGCCGCGAGGGCCGCCGACTCCAAAGGCGGGGAAGACCTGGTGGCGCTCGACGTCTCGGGGCCTCTGCCGCTGACCGACGTGTTCCTCCTCGTCACCGGCCGCGTCGAGCGCAACGTCGTCGCTATCGCCGGCGAGGTCGAAGACCAGCTCAACGAGGCCGGCGTCAAGACCCTGCGTCGTGAGGGCAAGTCCGAAGGACGCTGGGTGCTGCTCGACTTCGGCGACCTGGTCGTGCACGTCTTCCACGAGGAGGACCGCATGTACTACGCGCTGGAGCGCCTCTGGAAGGACTGCCCTGTGGTCCCGCTCGAGCTCCCGGTCCACGCGGCCGAATAGCTCGCCACTCGGGTCCACTCGAGGGTCGCTCGTTTTTTTCTGTGCGCGATCATGTAGTAGGCTGAACGAGTTGTTTCGGAGCGATCCGAAACAGTTTCAGGGTCTGTGGCGCAGCTGGTAGCGCACCTGCATGGCATGCAGGGGGTCAGGGGTTCGAGTCCCCTCAGATCCACGTTCGCCCCGGTCGGCAAGGATTTCCTTGCCTGGCCGGGGCGTTTGTCATTGCGGCGCGAAGTGAACGCAAATCGGGGTACAAAATGTGTCCTCATTAATGAGGACATTTGGCGAAATTGAGCGTACCGTCTCTATAGGTGAGAAATTCTCACTAACGCTCCACCTTCGATGGAGCCGGACAAGGCACTCGTTGCGGGGTGCTGGAAACGGCCATCATGACTGCACACGCTGGACACGCGCATCCCCACTGGGGCGGTGCCGGACACGGATCCCGCCGGGTGCAGGACGAGTCGGCAGCCGCTACTCGCCTCCCTGCCGACCGGGCGCACCGCCGGCGTCGGCTGCTGCTCGTCGTGATCGCCTTGCTCATCGGGGTCATCGTGCTGACCGCCAGTGTGATCGTCGGGACCGGCCTGTTCTATGCGGGGAGCGTCGCCTCGCGGTTCGACTCCACGGTGACGCACATCCAGCGTGCCTTTCCTCCGGCGACGACGCGACCGGTCCCGCTGCACACGAACGCGATGAACATCCTGGTGCTGGGTTCCGACTCCCGCGGCGATCCGACGACCGTGGGAGCATCCGGTGAGTCCGATCAGCGATCCGACACGATGATGCTCGTGCACATCGATGCCGATCGGAAAGACGTCTACGTGATGTCGATCATGCGCGATCTGTGGGTGCCGATCCCCGGCCACGGTTCCGCGAAGATCAACGCCGCGCTCGCCTGGGGCGGGACTCCGCTGGCCATTCAGACCGTCGAGCACCTCCTGGGCACCAGGATCGACCACGTCGCCATCATCGACTTCAGGGGGCTCAAGGCCATGACGGCTGCGCTCGGGGGTGTGGATGTGGACAGTCCGGTGGCGTTCACGACGGTCAAGTCCCCGCACTACACCTTCCGTAAAGGGCTCAACCATCTCGACGGGGACCAGGCGCTGGCCTTCGCCCGCGAGCGCTACGCGTTCCCCACGGCCGACTACCAGCGGGTGGCGAACCAGCAGGCCCTCGTGAGGGGCATCGTCGACAAGCTGATGAGTCGTTCGACCCTCGCCGACCCGGGAGCGGTCACCTCCTTCGCCGGGGCGATGGGTTCCTACCTCAGCGTGGACCGGCAGTTCGATTTGCCGGCGATCCTCGAGCTCGCGGCGAGCATGCGGTTGGCGGGCGCCTCGAGCATCCACGCCTTCACGATGCCGACGGCCGGCACCGGGACCTCGGCCGACGGACAATCGATCGTCGATCTCGATCAGTCATCACTCCCGGCGCTGCGGGCGGCGCTGGCGCATGATGCGGTCGGAGCTTTCGTCGCGTCCCACTGACCCGGCGCTGCCACGTCGTGCGGGGCGGGTGCTTCGTGAGAGGCCCGCCAGAAAGGGAGCGCGTCTCGCAGGAGGCCTATGGCTTCGGTGGCATAGGATTCCAGGCACAGCCAGTCCAGACCTCAGGGATACCGCAAGATGAGCCAAGCGCCACGCCATCACGAGCGTGACCAGCGGACGGCCGCCGTGCGCCACGGCCGCCTGCCCCGTCGTCGCGCTGTCGGCACGATCGCGAAGATCCTCGCTGCCGTCATCGCCGTGATCGCGGTGAGCGGTGTGTCCGTGGCCGCATACGCCGTGTGGGATGTGAGTCGTTCGATCCAGCCGGGAGTGAAACTTCCGACCCTTCCGGGTCAGACCCAGCAGGCCATCCCGAGCGTCGGCGCCATCGACGGCGGCGTGAACCTGCTGCTGGCGGGAACGGACACACGCAGCAACCTGGGCGGCATCTACAACACCCCCGAAGAGCAGGACGCCAGCTCGGGTGCCGGGAACAACGATGTCACGATGCTGCTGCACATCGCGCAGAACCATCAGAGCATGATGGTGATCAGCTTTCCGCGCGACCTCATGGTCTCCATCCCCGACTGCCCGGACCCGAGCGGTCATGGCACGATCAGCGGGACGGACCTGGGGATGTTCAACTCGGCCCTGTCGCGCGGCGGGCTCGGCTGCGTCGTGCTGACGGTCGAGAAGCTCACCGGCGTGCAGATCCCGTTCGCGGCCGCGGTCGACTTCAACGGCGTCAGCGCCATGTCGAGCGCGATCGGCGGCGTGACGGTCTGTCTGGCCACGCCGGTCACCGACGAGTACACCAACCCGCCGCTCGACCTCCCCGCCGGTCAGAACACGCTCGTCGGCGATCAGGCCCTCTCGTTCCTCCGGTCCCGCCACGGCGTCGGCGACGGCAGCGACCTCGGCCGCATCAGCAACCAGCAGGTGTTCCTGTCGGCCCTCGCCCGCAAGGTGGTCAGCGGCGGTGTGCTGTCGAACCCGGTGCAGCTGTACGGCCTGGCGAAGGCGGCCGTCAAGAACATCACCCCGTCCGAGTCGCTCGCGAACCCGACGACCCTGGTGCAGATCGGCTTGGCCATGAAGGACACGGGCCTGGGCAACATGGCGTTCGTCCAGTATCCGGTCTACTCCGACCCCGACAATGCGAACCGCGTGGTCGTGAATCAGGATGCCGCCGACGTGCTCGACAAGGCGCTCGTGAACGACCAGCCCGTGCAGATCACGGGGACCACCGGCCGGGCAGCGGAGACCACGCCGAGCCCGACCTTGAGTCCGTCGCCCTCCGCCACACCCACGACGACGCCGATCGCGCCGACCTCGCCGGCGACTCCGGTGCCGTCGGTCACGCCGACGCCCGGCCAGACCACGGTTCCACTGCCGAGCGACATCACCGGCCAGACGGGGCTGCAGCAGACCTGCACCAAAGGCAACAACTAGGCGCGATCGCGCGACGGCCGGAACGACGCCCCTAGTGCATGGGCGGCGTCACCAGGAAATGCCAGCCGAGCCACCACCAGAAGAGCAGGATGGTGAAGCGCGCGGCGCGGTCGGCCATCACCACGTCGAGCAGTGACGAGAACGGCGCCAGGACCTCCGGCCTGCGGCGGGACTGCACGACGAGGGCGAGGATCGCGATCGCGATCACGATGAACCCGGCCTCGGTCACGATCCTCAAGAGCGGTGCCCCCTCCGGATGAGGACGTAGCCGCCGAGCAGCCACACGGCGACCAGCACGAGTCGCGTCGGAGGCCAGAAGATCAGGGGGTCGAGCAGGTCGGACAGGGCGGGGAACTCGGCCGATCCGACCGGTGACGCACGGCCGAGGAAGTACACCGCGATCTCCCAGGCGCAACCGGCCACCACGAGCACCGACCAGGCGATCGCGGCCCGGCGGACGGCGGCGCGAGGCGGAGCATCCGGATGCGCGCCCGCCTGCGGACCTGCCCACGCGACCGGAAGCACGAGCAGGCCGATGCCGACGACGATCGCGGTGTCGGCGCCGCCGTAGAGCGGGGAGAGTGCGAGCACGGCGGATGCGACCGCGATGAGCACGAACGCGAGCAGCCGGCGCGAACGGGTCAACCGATCGATCCGCGCGATGAGCGGCACCTGGAGCCAGCCGAGGGCGTCGAGCGTGATGACGGCCGCTCCCGCCAGGAAGATCGAGGTGTCGACCGGTGCACCGCGGATGAAGTGGAAGATGCCGGTGAAGACGAGCACGGCGATCCAGCAGGCGCGCGCGACGGCGGCGACCCGGGCTTCGCGACGCCCCGGATGCTCAGCGGTGCTGCGCGGATCCTCCGACATGGCGCCATTCAGAGTACGCTCCCTCCGCGCGGAGATCATGCTGTAGTTGCCTTTCCGATCGGCTGCCCGTTAACTGAGAGCATGACGACGCAGAGTATGACTTCCGTTCAGCGGCGCGTTCTGATCGTCGCGATCCTCGCGAGCTTCGTGGCCTTTCTCGACGGAGCGGTGATCAACGTGGCGCTCCCCGCGATCTCGAAGGAGTTCGGCGGCGGGCTGCCGCTGCAGCAGTGGGTGGTCGACGCCTACCTGGTGACGCTCGGGTCGCTCATCCTGATCGCAGGGTCCCTGTCCGATGTGTTCGGCCGCAAGCGCATCCTGTACGTCGGGCTGATCGGGTTCGGCATCACCTCGCTGCTCTGCGCGTTCGCGCCCAGCGGCGTGTTCCTCGTGGTCGCCCGCGCGCTGCAGGGCGTCGCCGCAGCGCTGCTGGTGCCGAGCTCGCTGGCGATCATCATCTCGACGTTCTCGGGGGCGGCGCAGGCGAAGGCGATCGGGCGCTGGACGGCGTGGACCGGTGTCGCGATGATCGCCGGGCCGGTGATCGGAGGCATCTTCGTCGACACGCTGTCCTGGCGCTGGGTGTTCGTGATCAACGTGGTCCCGATCACGATCACGCTCCTGATGATGCTGACCCTCAAGCAAGCCGACCACGGGATGGGCGGACGGATCGACGTGCTCGGCGCCGTGCTCGGCTCGGTGGGTCTGGCCGGCACGGTGTACGGGCTGATCGAGCAGGGGCCCTACGGCTGGAGCAGCCCCCGGGTGTACATCCCGCTGATCCTGGGCCTGCTGCTGCTGGCGGGGTTCTTCTACTGGGAGACGCGCGCCAAGCAGCCGATGCTCCCGCTCGGGCTGTTCCGGGTGCACAACTTCTGGGTGGGGAACATCTCCACGGCGTTCGTCTACGGCGCCATCGCCTTCGGACCGCTGATGGTCACCCTCTACCTGCAGCAGGTCGCCGGCTTCTCGGCGACCGCCGCTGGCTTCGTGTTCGTTCCGTCGACGCTCTGCATGCTGCTGCTCTCCAGCTACTTCGGCGGGCTGGCGGGCAAGTACGGGCCGCGTCTCTTCATGGGCGTCGGCCCGATCATCGCAGCCTGCGGCTTCCTCTGGCTGCTCATGATGGGCACCGACGTGAACTTCTGGCTGAACGTGCTGCCGGGCGTGCTGCTGTTCGGCGTGGGGCTCTCGGTCACGGTCGCGCCGCTCACGTCGGCCATCCTCGGCTCGATCCACCCGCAGCAGGCGGGCATCGGGTCGGCGGTGAACAATGCCGTCTCGAGGATCGCGGGACTGATCACCGTCGCGATGGCGGGGCTGATCGTCGGGGAGCAGCTCGACCGGGCTGGGCTCGACCGTGCACTCATCTGCGTGGCGTTCCTCCTGCTGGCGGGCGGTGTCGTCTCCGCGATCGGCATCCGCAATCACGAGCCCGCGGCCGCTCCCATTCAGGTCGCGACGGACTGACCGGCGAGCGCCAGCATCACGACGTCGACGATCGCGCACGTCATGATGAGCTGCATGAGCCGGCGGGTCGGACTGCTGCGCAGCAGGAGGACGACTCCGGCGACGGTGATCGCCAGCCCGATGACGAGGCCGGCGACGAGCAGCGGCCGAGGCGGCCATCCGGGACCGAAGGTGATCAGGATGGTGGCGAGAGCCAGGCAGGCGAACGCGAGCAGGCCGCTGGGGATCGCTCCCAGACGGTGGGGCAGGCCCCGGATGCCCGTGCTGTCGTCGTCCGCGAGGTCGGGCAGCACATTCGTGACGTGGGCCGCGACGCCGAGCAGCGCGCCGGCGGCGAGGACCCAGGGCGCGGCGAACTGCGGAGGCTCCAGGCCGAGCGTGGCGATCGCAGGGAGGAGTCCGAAGCTGACGGCGAAGGGGAGGAACGAGATCACCGTCGATTTGAGCCCGAGGTTGTAGGCCCAGCCGCCGGCGATGGCGATCGTGTGGGCGAGCGCGGCGAGGGGGCCGAGCACGAGCGTGAGGAGGATGGCGGCGATGAGCGCGGCGAAGGCGGCGGTGCGCACGGTCGCCACGCCGATGGCCCCGCGGGCGGCAGGTTTGTCCCGACGATGCACTGCGGCGTCGCGGGCGGCGTCGAGCCAGTCGTTCGACCAGCCGATCGACAGCTGGCCGAGAAGGATCGCGACGGCGAGGACCGCCAGGCGGCCGGGGGAGTAGCCGAGGCCGACTCCCAGCACGATCGCGACGACCGTGACCACGGCGGTCGGGCCCGGGTGGCTGGCGAGCAGCAGCGCGGTCACCTTGTTCGCCATGTCGCCATGGTAGGCGCTACGGTCCAAATGTAAAAGACTTGCGCGCTCTTGCAAGGAATTGCGTACACTGAGCGCATGTCGCAACGTCTGGCAGAGGTCGCCCGCAAGGTCGGGGTCAGTGAAGCTACGGTGAGCCGGGTGCTCAACGAGAAGCCGGGAGTCTCGGAGGCCACGCGCCAGGCCGTGCTCACAGCGCTCGACGTGCTCGGCTACGAGCGTCCCAGCAAGCTGCGCGGTGAACGCGCACGGCTGGTCGGACTCGTGCTCCCCGAGCTGCAGAACCCGATCTTCCCCGCCTTCGCAGAGGTGATCGGGGGAGCGCTCGCGCAGAACGGCTACACGCCGGTGCTCTGCACGCAGACGGCCGGCGGCATCTCCGAGGCGGACTACGTCGAGCTCCTGCTGCAGCAACAGGTCTCCGGCGTGGTGTTCGTGGGCGGTGCGTATGCGCAGCAGGATGCCTCGCACGAGCACTATTCGCGACTCACCGACCTGCACCTGCCGACCGTGCTCGTCAACGCCCCGGTCGACGAACTCGACTTCGCGACCGTGTCGTGCGACGACTCCGTGGCCACCGCACAGGCCCTCAATCACCTGCGCTCGCTGGGCCATGAGCGGATCGGGCTGCTGCTCGGCCCGCGCGACCACGTTCCGTCGCAGCGCAAGCTCGCCGCGGCCAAGCGCATCTTCGACGGGTGGGGGCTGCCCTTCCGCGACGAGCTCGTCGTGCACTCGCTCTACTCCCTGGAGGCCGGCCAGGCGGCCGCCACCCGACTCCTCAAGGCCGGGGTGACGGCGATCGTCTGCGCGAGCGACCCGATGGCGCTCGGCGCGATCCGTGCCGTGCGCCGGGCGGGACTGTCGGTGCCCCAGGACATCTCCATCGTCGGCTACGACGACTCCGCCCTGATGAACTGCACGGAGCCGCCACTGACGACGGTCCGCCAGCCGATCGAGCCGATGGGCCGCACGGTCATCGAGCTGCTGCTGCGCCAGATCTCGAGCGACTCGGCCATCTCCGACGAGCTGTTCTTCGAGCCCGAGCTCGTGGTGCGCGGGTCCACCGGACCGGCGAGCGTGTCGTAATTGTTATGCAATTCAGCGCAAAAGTACGCAAACTAATTACTCATTGTTGAGTTCTTGCGTAAATCTGTCGCCAACGTTACATTTGCCCTGATGACGACGGCGTCGATGGTTCATGACGTCGCTCGACGACCGAACCGTCGACCCGGACGGTGGGCCGAACGCGGCAGGCAGTAGCGGACGCGTGAGGCACACCGGAGGGTCGCCCGACCGAAGGGCTCCTCCGTGGACCTCCCCCTTCTCGCCGCCCAGCCGACAGAAGAGCCGACTGCCGGCTCCGGCACGCAGCCGGCGCCGAACCCTGGGATCGCGACGTCATCGCTCGCGCCGTCGCAGAACGATCCGCTGTGGTGGCGGAGTGCGGTCATCTACCAGATCTACATCCGCAGCTTCGCCGACGGGAACGGCGACGGCATCGGCGACCTCGCCGGAGTCCGACAGCACCTCGGCTACCTGCGCGAACTCGGCGTGGACGCGATCTGGTTCACGCCCTGGTACGAGTCCCCGCTCGCCGACGGCGGGTACGACGTGTCCGACTACCGGACGATCAACCCCGCGTTCGGCGACCTGGCCGAGGCGGAGGCCCTCATCCGCGAGGCGCTCGCCCTGGGCATCCGGACCATCATCGACGTGGTGCCGAACCACATCTCCGACCGCCACCCGTGGTTCCAGGAGGCGCTGGCCGCCGGTCCCGGCTCCCCGGAGCGCGAGCGATTCTGGTTCCGGCCCGGACGCGGCGAGAACGGCGAGCGGATGCCGACGAACTGGGTGTCCAACTTCTCGGGGGAGACCTGGACGCGTACGACGAATCCCGACGGGACCCCCGGCGAGTGGTATCTGCACCTGTTCACGCCGCAGCAGCCCGACCTCAACTGGAACCATCCGGAGGTGCGGGCCGAGCACGAGGCGATCCTGCGGTTCTGGTTCGACCGCGGCGTCGCGGGAGTGCGCATCGACTCGGCCGCCCTGCTCGTCAAAGACGGCGAGCTGCCGGAGGTGCCGGAAAACCCCGGCCCCGGCGAGCATCCGAACGAAGACCGCGACGAACTGCACGACATCTACCGCGGATGGCGCGCGATCGCGGACTCGTACCAGGGAACCCGCGTGCTCGTCGGCGAGATCTGGCTGCAGGACATCGAGCGGTTCGCCATGTACCTGCGTCCCGATGAGCTCCACACCGCGTTCAACTTCGACTTCCTGGCGCGGTCCTGGGACGCGAAGGAGTTCCGGACCTCCATCGACGCGACGCTCGCCGCCCACGCACCGGTGAACGCGCCGAGCACCTGGGTGCTCTCGAACCACGACGTGACCAGGCCCGTGACACGCTACGGCCGCGACGACACCTCGTTCGCGTTCGTCAAGAAGCGGGTGGGGACTCCCACCGATCTCGAGCTCGGCCGGAGGCGGGCCCGTGCGGCCGCTCTGCTCACTGCGGCGCTGCCCGGCTCCCTCTACGTCTACCAGGGCGACGAACTCGGCCTGCCGGAAGTCGAGGACCTGCCCGCCGATCGGCTCGAAGACCCCATGCACTTCCGCTCCGGGGGAGTCGACCCCGGGCGCGACGGCTGCCGCGTGCCGCTCCCGTGGCGCGGCATCCACCCGCCGTTCGGCTTCAGCCCGGCGGGCGCCATCCAGGGTCCCTGGCTTCCGCAGCCCGAGAGCTGGGCGCGACTGACCGTCGAGTCGGAGCAGAGCGACTCGACGTCGATGCTCTGGCTCTACCGGCAGGCCCTGCGCATCCGGCGATCCGAAGAGGCTCTCGGCGACGGCCCGCTCACCTGGCACGACAGTCAGGACGGCACGCTCGTCTTCGCCCGCGGCGACCGCTTCCTCAACGTCACCAACCTCTCGCACGAGGCGATCGCGCTCCCCGAGCACCTCGCCATCCTGCTCAGCAGCAGCCCGCTCGACCACGGTCTGCTGCCCCCGGACTCCACGGCGTGGCTACGAACACAGCACTAGCCGCCGGAGGTCGTGTCGGCCGCGCCGACGCGACACAGAACGACCCGCACCTCACCACCATCGAAAGGAACCGACAATGAGGTCACCAAGAACGGTTGCTGCGATCGCAGCGATCACGATCGCCGGTGTCGGCCTGCTCGCCGGATGCTCTGGCTCCGGCAGCGGCTCGGGCAGCAGCGACGGCAAGGTGCACATCACCGTGGCCAGCCTGATCCCGGGCAGCGACAAGGCCGCGTTCAAGGCCTTCGACGACCGCGTCAAGGAGTTCGAGAAAGCGAACCCCAACATCGTGGTCAAGTCGGAGGAGTACCAGTGGACCGGTCCGACCTTCTCCACCCAGCTCGCCGGCGGAACCCTGCCCGACGTGTTCAACGTGCCGTTCACCGACTCGCAGTCCCTGCTGCAGGCCGGACAGCTCGCTGACATCACCACCGAGGTCAAGGCGCTGTCGTACGCAGGCAAGTTCAACGACAACGTGCTCGCCGTCGCCAAATCCGGCGACAAGATCTACGGCATCCCGTACGGCCCGTACGCCATGGGCCTGTCGTACAACCGTGAGATCTTCACCAAGGCGGGGCTCGACCCGAACAAGCCCCCGACGACCTGGGACGAAGTCCGTGCCGACGCCAAGACCATCTCGGAGAAGGTCCCGGGAGTCGCCGGCTACATGCAGATGACCAAGGGCAACACCGGTGGCTGGGAGCTGACCACGTCGGTGTACGCCCGCGGCGGCCGGATGGAGACCACGGACGGCGGCAAGACCAAGGTCACCACCAACAACCCGGTGACCAAGGAGGCGCTGCAGTTCCTGCACGACGTGCGCTGGGAGGACAACGCGGCCGGCAGCAACTTCCTGCTCGACTGGAGCGGCATCAACCAGGCGTTCGGCGCGGGTCAGGTGGCCATGTATCCGAGTGGATCCGACGTGCTCACCGCTCTGGTGCAGCAGAACAACGTCGACCCGAAGAACTACGGTCTGACCACCCTGCCGCTGACCGACTCGGCGGACGCCGGCGTGCTCGTCGGCGGTAACGTCGCGGCCGTCAGCCCCAAGTCGAGCGCCGCCCAGCGGACCGCCGCCGTCAAGTGGATCGACTTCTACTACATGCAGAAGCTGCTCGACAAGACACAGGCGATCGCGGACGCGAAGGTGCTCGTCAAGTCGAACCAGCCGGTCGGCGTCCCCACGCTGCCGGTCTTCGACAAGGCCACCTACGACCAGAACATGTCCTGGATCCAGCCGCAGGTGAACATCCCGCTCGAGAACGTCGCGCCGTTCACGGACAAGATCTTCGACGCCAACCTGGTGCCGGAGCCGAACAAGCACACGCAGGAGCTCTACGGAGCTCTCGACACCGTCGTGCAGGCCGTGCTCACGCAGAAGAATGCGAACGTCGATCAGCTCCTGACGACGGTCGACACCAACATTCAGAAGCTCGTCGACGCCGACAAGTAGCGCCCACGAGGTGACAGCCGGGCTGGTGGAGCGTGCAGCGCTCCACCAGCCCTCGGCCGCAACCGCGGCCGGAAATCGCACGGCAGTACCGCATCAGACAACCAGAAAGCACAGCCCATGACAGCGATCGACCGGCCGAGAACGACCTCGCGCAGAGTCGTCAGACATACGCCGATGACCTGGCTCCGCGGCGGCGGTCTCAGCAACCTCCTGTTCCTCGTCCCCATGCTCGTCATCTTCGGCGTATTCTCCTGGTGGCCGATCGTGCGCGCGGTCGTGATGAGCTTCCAGCACACGAACCTGGTGTCGCCGCCCACCTTCGTCGGCTGGGACAACTTCGTGCAGGTCGTCAACGATCCGCTGTTCTGGACCGCTGTCGGCAACACCGGATGGTTCGCACTGCTCGCGCTCATCCTCGGCTACCCGATCCCCCTGATCGCGGCGGTCCTGATGAGCGAGGTCAAGCGCGCGAAAGGGCTGTACAGCGCCCTCGCCTACCTGCCCGTGGTGGTGCCGCCCGTCGTGGCGGTGCTGCTGTGGAAGTTCTTCTACGACGCCAGCCCGACAGGCGTCTTCAACACGGTGCTCGGCTGGGTGGGCATCCCGCCCCAGCCGTGGATCCAGGATGCGACGCAAGCCATGCCGTCGCTGGTCGTCGAAGCGACCTGGGCCGCAGCCGGCGGCACGATCATCATCTACCTCGCGGCGATCACCGGGGTCGCACCCGAACTGTACGACGCGGCCGAAGTCGACGGCGCGAACATCTGGCAGAAGATCTGGCACGTCACGATGCCGCAGCTGCGAGGCATCCTGCTCATCACGCTCATCCTGCAGATCATCGGCACGGCCCAGGTCTTCCTCGAGCCGTTCCTGTTCACCAGCGGCGGGCCGGTGAACGCGACCGTGACGGTCCTGCTGCTGATCTACCGCTACGCGTTCGAGAACAGCCTGGGCGGCGACTACGGCGCGGCGACCGCGCTCAGCCTGCTGCTGGCGCTGTTCCTGGCCGCGCTCTCCCTCCTCTACTTCCGCCTCACCAAGTCCTGGAGCCAGAATTGACGACCTCGACCGATTACACGCCCGAGGTCATGAACGTCATGACCGACGAACTCGAGGACACCGGCATCGCGCCGGGCGACCCGAACGGCCGTCGACGCCGGCGGCGCAAAGGCAAGACGAGACCGAACGCCGACTCGGCGGATCGCGGGATCCTCTCTCCCTCGGATCTGCGCCGGCCCGGCATCCGGTGGGGCACGCGCATCACGCACGCCGCGCTGCTCGTCGCGCTCATCGTGGTCGGTCTGGGGCCGCTGCTCTGGCTGGCGAAGTCGGCGATCACTCCGACGCAGGACACGCTCCGCACGCCGATGGCGTTGTTCCCGAACGGGGTCGACTGGGCCAACCTCTCGACCGCCTGGTCGACCGTGCACATCGACGTGCAGTTCATCAACACCATCTGGGTCGCGCTCGGCTCGTGGATCATGCAGATCATCGTCGCCACCACGGCGGGCTACGCGCTGAGTGTGCTGCGACCGAAATACGGCAAAGTCATCTACGGGCTGGTGCTCGGCACCCTGTTCGTGCCGTCGGTGGTGCTGCTGGTTCCGCTCTATCTGACGATCCTGAACCCGCCGCTGCTCGGCACCTCGCTGATCAACACGTTCTGGGCGGTCTGGCTGCCTGCCGGCGCGAGCGCCTTCAACGTCGTGCTGATCAAGCGCTTCTTCGACAACCTGCCCCGGGAGGTGTTCGAAGCCGCGCGCACCGACGGCGCGGGGCCGTTCCGGCTGTTCTGGTCGATCGTGCTGCCGATGTCGAAGCCGATCCTCGGCGTGGTCTCGGTCTTCGCGATCATCGCGGCCTGGAAGGACTACCTGTGGCCGCTTCTGGTGCTGCGCGACCCGGGCATCCAGCCGCTGTCGGTGCGCCTTCCGACGCTTCAGGCGGCGATCCAGCTCGACGTCTATCTCGCCGCGCTCGCGATCTCGACGCTCATCCCGATCGTGCTGTTCCTGGTGTTCCAGGGGCTCTTCCTGCGCAGTGCCGGGCTAGGAGGCGCCGTCAAGGGGTGACGCGGCGTCAAGGGGTGAGGCGGCGGGTGGCCGGACAGGGGCGTCCCGGAACGCCGTTCAGGTAGGGCGGTTAGCATCGAAGGATGAAGCGGCTGCCGGATGCGCGGGTTCGCGCGAGGGCGGCGACCGTGGTCGCGATCGCCCTGGCGGCGGTGCTGCTGGTCTCCGGATGCGCGCCCAGCGGCGTCCGCTCGACCCCGCCCCCAGCGACCGCCAGCGCCACCCCGACAGCGCCTGCCGACCCGGTGACGGCCTTCGCCCGGGAACGCCTTTCGACGATGACACTGCGTCAGAAGGTCGCGAGCCTGTTCATGCTCCACCAGCCCGGCACCGACGGTGTCGCGCTTCGCGCCTTCATCGACCGCTACGGGCTGGGCGGAATGATCCTGATGGGCGACAACATCCCCGCGACGCCCGCCGCTCTGACGAACCAGACCGCTGCGATGACCTCGGACACGGCGCTTCCGCCGCTGATCGCCATCGACGAGGAGGGCGGCGAGGTCGTCCGGCTGCCCTGGGACCGGCTCCCGGGCGCCGATGTGCTCAAGTCGCGGCCGGCTGCCGAGACGCGAGCCGCCTTCGCCCAGCGCGGGGCTCTGCTGAAGCAGGCCGGGGTGAACGTGAACTTCGGGACCGTCGCCGATGTCACCGCCGATCCGGAATCATTCATCTACGATCGCGTGCTCGGCAGCACGACCGCCGACGCTTCGGCGCGCGTCGCCGCCTCGGTGGCGGGCGAGGCGGGGGAGACGCTCTCCACGCTGAAGCATTTTCCGGGTCACGGCGAGACCGAGGCGGACTCCCACCTGACCGTGCCGGCCACGCAGACCCCGCTCGCGACCTGGAAGACCCGGGATGCTCCGACGTTCGCCGCCGGCATCCGAAGCGGCGCGCAGGTGGTCATGTTCGGGCACCTCGCCTACAGTGCCGTCGACCGCGAGCCAGCGTCGCTCTCGGCGGCGTGGCACCGCATCCTGAGGCAGCAGCTCGGCTTCGACGGGGTGACGATCACCGACGACATGCGGATGCTCCAAGACACAGGGCTGCCCGAATACCGCGACCCGGCCGAGAACGCCGTGCGCGCGCTGGCGGCGGGGAACACGATGCTCCTGTTCGTGCTCCCGGCCGATCCGGAGGCGGCAGGGATGGACCCCGACACGCTGATCGACGCGGTGGTCGCGGCCGTCGGCTCGGGCAGGATCACAGCGGCCCAGATCGACGCGGATGCCCTCGAACTCCTCGAACTGCGCCGATCGCTCGCCGAAGAACGGTGACGTGTCAACTATTTTCTCGATTTTCGGAATAGATGACCTATCCATGCGCTTGCATGAACCGTAGGGGCGCGAAACCGTCCCGTCGGGGGCGAATACCGCCTCGACCATCCGACACTTCGAGGAGAACACACATGACCACGACCATCGACATCCCCGGGTACAAGGCCGGCACCTGGACCATCGACCCCTCGCACAGCGAGGTCGGCTTCAGCATTCGTCACCTCATGATCAGCAAGGTGAAGGGCGTCTTCGAGAACTTCGACGCCACCTTCGTCACCGCAGAGAACCCGCTCGAGTCGACCGTCACGGCCAAGGCTGAGGTCGCCTCGGTGAACACCAAGGACAAGAACCGCGACGCGCACCTGGCCACCGGCGACTTCTTCCTCGCCGAGGAGCACCCGCACATCGAGTTCGTCTCCACCGGCGTTCGCACCGAGGGTGGCGACTTCCTCGTCGACGGCGACCTCACCATCAAGGGTGTCACCAAGCCGGTAACGTTCGACTTCGACTTCGGCGGCTTCGGGCAGGACCCGTACGGCAACTACAAGGCCGGCGCGACCGCGAAGGCCAAGATCAACCGCGAGGACTTCGGCCTCACCTACAACGCAGCGCTCGAGACCGGCGGAATGCTCCTCGGCGACGAGGTCACCATCACGCTCGAGCTGCAGGCCGTCCTCGCCGCGTAGGCGCCAGCCGCACTGCGCAGCACGCACCACCCCTCAGGGACTCCGCCTCCGGCGGGGTCCCTGAGTTGTTCCAGGTCTCAGGCGTCGTCCCCGGCGATCTCGTCGTGGATGCGGCGCAGGTCCTCCACGAGCGACCCGAGCAGCACCCAGTGGCGGGGATCCGGCGTGCTGATCACGAGCGGAGCGGTGAGGGCCGGGATGCCGGCGGTCTCGGCCGCAGGCTCGGAGGGCGGAGCATCCGGCTCACGCGAGAGCAGGCGGAGATCATGCGCCGCGCGCCGGAGCTCCTCGGCCACGGCCTCAAGCGCGGGCTCACCGGCGAGACTGTCGTCGTAACGATCGTGGTAGGCACGCGTCATGCCGAGGGCCTGATTGACGATAGGGCGCAGCCGGGCGTACAGCTGCTGGTCGCGTTCGAGGAGGCGCCGGTGCTTGGCTTGCCGGGGATTGAGGGTGAGACTCTCGCCGGCCTGGACGAGCGTCGTGTCGGCCTTCGTCTCCATCGGGCGCAGGAGGCGGGCCTGCAGCAGGAGCTCGCCCAGTTGAGCAGGTGTCTGTGTGCGCCCGAGCGCATCGGCGAGACGGTCGAGGGTGGCGGCGAGCTCGTTGCCGAGCCTCAGTACGGAGGCGTGGGCCGGCGCGATCAGCACCGGGGGCACGATCGTGATGTTGACGACGACTCCGATGATCGCGCCGATGATGGTCTCGATCACACGCGCGAAGGCGTAGTCCGGTGACGTCGCTCCGATCGAGAGCACCAGCATGGCGGTGATCGGGACCTGATTCGTCGTTCCCGGCGTGAGCTTGAGCGCCCAGGCGACCAGCAGTGACACCACGACCGCCACCAGGACGATCCAGCTGGTCGTGCCGAAGGCCAATCCGATCGCGTAGGCGACCAGCACGCCCACGATCACGCCGATGCTGCGCTCGATCGCCCGGCCCACCGACTGGTTGACGCTCGGCTGCACGACCAGCAGGGCTGCGATCGTCGCGAAGATCGGCAACTCGGCCGGTAGGAAGAGTCCGGCGATCACCCACGCCAGGATCATCGCGATGGCGGTTTTGGCGACTTGGAGGAAGGGGACGCGGTTGGGCGCTCTGATGCTCGCAGGAAGTCGCAATGCCACCCGTCAAGGCTACCGGGGTCGGTCCGCTGCGGTCAGTCCGCTGCGGTCAGTCCACAGAGTCCACCGAGGCCGTGACTCCGAGGAATCGCCCGTAGGCCTTCGCGCCCCGCGCGACCCCCGCCAGCTCCGTCTGGGCGAAGCGGCCGAACGGCTCCGGATGCACGGCGACCTTCGTGGCCGTCGCCCTGCGCTTCCAGAGGCCGGCGGCCCGCCCGCGCGAGACGATCACCGGAGCGAACACGCCGTTGCCGCCGGGCACGACGCGGTTCGCGAAGGCAGGATCGAGCACCAGGTCACGGTTCTGGTAGCCGATCACATATTCGTCGAACGCCGGGGTGAGCGCGACGGCGCGCTTCTCGGCGGGCGTGCGGGCCGCGGCGCGGGCCGCATCGCGGTCGGCGAGTTCGCTGGTCACCCAGTATTCGGTGCCGTCCACCTCCAGGGAGGTGAGGCGGTCTCCGGCGACGGCGATGCCGGCTCTGGCGTCGGCCATCGTGCCCTTGGTCCACCAGACGAAGTCCTTGATCGTGGCCGGACCGTGCCCGGCGAGATACCGCACGATGAACTCGCCGAGTGCCTCATCGTGCTCGAGTCGCCGGGGGTTCGGCACCCACTCGTCGAGCAGCACGAGCGACTGCTGGGTCTTGTGCGCCGGTCCCCAGCACAGCACGCCCGTCTGGGCCAGGTAGTAGATGAGGTGGTAGCCCCGCTGCCCGGCGGTGGCGATGCCGTTCGTCTCCCAGAGCTCCATCAGTTCGGCACGGGAGATGCTTCCGCCGCCGGCGAGCGTGCCGGTGACCAGGTCGCGGGCGCGCCCGAGGTCGTCGTTCTCGAGTTCGAGCTGGCGGTGCCGCAGCGTGAGGCCCGTGATCATGCGGTGCGTCGTGATCTCGAGCATCCAGCCCAGGTCGGCGGGAGGCACGAAATGCAACGTGCCCCGCATCGGCCACGACCGGATGATCGTGCCGGCGTCGAGGGCGGCGATGACGTCGGCCCGCACCGAGCCCGGTGCGCGGAGGCCCAGCGCCCAGCACGCCGCGCCGAAATCCTGTGCCTGCACCGCGAGGAGACGCCGCACGACCGAGGCGGGGTCGCTCTCGGCCAGGCCGTCGAGGGCGTGCGCGAGCAGGCGCATCCGGAGCAGGTCGGCTGTGCTGGCAGGCATGCGCCCCAGTATGGCGCAGACGACCGACACGGCCGACGCGCTCAGGCGCGGCCGACCCGGCGTACGCGGCCGACGCGCTCAGGCGCGGCCCTCCGCGCGCAGGTCGTCAGTTCGAGGGCAGGATGCCGAGCTCGGTCAGCTGTTCGGCGAGCCCGGCGCCGTCGGGTGCGTACACCCAGGGCGCCCCACTGATCTCGCTGTGCTTGTCGGCCTTCGAACGCCCACCGGCCAGCACGGCCTCACCGGTCGAGAGTTGGCGGATGGCCACGGCGGCGACGTTGTCCGGGTGCGCGCGCGCGAACTCGCTGTAGAGCGTTTCGTCGTGCTGCCCGTCGTCGCCGATCAGCAGCCATTTGAGGCCAGGGAACTCCTCGGCGAGACGGATGAGGCTGCTGCGCTTGTGCTCGCGCCCGCTTCGGAACCAGCGGTCGTGCGTCGGACCCCAGTCGGTCAGCAGCAGAGGACCGGCGGGGAAGAGGTTGCGGGAGAGGAAGCGGGTGAGCGTCGGAGCGACGTTCCACGCCCCCGTCGAGAGGTAGATCACCGGTGTCGCGGAATGCGTCGCTGCGAGCCGCTCGAGCAGCACGGCCATGCCCGGCGTCGGCACCCGGGCGTGCTCGTCGAGGACGAACGTGTTCCAGGCCGCGAGCAGGGGACGCGGCAGCGCGGTCACCATGACGGTGTCGTCGATGTCGGAGATGATCCCGAAGGTGGCCTTCGGGTCGACGATGAAGACGGGGGACTCGAACACATTGGACGATCCGTCGGTGGACATCCGGACCGTGTGCCACCCGGGGGAGAGCTGCACCGGGATCACGGTGTCGAAGACGCCGCCGCGGTCGGGCATGACGGTGTGCGTGTCGCCCTCGATCTCGATCGTGACCGGAACGTCTCCAACCGGCACGCTGGTGAACGACCGCCAGCCCCGGATGCTCTCCTCGCGTTTGCGGTGGAGGCGCTCCGCTCTGCTGCCCGGCTTCGGGTCCTTCGCCAGCACGACCCGCCCCAGGATGCGCGCCCAGGTGGGAGACCCGTACCCGGTGTACGGCACGACCGTCGGCAGGTAGCCGCGCTTGCGAGCCCGCCGCGCACGGAAGGCGTGGAACGCATCCTCGACGCGCGCCGCGCGGTGCATCATGGGCTCGACGCTCGCGCCGCGGCTCTCGGGAAATGGGGGCATATGTGTTCAGTTTCTCACGAACTGCAGCGGCGTTCGCGCGCAGCCCCCAGATATGGGGGAGACGATAACGGCGCGTCGTACACAATTCGGAGGCGGAAATGAGCTTTCCACGAATATGATCCGAATATCGCAGAGAATGCAGCCTCTGCGGGGCTGGGGACCCGGACCAACGTATTGTTGACCTGCAGGAAAGAAGGAGTAGCCCTCGTGCCCATCAATGACCTCGTGACCGGTCAGAATCCCACCAGCGCACCGCTTGTTCGCACGGAGCCGATCCAGGAGCGCAGTGCTGCGCGGATCGACGCTCTGCTCGACGCGGCGGCCGAGGTGGTCGACGAGATCGGTTTCGACCGCCTGACCACGGCAATGGTCGCAGAACGCGCCGGCGCCTCCATCGGCACCGTCTACCGGTACTTCCCGGATCGCATCGTGCTCCTCCAGGCGTTGCGCGACCGGGCCGTGCAGCGGTACCGCGTCGCCGTCGTCGCCGCGATCCACGACGCCGAGCCGGAGCACTGGTGGAACGCGGTGGAATGCGCGATCGACGCGTTCGTGCAGATGTTCCGCAGCGAGCCCGGGTTCCGCATCATCCGCTTCACCGACGCCGAGCGCTCCGGGATGCCCGGCGAGACGCCGAGCGACGACGACGACTTCTTCGCGCACCGTTTCGCCGAGATCCTCTCGGACGAGTTCGGTCTTCCCGCGGGCGACGAGCTCAAGTTCCGGCTCGAGATCGTGGTCGAGATCTCCGACTCGCTGATCAACCGCGCCTTCCTCATCGACCCGAACGGCGACGAGCGTTTCATCGCCGAGGCGCGGGTGGTGGCGCGCGAGTACCTCGAGAAACGCTACGGCGACAGCGAGTAGTCCGCACGGCGCCGTCAGCTGATCGTCAGCGCCTGATCGTCAGCGCCTGATCGTCGGCGCCTGACCAGGCAGAACGGGTGGCCCACGGGGTCGAAGTACACCCGGAACGAGTCCCGCCGCCCGGCGGGAGTCTCCGGCGAGGGCTGACCGGTCTTGCGCGCACCGAGCCGGAGCGCGTTGGCCTCCGCGGCCTCGAGGTCGTCGACCGAGACGTCGAGATGCGATTGCTGCGGAACGGTCTCGTCGGGCCACGTCGGCGCACGGTAGCCCGGCGCGGACTGGAAGCCGATCCCGGTCGCACCGGGCGACGGCCGGGCTTCGGCCCAGCTGTCGTCGTCCTCCGTCTCGACGACCCACCCGAGAACCCCGGCGTAGAAGCGGGCGAGCTCCGCGGGGTGCGGGCAGTCGAGCACGACCAGGTCGAGTCCGGCGGCGCCGGGAGCGCTCGGGCGCGTGCCCGACCCTGCACGTGAGCTGGGAATGTCGGTGGGCGATGGCATGTTGACATCCGAAGCGGCTTCCATACCGAACACAGTAGGCAGTCCCACCGACAACGAAAGGGGGCCCTGCATGCGCCCGACCCGCGTTGCCACAAATAGACTCAATGCTTTGCCAAACGTCCGGAATGGTGTTTGGGTTGGGGAACAGGCCTGTGTTGATCCGATGCCACCTTCGAGGAATGAGCCGCACCTATGATCGAGTTCCGCTCGGTAACGAAGCAGTTCCCCGACGGCACGGTCGCGGTAAAAGACTTCTCCCTCGTCATCCCGTCGCGCACCATCACGGTTCTGGTCGGCTCGTCGGGCAGCGGCAAGACGACCATCCTGCGCATGATCAACCGCATGGTCGACCCCACGAGCGGAAGCGTCGAGATCGACGGTGAAGACGTCATGACCCTCAAGCCGGTCCCGCTCCGGCGCAGCATCGGCTACGTGATGCAGAACTCCGGCCTGCTGCCGCACCGCAAGGTCGTGGACAACATCGCGACCGTCCCGCTGCTGCGCGGCGTCAAGAAGAAGGATGCCCGTGCCCGGGCGCTGGAGCTGATGGACTCGGTCGGACTCGAGCGGTCGCTGGCCGACCGGTACCCGAGTCAGCTTTCTGGCGGACAGCAGCAGCGCGTCGGCGTCGCCCGGGGGCTGGCCGTCGACCCGAACATCCTGCTGATGGACGAGCCGTTCGGCGCGGTCGACCCGATCGTGCGCGACGAACTGCAGAACGAGCTCCTCCACCTGCAGCGCGAGCTCGACAAGACGGTGGTGTTCGTGACGCACGACATCGACGAGGCGTTCCGGCTCGGCGAGCAGGTCGTGATCTTCCGCAAGGGCGGCATCGTCGCCCAGAAGGGGACCCCGGTCGAGATCCTGGCGAACCCGGCCGACGACTTCGTCGCCACCTTCGTCGGCGCCGACCGCGGAAAGCGTGCGCTTCACATCGAGAAGACCCCGGCCGGCGACGTGCTGGTCGACAGTGAAGGGCGCCCGGCCGGAGTTCTGGCCGGTGCGTCCGCTGAGGCAAAGGCCGCGACCGCTTCGGTCGCGGGTGCTCCGGCGCAGGGTGAGGAAGCGTCGTGAGCTGGCTGTGGTCGAACTTCGGCCTGGTCTGGGACCTCACAGTCGCTCACGTCGCGCTGAGCATCCCGCCGATCATCATCGGCTTCGTGCTGGCCCTGCCGTTCGGGTGGGTGGCGAACCGGTACCACGCGAGCCGCGGGACGGTGCTCACAGTGGTCGGCATCCTGTACGCCATCCCGTCGCTTCCGCTCTTCTCGGCGATGCCCGCGCTCATCGGCACACAGATCCTCGATCCGATCAACGTGGTGGTCGCGCTCAGCATCTATGCGCTCGCGCTGATGGTGCGCACCGCTGCGGATGCCCTCGGCTCGGTCTCGGGCGACGTGCTGCAGTCCGCCACGGCAGTGGGCTTCTCCACCTGGAAGCGGTTCTGGACGGTCGAGCTGCCGCTCGCGGGTCCCGTGCTGCTGGCGGGAATCCGGGTGGTGTCGGTGAGCACTGTGAGCCTGGTCAGCATCGGATCCCTGCTGGGGGTCACGAGCCTCGGAAACCTCTTCACCGACGGCCTCAACCGCTCGTTCAACGATGAGATCGTCATCGGCATCGTGGCGATCATGATCATCGCACTGGTCTTCGACACGATCCTGGTGCTGCTCGGCCGGGTGCTGATGCCGTGGACGCGGGTGGACAAGCGGAGCAAGCGCGCCGGCCGCCGTGCCGCGCTGACGGCGGTGAGCGACGTATGACCGACATCTTCGCCGCGTTCGGCTGGCTGTTCACACCCGCGAACTGGAGCGGCCCGAGCGGAATCCCCGTCCGCCTCGGCGAGCACGTCGGCTATTCCGTGCTGACGCTGCTGCTCGCCGTCGTGATCGCGATCCCCATCGGGCTCGCCATCGGGCACACCGGCCGCTTCCGCGGTTTCGCCGTCGGCGTCTCGGGGGCGTTCCGCGCCATCCCGACCCTCGGTCTGGTGATCTACCTGGCGGTGGCGCTGGCGAACTTCACGATCCTCCCGCCGCTGATCGCCCTCACCATACTGGCGATCCCGCCGGTGCTGGCCGGAGCGTACTCGGGAGTCGAGTCCGTCGACCCTCGCACGGTCGACGCCGCACGCGCGATGGGGATGACCGAGTTCCAGATCCTCACCAAGGTCGAACTGCCGCTCGCGCTGCCGCTGCTCATCGGTGGCGTGCGCTCGGCCGGGCTGCAGGTGATCGCGACCTGGACGGTCGCGGCCATCCTCCCGGTCGGAGGGCTCGGACGCTACCTGATCGACGGCCTGGCGGTGCAGGACTATCCCGAGATGCTCGGCGGCTCGATCCTCGTGGTCGCCCTCGCGCTCGTCGTCGACGGGCTGTTCGCCCTCGTCCAGCGGTTCGTCGTGCCGCGCGGCGTCATCGCCGGCCAGGTGAAGGACGTGCGCACCAAAGATGTCACCCGTCCACTCGGCCCCACCGCCGTTCCCCGGCCGAGCTCGCTCAACTGACCAGACTTCACCGACCACAGCACAGCACCCACGGAAAGAGAGAGAAACAAATGTTCGCATCGAAGAGAGTCCGCATCGCGGCCGGAGTGCTGGCGGCGGGCGCCGTCCTGGCACTCAGCGCCTGCTCGTCCGGCGGCAACGCGCTCGGCGGAAGCACCTCCAGCTCGTCCAGCGACACGGTCACGGTCGGCTCCGCCGCATTCGGCGAGTCGGAGATCATCGCGCAGATCTACGCCCAGGCTCTGGAGTCCAAAGGCGTCAAGGTCAACACCAAGCTGAGCATCGGCCAGCGCGACGTCTACCTCAAGGCGCTGCAGGACGGCTCGATCGATCTGATCCCGGAGTACAGCGGCAACCTGCTGCAGTTCTACTCGAAGGACAGCACGGCGACCTCCAGCGACGACGTCTACGCCGCCCTGAACGACGCCCTGCCCAAGGGCTTCGAGGTGCTCGACCAGTCGGAGGCTCAGGATGCCGACTCGTACAACGTCACCAAGGCCTTCTCCGACAAGTACGGCGTGACCAGCCTGTCCGACCTGTCCAAGGTGACCATCCCGCTCGTCGTGGGAGCGAACCCCGAGTTCGCGACCCGTCCGTACGGCATCCCGGGACTCAAGAGCGCCTACGGCGTCACGGCGACACTGAAGCCGATCAGCGACAGCGGCGGACCGCTCACCGTGGCCGCCCTCAAGAACGGCGACGTGCAGCTGGCCGACATCTACACGACGACGCCGGCGATCAAGGACAACAACTTCGTGACCCTCAAGGACCCGAAGAACCTCATCGCCGCACAGAACATCGTTCCGCTGATCAACACCAAGAAAGCGTCGAACACGGTCAAGGATGTGCTGAACCAGATCTCGAAGCAGCTGACGACGGACGACCTGATCCAGCTGAACGGTGAGAACCAGGGTGCGGCCAAGGCTCAGCCCGACGCTCTCGCCAAGGAGTGGCTGGCGAAGCACCCGATCAACTAGCGGGGCTCAGGTCTCGTCGACACGCGGCGGCTCGGGTGACCGGGCCGCCGCCATGTGCCGGGCCTCGCGATTCTGCAGCACCGTCTTGACCACGAGAACCACGACGACGAACGCCGCCATGACGGCGACGAACACGTAGCCGGCCCAGTGGAGCTCCCGCGACAGCTCGCGGTAGCCGCCCGCGGCCGCCGAGCCGACACTCACGTAGGCGAACGCCCAGATGATGCATGCGGGCACCGTCCAGCGCATGAACGTGCGATAGCGCATCGGGCTCATGCCCACGGTGAGCGGGATGAGCGAGTGCAGCACCGGCAGGAAGCGCGACAGGAACACCGCGATGCCGCCGCGCTTGGCCAGGTACGCCTCCGCGCGGTCCCAGTTGGACGTGCCGATCCTGCGTCCCAGCCGGCCGGCGCGGATCTTCGGCCCGAAGTAGCGGCCGAGACCGAAGCCGATGCTCTCGCCGCACAACGCGCCGACGACGACCACCAGGACCAGGGCGAAGTACTCGACCGGACCGGCGACGGCCGTGCTCGCGACGAGCACGATGGTGTCACCCGGGACGATGAGGCCGATCAGGATCGACGTCTCCAGCAGGATGCCGACCCCCGCGAGCGCCGTGCGCACGACGGGGTCCACACTCTGGACGAGGTCGAGCACCCAGGTGAGCGCCTCGTTCACCGGACGTCCCCGGTGCGGCGGACGAGCGACCAGAACGCCGTCAGCGTCTCGGCCATGTCAGCGCTGCTGTCGAGCATCCACTGCACCTGCATCCCGTCGGCGACGGCGATGCTCAGGCGAGCGATCTGCCGCGCATCGAGTGCGGGGTCGATGCGTCCTGCGGCCTGCTCCGCGCGCACGTGCTCCTCGAGCTGGCCGATGAAGGCGCGGTACCGTTCGACGAAGTAGGCGTGGCCGGGGTGATCGTCGTCGGCGGCCTCGGCCGAGATGGTCGCATAGAGCTGCACCAGCCCGGGCACCTCGGCGTTGTGGCGCACCGCGCCGACCAGCCCCTCGAACGCGTCGAAGCCCGCCGCCTCCGGATGCGTCTCCGTCACGTCGACCTCGTCGCGCTTGCGGAGCACCTCGGCGAAGAGTTCTTCCTTCGACGAGAAGTGATGAAGCAGGCCCGCCTGACTGAGGCCGACGGACTCGGCGATCTCCCGCAGCGAGGCGCGGCGGTAGCCTCGCTGGGCGAAGACGTCGAGCGCTTTCGTCAGAATCTCCTCGCGCTTGGCGATCCCTTTGGCGTACGACCCCTTCTTCGGCATGCTGAGAATGCTACTGGGTGCGGGATGGACGTCCGCCCATCGGCAGGCGGTGCACGGTCGACGGATCGTGCCGCATCGACGGATCGTGCCGCATCAGCTGGCGAGGATGAGGATCGGCGGAACGAGCACCAGTGCGGCGCTGACGAGCGTGACGATGACCCGCACGAGCGGGTCGACCGGGCGCAATGGTTCGAGGAGTCGCGCCTCTCGTGCCGCGATCGCCGTGCGACGCTGCTCGGGTGTGCGCTTGTCCTTCGGGGCGCCGAGGGCGGTTCCGGCGGATCCGGTCGAGTCGACGAGCGCGATGGCCTCGGCGAGCACGGCGTCGCCGGCGAGCTGCCGTGCGTGGTCGTCGGCGAGCATCTCGACCAGCAGGGCCACCGCATCCTGAGCCCGGGTCGCGATGGGGAACCAGGGGAGGGCGCGCTTCCAGGAACGGAAGGCGTCGAGCAGCAGGTGGTGCTTCTGGCGCAGGTGCGCCTGTTCGTGGGCGATGACGGCGTCGAGCTGATCGGGAGTGAGCAGCTCGATCATCCCCTCGGACAGCACCGTGACGCTGCGTGCGCCGGGCAGGCAGTACGCGGCCGGCGCCGGATGGTCGATCACGCGGGTGCTGGGCACGTCGGGCAGGGGAGAGCTGAGCAGGCTGAGCAGCTCGCGGTGACGGTGGCGCTGGTTGCGGCTGCGCACGGAGGTCAGCGCCAGGTTGAGCAGGAGGTGCACCGTGAGGAGCACCGCAGCGCTGAGGGCGAACGTGTCGAGCAGCGATGCGCCGGGAGGAAGCGGCCCGGAGAACACGGTGCCGAGAGCGCCTCCGATCCGGCTCCAGAGGTCGTGTCCGAAGGGCTGGAGGCCGAAGAGCAGCAGGGAGCCGATCATCGAGATGCCGCCGGCGAGCGCGATCGACTGCCAGAGGGCCAGTGCGAGCGCCGGGGCGGAGGACGGCCAGGCGGCCCGCGCGAGCAGGACGGGCACCGGCCAGGCGAGGGCGAGGGCGAGCGCCCCGAGGGCCAGCGCGATGTCGTTGACGGGAGTCACCGGATGCTACTGCGAGCGCGCAGCGAGCAGGCGGCGCAGGGTCTCGGCCTCCGACTCGTCGACCGAGCCGACGAAGTACGCCAGCGCCGCCGTGCGGTCGGAGGAGGTCTCGAGCACTTCGTTCATGAGGTCGGCGACGTGGCTGGCGCGGGAGAGCGCCGCGAAGTAGACGTGCGGGCGCGCGTCGCGGTCGCGTTCGACGAAGTGCTTCTGCTCGAGCCGGGAGAGCACCGTGAGCACCGTGGTGAGCGCCGGACCCTTGCCGTCGCCTCGCGATGAAGCTAGCTTGTCGCGTAGTTCGTTGGCGGAGATCGGGGCGCCACTGTTCCACAGAGCGTCCATCACCGCTCGTTCCAGTTCACCGAGATTCGCCATGGTTCCAGGGTAGCGCGGCTTCGCTGAGAATGTTCTACACTGTGTAGAAATTGACTTCTACAGAGCGTAGAACCGATGGGGATTGGTGGACATGCTGTGAACGAATGGTTGGATCCGCTCCTGCTGTCGCGCTGGCAGTTCGGGCTGACGACGATCTATCACTTCCTGTTCGTCCCGCTGACGATCGGCGTTGTCACCTCGGTCGCGATCTTCCAGACGGCCTGGTACCGCACGGGCAAAGTCCACTACCTCCAGCTCACCCACTTCTTCGGCAAGATCTTCCTGATCAACTTCGCGATGGGCGTGGTCACCGGCATCGTGCAGGAGTTCCAGTTCGGAATGAACTGGTCCAACTACTCGCGGTTCGTCGGCGACGTCTTCGGCGTCCCGCTCGCCCTCGAAGGCCTCTTGGCGTTCTTCCTGGAGGCGACGTTCATCGGGCTGTGGATCTTCGGCTGGGACAAACTGCCGCGAGGGCTGCACCTCGCCACCATCTGGATCACCGCGGTGGGGTCGATCCTGTCGGCCTACTTCATCATCGCGGCCAACGCGTTCATGCAGAACCCGGTCGGCTTCAAGCTCAACGAGGCACGCGGGCGTGCTGAACTGACCGACATCGGGGCGGTGCTCACCAACAAGGTCGCGCTGGCGGCGTTCCCGCATACGATCTTCGCGTGCTTCATGGTGTCGGCCGGGCTGATCATCTCAGTGGCCGCCTGGCATCTCTCGCGCCGGCAGAACCTCGAGACCATGCGCCCCGCTCTGAAGTTCGGACTGTGGCTGATGGTCGGCGCCGGCGCCCTCACCGTGCTCAGCGGAGACCAGCTGGGTCTCGCGATGGTCCAGACCCAGCCGATGAAGATGGCCGCGGCGGAGGCGCTCTACAAGACGTCGACGGGGGCGGACGCTTCGTTCTCGATCTTCACCCTCGGAACGCCGGACGGCGTGCACGAGCTGTTCAGCATCCGCATCCCGTACCTCCTCTCCTTCCTGTCGACGCACACGCTCGACGGCACGGTCGAGGGCATCAACGACCTCCAGGCGCACTACGTGCAGCTGTACGGCCCCGGTGACTACACGCCCATCATCTGGGTGACCTACTGGGCGTTCCGCTGGATGATCGGGCTCGGCCTGCTGCACGTGCTCATCGCTGTGGTCGGCCTCTGGATCACCCGCAAGGGCCGGAGCCCCGCGCGGGCCTGGATCTGGAAGATCCCGATCTGGGCGTTCCCGCTGTCGCTGCTCGCGATGACCGTCGGCTGGATCTTCACCGAGATGGGCCGGCAGCCCTGGATCGTCTTCAGCCTGATGAAGACGGCCGACGGTGTCTCGCCGGAGGTCACCGGACTCACCGTGCTGCTCTCGCTGGTCGCGTTCACCGCCATCTACGGTGTGCTCGCCGTCGTCGAGTTCCGGCTCATCAAACGTGCTGCCCAGAAGGGCCCCGCCCCTGCCGAGGAGCACCTCGACGAAGAGGGCGAGCATGTCCCGGTCGCGACGGTCTACTAGGAGGCACTGATGGATCTGGCAATTCTCTGGTTCGGCATCATCGCCTTCTTCTTCGTCGGCTACTTCGTCCTCGACGGCTTCGACTTCGGGGTCGGGATGTCCCTCCCGTTCCTCGGCAGGGACGAAGTCGACCGTCGCGTGCTGATCAACACGATCGGCCCGGTCTGGGATCTCAACGAGACCTGGCTGATCGTCGCCGGCGCCGCGCTGTTCGCCGCCTTCCCCGAGTGGTACGCGACGCTCTTCAGCGGGTTCTACCTGGCGCTCCTGCTCATCCTGCTCGCGCTCATCGCGCGCGGTGTGTCGTTCGAGTACCGGCACCAGCGGCCGGACTCACGGTGGAAGAAGTGGTTCGACGGGATGATCATCGTCGGCTCGGCGGTCCCCGCGTTCTTGTGGGGCGTCGCCTTCGCGAACATCGTGCAGGGGGTGGCATTGGATGCACAGCACAACTACGTCGGCACGCTCTTCGATCTGCTCAACGGCTACGCACTGCTGGGCGGTCTGACCACCCTGCTCCTCTTCTTCACGCACGGCGTGGTGTTCGTCTCGCTCAAGACCGACGGACCCATCCGGCAGCGCGCCCGCCGGCTCGCGACGAATTCGGGTGCCGCCGCCATCCTCGTCGCGGCGGCCTTCCTCCTCTGGACCGCGATCGCGCACTTCTCGGTCGTGTTCGTGATCCTCGCGGCGCTGGCGGCCGTCGCGCTCATCGTGTCCTGGCTCGCGAACCTGCGCGGCTCCGAGGGCTGGTCGTTCGCCTTCATGGCCGCCACCATCGCCCTCGCCGTGGTGTCCCTGTTCGCGGCCCTGTTCCCGAATGTGATGCCGTCGTCGCCGAACCCGGAGAACAGCCTCACGATCGCCAACGCGTCGAGCACCCCGGTGACGCTGAGCGTGATGAGCTGGGTGGCGCTGATCTTCCTGCCGCTCATCCTGCTCTATCAGGCCTTCACCTACTGGATCTTCCGCAAGCGCATCACCCGCGACCAGATCCCGGAGGAAGCGCCCGCCACCGCGGCCGCCACCTGACCGTGCGCCCGTTCGACCCCCGTCTCCTGCGCTACGCCACCGCGGTGCGCGGCACCCTCGCCGCCGGCGGGCTGCTCGCACTGCTGCAGACCGGATGCGTCATCGCCTTCGCCTGGCTGGTCACCCAGCTGGTCGTGCGGGCGATCGCGGGAGACGGACTCGCCGCCACCAGCGGCCTGTTCGCGATGCTCGTGCTGGTGATCCTCTTGCGCGGTGTCCTCGGCTGGCTCGCCGACACCACTGCCGCGCGCGGCGGGGCGACGGTCATCGGGCAGCTCCGGGAGGCCCTGGTCGGCGCACTCGGGCGGCTCGGGCCGCGCTGGCTGAGCGCCCGCAGCACGGCGGAGGTCACCCTGACCGTCGGTCGCGGGCTCGACGCTCTCGACGGATACTTCACGAAGTATCTCCCGCAACTCGTCCTGACCGTGCTGGCGACCCCGCTGCTGCTCGGCACGATCTTCTGGCAGGACGTCACGAGCGGCATCATCGTGCTGGCGACGCTGCCGCTCATCCCGGTGTTCATGGTGCTGGTCGGCTGGGCGACCCAGGCGGCGCAGCAACGCCAGTGGGCCGCTCTGTCGACGCTGTCGCGCGGGTTCCTCGATGTGGTCGACGGGCTCTCGACCCTGAAGATCTTCGGGCGGCAGCACCGGCAGTCGGCGCGCATCCGGTCGGTCAGCGAGGACTATCGCTCCCACACGATGAAGGTGCTCCGCATGTCGTTCCTGTCGGGCTTCGTGCTCGAACTGGCCGCGAGCCTGTCGGTGGCGCTCGTCGCCGTGGCCATCGGGCTCCGACTGCTGAACGGCCAGCTCGACCTGTCGGTCGGGCTGTTCGTGCTGCTGCTCGCGCCCGAGGCGTTCCTGCCCCTCCGCAATGTCGGCGCCTCGTACCACGCGGCGACCGAGGGCATGGAGGCAGCGCAGAGCGCGTTCGAGATCCTGGATGCGGACCGCGCGACGGCCGTGCCGCCTATGCCGCCCGCGTCTCCGCCCGGCTCCAGACGCGACACGGCCCCGGTCGGGCTGACCTTCGACGATGTGACGATCGAGTACGACACGCGTCCGGTCGCCGAGCACTTCTCGGCCGAGGTCGTGCCGGGGGAGCTGACCGTGCTGAGCGCTCCGAGCGGCACGGGCAAGTCGAGTCTCGTCGCCGCCGCCCTCGGGTTCGTGCCGTTCGCGGGTCGCATCGCGATCGGCCGGGCGACAGACGCCGCGGGTCGCCGGGGCCTGATCGCCTGGGCCGGGCAGCGTCCCGGTCTGGTCGCCGGCACAGTCGCCTCCAACGTCGCCCTCGGAGCTGCCGATCCCGATGCCGACCTCGTCAACGCCTCCCTCCGCCTCGCCGCCGCCGCCGAGCTCGACCCGGAGACTCCGCTCGGCGTCGGCGGCAGCGGTCTCTCCGGTGGGCAGGCCCAGCGGGTGGCGGTCGCCCGCGCCCTCTACCGGATGCGCGCCGAGGACTGTCCCGTGCTCGTGCTCGACGAACCGACCTCGGCGCTCGATGACGCGACCGAGTCCCGGCTGATCGAGCTGCTGCGCGGTGTAACGGCCGAGGGGCGGACCGTACTCGTCGTGAGCCACCGAGAGGCCGTGGTCGCTGCCGCCGACACCGTGCTGACGCTGGAGGTGCTGAGCCGTGTCCCCTGAGACGATCGCCGACGCGTCCGAGACCCGTCGCATCCTGCGCCTGGCACTCCCGCCGTTCCGCCTCCTCTGGCGTGGCGTCGCCTTCGGCGTGCTCAGCGCGGGCTGTGCCGTGGCTCTGCTCGCCGTCTCCGCCTGGCTGATCACGCGGGCCTCCGAGCAGCCGTCGTTGATCTATGTGTCGATGGCGGTGGTCGGCGTTCGGGCCTTCGCCCTCGGCCGCGCCTTCTTCCGCTACCTGGAGCGACTGGCCGGGCACGACGCGGCCTTCCGCCGGCTGGCCGTCATCCGCGCTGAGCTGTTCGCCCGGTTGGTGCCTCTGGCGCCGGACGGGCTCGGCGACACCCGCCGCGGCGATCTGCTCTCCGGATTCGCCGACGACGTCGACGAACTGCAGAACCACTCGCTCCGGGTCGTCCAGCCGCTGGTGACGTCGACGGTCGTCGCGCTGGTCGCCGTCGTCGCCGCGTTCGTACTGTTGCCGGAGGCGGGGATCGCGCTGCTCGTCGCCCTCCTCCTCGCGTTCGGGGTGGGCACCCTCGTGAACCGGTGGGTCTCGGGCCGCGCAGAGCGTGGGATCGCTCCGCTGCGGGCCGCGGTCGGCGACAGCATCCACGATCTGGTCAGCAACCTCGACGTGCTGACCGCGTTCGGGGCGCTCCCCGGCGCCGAACGCCGCGTGGCGGAGGTGAGTGGCCGGCTGACGGCGGCCGTGCGCTCCCGGGCCGCCGGAGCCGGACTGACCAACGCTGTGGTGTCCGTGCTCGCGGGGGCCGCGACGGCGCTGGCACTGGTGGCGGGCATCCCGGCCCTCCAGTCCGGCCGGCTGGACGCGCCGACGCTCGCCGTCGTCGCGTTGCTTCCGCTGGCGGTGTTCGAGGTGTTCGGGATGGTTCCGCTCGCACTGGGCGCGCGTCGCCAGGTGGTCGCGAGCGCTCAGCGCATCGCCGCGACCGCACCGGCGACGGTGCCCGCAGGCATTCCCGTCGACCGGGCCGCGCCGGCGGCCCTCGACCTCCGCCGTGTCCCGGTGGTCGAGCTCCGTGACGTCTCCGCTACCTGGCCGGGTCAACCGGAACCCGTGCTCCACGGAGTGTCAGCGCGTCTGGAGCCGGGTGAACGAGTGGTGCTCAGCGGGCCGACCGGGGCCGGCAAGACCGCGCTCGCGCACGTGCTGACCCGTTTCATCGACTACGACGGGTCGTTCACGCTCGACGGGGTCGAGGCACGGGATGCCCGGCAGGACGACGTGCGCAGCGTGATCGGCCTCTGCGAGCAGAGTCCCTACCTGTTCCACTCCGACCTGAGGCAGAACCTGCTCTTCGCCTGCGACACCGCCACGGACGCGGACCTGCTCGCCGTGCTCGATCGTGTCGGCCTCGGCGAGTGGGCGGCCGAGCGAGGCGGTCTCGACGCTCCGGTCGGGGAGCACGGCGCCCTGGTGTCCGGTGGGCAGGCCCAGCGGATCGCGTTGGCGCGAGCGATCCTGGCCGGCTTCCCCGTGCTGGTCGTGGACGAGCCGGCCGCGAACGTCGACGCCGGTGTCGCCGAGCGGGTCGTGCGCGACATCCTGACGACGGCCGCGGAGGACGGGCGCACGGTACTGCTCATCTCGCACACGCCGGTGCCGGCTGAGCTGATCACCCGTCGTCTCCGGCTGGAGGACGGACACCTGGTCTCCTGACGGCGGCGCTCGAGCGGGCGGGCCTAGAGCGCGCGGCCTAGCGCACGCGGGGCTGGAGGGGGCGCGCCAGCGCTTGCAGACGGCTGCGCCACGCGGCCGTCCGGGCCGGGTCCTGAGCGAGCGAGGGCCCGTCCACCCACGCGGTGACCGCCCGGATGCCGTGCAGCGCGTTGACCGCCCAGAGGACGCATCCCTCGAGTTCGGCCGGAGCGACCGCCTCCTCGTCCACCGGCACGCCGAGCGCCGCCGCGACCCCGCGCACGGTGCGTGCAGCGACGCTGTCCACCCGCGGGAGGACCAGCGGGGGAGCGTAGAGGGTGTTGCCGCGCCACCAGAGGAGCGCCGTCGTCGAGCCGTCGCTCACACGACCGCTGTCGAGGATGACCGCCTCCTGCGCACCGGCGTGCTGAGCCTCCTGCCGGAGCCTGCTCAGAGCCTCGAGGTCGGGTCCCTTGACGTGCGGCGCCCGCCGAGGATCGGTGGCGGCCGTCGCGACCACGATCGGGCCTGTGCGTTCGGGGGCGGTGCGCAGGCGGAAGCGCAGCCGCGGAGCATCCCGGACCGTCACGGACTCGAACCGGGGGAACCAGTCGCCTCCGCGCGGAATCGCCGCGAGGCCCGCCTCCCAGAACGCCTCCAGCTCGGCACGTCCGTCGAATCCTCGCTCGATCGCCGACTCGATGAAGCGCGTGCGATGCAGCCCGATCGCGAGCACCGAGCCGCCTGCCACGAGGAACGAATCGGCCGCTTCGACGCCGGTCTCGGCCACGTCGCAGTCGTCGAGCGCGACCAGTTCGCCGTCGCGCCAGTCGAGAAGGGTCGTGCTCGCAGCCATTCGCCTAGGCTAATGCAGGTGGTTCCCCGACTCCGCACGTTCCCGCTCGAGGGCTGGGTCGACCCTGCCGACGCCTTCGTCGCGCTGTTCGCCGACGTGCCGCACGCGGTCTGGCTCGATGCCGGACCGGATGCGGTGAGCGGCTCGAGCTATCTGGCGTCCGGCGAGCGGGTGGCCACCTATTCGCTGCCGGATGAAGCCGCGTCGGCCGAGCGCGCGGTCACGGTGCACCGGGGTGGTTCGACGGTGCGCGTTCCCGGCAGCATGCTCGACTTCCTGCGCGCCGACCTCGACGGCCACGGGCGCCTCGAACCCCGCACGGCGGAGCCGTCGTTCGCCCTCGGCTGGCTGGGCTGGCTCGGCTACGAGAGCGGCGCGGCCGCCTGCGGGGTGCCCGTCGCGGCGACCGAGGGTCCGGATGCGGCGATGCTGTTCGCGGAGCGCGCCCTGGCGTTCGACCACGAGCGCCGCACGGTCGAGCTGCTGGCCCTCGACGGGGCCGGGGTGGAGGACTGGGCTGCGCGCGTGCGCGCGGTGCTGAGCACCGCATCCGGAGCCGCCGCGGCGTACCGCGAGGCGCACCCGCCGAGTGCCACACCGGGGCTCGCGACCTGGCGGCACGACGACGCCGACTATCTCCGGATGATCGCGGACTGCCAGGAGGCCATCCGGCGCGGCGACGCGTACCAGCTCTGCCTCACCAACCAGGCGCGCGCGGAGCTCGAGGTCGACGACCTCGCCCTGCAGCTGCGCCTTCGTGAGGCGAGTCCGGCGCACCACGGCGGGATGCTGCGTATCGCCGGGGTGTCGCTCGTCAGCTCGTCGCCGGAGCAGTTCCTCGCCGTACGCGCCGACGGCCGGATGCGCACCAAGCCGATCAAAGGCACTCGGCCGCGAGGCGCGACCGTCGCCCGGGACGTCGAGCTGCGCGCCGAGCTGGAGGCGAGCGAGAAGGAGCGCGCCGAGAACGTGATGATCGTCGACCTGATGCGCAACGACCTCGGGCGCGTGTGCCAGGTCGGCTCCGTGGAGGTCCACCACCTGCTCGCGGTCGAGAGCTACGCGCAGGTGCATCAGCTCGTCAGCACGGTCGAAGGGCGGCTGCTCGACGGGCTCGGGGCGGTGGACGCGATCGCCGCGTGCTTCCCGGCCGGGTCGATGACGGGGGCTCCGAAACTGAGCGCGATGCGCATCCTGCACGGTCTCGAACAGGGGGAGCGCGGCATCTACTCCGGGTGCTTCGGGTACCTCGGGCTCGACGGTGCGGCCGACCTCGCCATGGTCATCCGGAGCATCACCGTGCGACCCGGCCGCGTCACGATCGGCGCAGGCGGCGGCATCACTGCGCTGTCGGTGCCCGAGGAGGAGCTCGAGGAGGTCGCGATCAAGGCCCGTGCGCTGTTCTCGGCTGCCGGCCTCGTGGCACTCGGGAACGGATCGGCCTCCGCGAACGTTTAGTAGTCTGGATGCTTGAGCGCCCGGCGCTCATCGTCTTCGGCCGTCTCCCAGGCGAGAGGCAAAGAACCTATGAATGAGAGTCACGTGGCACACGAGCACGATTCAGCGACCGCGCCGGCCGACGGCGCGCAATACGACTTCGCCGCCATCCAAGACAGATGGCTTCCGGTCTGGGAAGACCTGAAGCCGTTCGCGACGGACGACCCGGCCGACAAGCGTCCGCGCAAATACGTGCTCGACATGTTCCCGTACCCCTCGGGCGACCTCCACATGGGCCACGCCGAGGCGTACGCGCTGGGCGACGTGATCGCCCGCTACTGGCGTCAGCAGGGCTTCAACGTGCTGCATCCGATCGGCTGGGACTCCTTCGGGCTGCCCGCCGAGAACGCCGCCATCAAGCGCGGCCTCGACCCCAACGGGTGGACCAACGACAACATCGCCCAGCAGAAGGCGAGCATGCGCCGCTACGCCCCCAGCTTCGACTGGGACCGCGTGCTGCAGACGAGCGACCCCGAGTACTACCGCTGGAACCAGTGGCTGTTCCTGCAGCTGTACAAGAAGGGCCTCGCGTACCGCAAGGCGAGCTCGGTCAACTGGTGCCCCTTCGACCAGACGGTCCTGGCCAACGAGCAGGTCGTCAACGGGCGCTGTGAGCGCTGCGACCACCTGGTCACCAAGAAGAAGCTGACCCAGTGGTACTTCCGCATCACCGACTACGCCGACCGTCTGCTCGACGACCTGAACCAGCTGGAGGGCGCGTGGCCGTCCAAGGTCATCAGCATGCAGCGCAACTGGATCGGCCGTTCCACCGGCGCCGACGTGCAGTTCGCGATCGAGGGGCGCGACGAGCCGATCACGGTCTACACGACCCGCCCCGACACGCTCTACGGCGCGACGTTCATGGTAGTGGCGCCCGACTCCGACCTGGCGTCCGAGCTGGTCCAGGATGCCCGACCCGAGGTCAGAGCCCGCTTCGACGAATATCTGGAGGCCGTCCGCGGCACCACGGAGCTGGACCGCCTGAGCAGCGATCGTGAGAAGACCGGGGTGTTCCTGGAGCGCCACGCGACCAACCCGCTGACCGGCGAGGAGCTGCCCATCTGGGCGGCCGACTACGTGCTGAGCGACTACGGCACCGGCGCGATCATGGCCGTGCCCGCGCACGACCAGCGCGACCTCGACTTCGCGCGAGCCTTCGACCTGCCTGTGCGTGTGGTGGTCGACACCAATCAGCCCGTCACGGGGGCCATCCCGGTCATCCACACCGACCCGGAGAGCGGCGAGCCGATCCTGCCGGACGACCTGCCGCTGCAGAACCCGTCGGAGACCGGCGTCGCCCTCGCCGGCGAAGGCCGTCTGATCAACTCGGGCCCATTCGACGGACTGAGCAAGTCCAACGCGATCCGCCGCGTCACCGAGGCGCTTCAAGGCAGCTCGCTGGGCGCACCGGCCAAGAACTTCCGCCTGCGCGACTGGCTGATCTCACGCCAGCGCTACTGGGGAACGCCCATCCCGATCATCCACTGCGAGGTCGACGGAGAGGTGCCGGTGCCGGAGGCGGACCTGCCGGTGCAGCTGCCGCCCGCGGAGGGGCTCGACTTGCAGCCCAAGGGCACCAGCCCGCTGGGCGCGGCATCCGACTGGGTGAATGTGACGTGCCCGACGTGCGGCGGGCCGGCCAAGCGCGACACGGACACGATGGACACCTTCGTCGACAGCTCGTGGTACTTCCTGCGCTTCCTGTCGGTGAACGACAGCACGAAGGCGTTCGACCCCGCCGAGGCCGAGAAGTGGGCGCCCGTCGACCAGTACATCGGCGGCGTGACGCACGCCATCCTGCACTTGCTCTACTCCCGGTTCATGACCAAGGTGCTGTTCGACCAGGGCTACCTGAGCTTCACCGAGCCCTTCACCGCCCTGCTCAATCAGGGCTTGGTGCTGATGGACGGCTCGGCCATGAGCAAGTCCCGCGGCAACCTGGTGAAGCTGTCCGACCAGCTCGATGAGCACGGCGTCGACGCGGTGCGCCTGACGATGGCGTTCGCCGGTCCGCCGGAGGACGACATCGACTGGGCCGACGTGTCGCCTTCGGGCAGTGCGAAGTTCCTGGCCCGCGCCTGGCGGGTGGCCAACGATGTCACCAGCGCGCCCGACGCGGTCTGGAAGAACGGCGACCAGCGGCTGCGCCGCGCGACCCATCGGTTCCTCGCAGATGCGCCCGGGCTGATCGAGGCGTTCAAGTTCAATGTCGTGGTCGCGCGCCTGATGGAGCTGGTGAACACCACCCGCAAGGCGATCGACACCGGTGCCGGTCCGGCCGACCCCGCCGTGCGCGAGGCCGCCGAGGTCACCGCGATGGCGCTGAACCTGTTCGCGCCGTACACGGCCGAAGAGATGTGGTCGATTCTCGGCTACGAGCCGTCGGTCGCCCTGGCGCAGTGGCGCAAACCCGACCCGACGCTGCTGATCGAGGAGTCCGTGACGGCGGTCGTCCAGGTCGACGGCAAGGTGCGCGACCGGCTCGAGGTGTCGCCGAAGGTCTCGGGTGACGAGCTGGAGGCGCTGGCCCGCGTCTCGGACGCGGTGAAGCGCTCGGTCGGCGATCGGGAGATCGTCAACGTGATCGTGCGTGCGCCCCGTCTGGTGAACATCGCGACGAGGCCCCGGGCATAGTCGCGCCCGGTCGGTCCGCGGATTCGGCGATGCGGCGGCGGTCCTCCACAGCGGAGGGCCGCCGCCGCTTTTCCACCGGTCGCGTCGAAGCCGGGTCAGGACGTCCGGACCTTCGTAGCGTGAGGGGATGCGACATGGGGTGGATGCAGGTGCCGGCTCGGCTGCGTCGGCGGTGGGAGCGGCGCCGGATGCCGTCGCCGGGCCGCGACGGGACGCGGACGCCGGCCTGACGCTCGAGCCGAGGGCGCGCTCCGCTCGGGTGCGGATCGGGCTGGGCGCCGGGGTCGTGCTCGTGATCGTGGCGCTCGTCGCAGCGGTGCTGTTCAATGCCTTCGGCCAGCGGGGAAGCGCCACGGAACTCGCCCGGCCGTCCTCGGTCCCCGAGACGGACGGTGCGAAAGGCGTGGACGGCCCACGCACCGAGTTGCTCGTGCACGTGCTCGGCGCGGTGAAGCGCCCCGGGCTGGTGTCGTTGGCGACCGGATCGCGCGTGGTGGATGCCGTCGCGTCGGCGGGCGGCCTGGCTGACGACGCGGAGGTGGCGGGCATCAATCTCGCCCGGCCGGTCGCCGACGGTGAACAGCTGGTGGTGCCGAAGGTCGGAGAGGTGCCCCCGCCCGCACCGGGCGGCACAGCCACGGGTGGCGCGGCCGGTGCTGGCGGGGCCGGTGCCGGCGGTGCGGCACGTGGTGCGCTCGTGAACCTCAACACGGCCACGCAGGTCGAGTTCGAGACGCTGCCTCGGATCGGTCCCGCGCTGGCGCAACGCATCATCGATTGGCGAGCCGCGAACGGCCGCTTCTCTGCGCCGGCGGATCTCCTGAAGGTCACGGGCATCGGGCAGAAGCTCTTCGACGGCTTGTCCGATCGGATCACCGTATGAGGGTCGATCTTCGGCTGGCGGTCCCCGCCGCAGCGATGTGGGTGGTCTGCGTTCTCGTGATCGCTGCTCCGGAGGTCGCGGGGATCACCGCGGCCGTCGCGTGGGGCACCGCCGCGGCCGGCGCCGCGATGGTCGGCACGATGGCGGTGCGTCGCGCCGTCGGACGACCCTCCGTCACCCCGACCTCGGCTCCTCCCCGCCGCCGACGGTTCGCCCGGGCCGCTGTCCGCGCCTCGTGGACGGCGTCGGCATTATCCCTCGTCTCCGTGGCGCTGGCCCTCACCTCGATCGCCGCAGACGCGCCACGACGAGTCCCGTCGGTGCTGCAGGAAGCGGCGCGGACGGGCGGCGAGGTCCAGCTCGAGCTGCGTGCGGACACGACGCCGCATCGCGTCGGCGGCGGGTTCGACGATTCGCTGCGCTGGATGTGGAAGGGCACAGCCGTGTCTGTCACCACGAGCGGCGTGACCTCCGCGTCGGCCGCTCCGGTCTCGGTGATCGCCTCGATGTCGGCCGCACAGGCGCGCGGCATCGCGTTCGGCTCGTCGGTGCGGGTCTCCGGCAGCGTGCGTCCCAACGAGCCGGGGGAGTCGACGGCCTTCACGCTGTCCGCGCGCGATGCGCCCGTCGTGTCCCGCGAACCGCCGCCCTGGCTTCAGTGGACCACGGTGCTGCGGTCCGGGTTCTCCGCGGCGGCCGCGCTGACCCCGGGCGAAGGCGGAACCCTCCTGCCCGGGCTCTCGATCGGGGATGTCGCCGCGGTCGGTCCCGAACTCGACGAGGCGATGAAGCTGAGTGCCCTCAGTCATCTGACGGCCGTCTCCGGAGCCAATTGCGCACTCGTCACCGGAATCGTCTTCGTCGTCTGCGGCTTCGCCGGTCTCGGGCGCGGGATGCGCGTGATGACGTCACTCGCTGCCCTGATCGCATTCGTGGTGCTCGTGACGCCGGGAGCGAGCGTCATCCGCGCGGCGACGATGGCGGTCGTCGTCCTCATCGCCCTCGCCCGCGGACGACCCGCTCAGGGCGTCCCCGTCCTGTCGCTCGCCGTGATCTTCCTGCTCGCACATGATCCCTGGCTGGCTCGTGACTACGGCTTTGCGCTGTCGGTGCTGGCGACGGCCGGGCTCCTCGTGCTCGCACGGCCGCTCGCTGACGTCCTGTCCCGGTGGATGCCCCGGAGCCTGGCCATCGTGGTCTCGATCCCGTCGGCTGCCCAGCTCGCCTGTCAGCCGGTCCTGATCCTGCTGTCTCCGACTCTGCCCCTCTACGGCGTCGGGGCCAACCTCCTCGCAGAACCGGCGGCGCCGTTCGCGACGATCGTGGGCCTCGCGGCCTGCCTCGTCCTCCCGGTCGCGCCCGTCCTCGGACAGGCTCTGGTCTGGGCGGCGTGGGCGCCGTCCGCGTGGATCGCGGCAGTCGCCCGCACGGCCTCCTCACTGCCCGGGACCGCCCTGCCGTGGCTGGATGGTCCGCTCGGCGTGGTGCTGTGCGCGGCGGCGGTGATCGCCGTCGCGATCGTCGCGCTCGCACGACGCCCGCGAGGCCGGGGGATCATCGTCGTCGTTGCGACGGGAAGCCTGATCGCCGGTGCCGGTGGCTACGCCGGCTCGCTCGGGGGAGAGGCGCTCGGCCGCAGGTTGGCGATGCCATCGGATTGGCAGATCGCCGCCTGCGATGTGGGTCAGGGCGACGCTCTCGTGCTGCGAGACGGTGCCCGCTTCGCCATGATCGACGTCGGACGCACGCCCGAGCCGGCTTCGGCCTGCCTCGATCGGCTCGGCATCGCGCACCTCGACCTCCTCGTGCTCACGCACTACGACGCGGACCACGTGGGAGGGGTGTCCGCGGTCGTCGGACGCGTGACGACCGCGGTCGTCGGAGAGACGGATGACGCGGCGGATGAGCGGACGCTCGCGGGCCTCCGGGCCGGCGGTGCCCGGATCGTCCAGGGCACCGCCGGGCTGCACGGCGCACTGGGCGGGCTCGCGTGGCGCGTGGTGTGGCCGCCCGCCGTCGCACCGGCCGCGTCTGCTCTGAGCGGGAACGCGGGAAGCGTGACTCTCGTCGTCGAGGGCCGTGGGCTCACCTCTGCGTTCCTCGGCGATCTCGGCGAGGGCTCTCAGGACGCGCTTCTCGCGTCCGGCGCGCTCGGCGCGGTCGATGTCGTCAAAGTCGCGCACCACGGTTCCGCCGACCAGAGCGGCGCGCTCTATCGACGGCTTCGCGCGACGCTCGGTCTCTTGTCGGTCGGGGAGAAGAACGGCTACGGGCATCCGACAAAGCGGGCGTTCGAGCTGCTGGCGGCGGCCGGCACGGCGTCCGCGCGCACCGATAGCCAGGGGCTCCTCCTGGTCTCGCCCGGGTCGGCGCCGGGGCGTGTTGCGCTGTGGTCCGAGCACCCGGATGCCGGGGCCGCGGACGGCGCTGCCGTCCCGCGCGATGACAGGGGCTCCCCGTATGCTGGACGAGACCGAGGAGGAACGTGGCAGCACGAGGCAGCAGCAGGGCGAGCGCGAGCACAGGGCGCACGGCGGTCGCCATTCCGCAGCTCGCGTGGCACCAGATCCGGTCGGCACCGGTGGTGCTGGTGTCGGGGCCCGAAGGCTTTCTCGCCGACCGGTCGATCCGCTCGCTGCGCGACAGCCTCAAGGCCGAAGACCCCAGCCTCGAGATCAGCGATCTCGCTGCCAACGACTACGCACCGGGGGAGCTGCTCACCCTCGCGAGCCCGTCGCTGTTCGGCGAGCCGCGGCTGATCCGGGTCGAGAACGTCGAGAAGTGCAACGACGTCTTCTTGAGCGACATGCTCGACTACCTGAACGACCCGGCCGACGGCACCGTCGTCGTGCTGCGTCATGGTGGCGGCGTGCGCGGCAAGAAGCTCCTCGACGCGATCCGCGCGGGAACCGGCGGCGGTATCGAAGTCATCTGCACCGAGCTCAAGAAGGACTCCGACAAGTACGACTTCGCCCAAGCCGAGTTCAAAGCAGCGGGCAAGAAGATCGCGCCGGCCGCGCTCCGGGCCATCACGTCGGCGTTCGCCGACGACCTGGCCGAACTCGCGGCGGCTTGCCAGCAGCTCATCTCCGACACCGCGGCCGAGATCACCGAAGCGACGGTCGACAAGTATTACGGCGGCCGCATGGAGACCAACGCGTTCCAGGTGGCCGACGCCGCGATCGCCGGCCGGCACGGCGAAGCCCTCGTCAGCCTGCGTCACGCTCTCTCGTCAGGCGCCGACCCCGTGCCGATGGTGGCCGCTTTCGCGAGCAAGATCCGCACGATGGCCAAGGTCTCCGGTGCGCGTGGCGGCTCCGGGCAGCTCGCCCAGAAGTTCGGGCTGGCGCCCTGGCAGGTCGAGCGCGCACAGCGCGACCTGCGCGGCTGGACCGAAGACGGCCTCGGGCGCTGCATCGAAGTCCTCGCCGAGACCGACGCCAACGTCAAGGGCGGCGGCCGCGACCCCGTCTTCGCCCTTGAGCGCATGATCCGCATCGTCAGCGCCCGCGGTCGCGACTGAGTTCTCCGCCATCCCGCAGGCCCCCACCATCCCGCCGGCCCGTCGGCAGGACGCCGCCCGCCGCCGGGCCTGGCAGCCCGCCGGCCATCCGGCCGCCGGCCGCCGGCTCGCCAGAGCCCCGCGAACGCGAAGAGCCCCCGTCGTCATGACGGGGGCTCTTCGACTCACGGGGCTCGGCCCGTGGAAGCGTGACGCTTAGAGGCTCGCGACCTGCTTGGCGATGGCCGACTTGCGGTTCGCTGCCTGGTTCTTGTGCAGCACGCCCTTGCTGGCGGCCTTGTCGAGCTTCTTGGCCGCGACCTTCAGTGCGGCGGTCGCCTTGTCCTTGTCGCCGGCGACGACGGCCTCGCGGGTGGCGCGAACGGCGGTCTTGACCTCGCTCTTGACGGCCTTGTTGCGCTCGGTCGCCTTCTTGTTGGTGCCGATGCGCTTGATCTGCGACTTGATGTTTGCCACGTGTGGGTACTTTCGTTCGTAAGTGAGTTTCGGATGTGCCGCTCAGCGAGAGAGGGCGCCTTGCGGCAGTCGTGCGGAAACGGAACCCACACGCAAGCCAACAAACAACTTTACCAGCGCGGGACCCTCAGACCAAACGCGCCCGCGATCAGGCGGCCGCGCCCTCGCGCGACGCGTACGAGCCGGACGTGAGCTCCTCCACCAGCGACGGGCCGTTCGGCTCCCAGCCGAGGTCGATCCGTGCCTTCGAACCGCTCGCCTCCTGGTCGAGCAGCAGGGCGTCGGCGAAGGCTCCGCCGAGGCGCTTGCGCGACTCGTCGTCCGACTCCGCCTCGACAGCCGCGATGCCGGCCGCCTCGGCCGCCGCTTCGCTGAGCTCGCGTACCGTCGGGTTGGTTCCGTTCGCACCGATGTAGACCGCACCGGCGTCCCCGTTCTCGAAGGCGAGCACGTAGAGTGCGGCCAGGTCGTCCACGTGCACGGTCGCCCAGTGCTGCGAACCGTCGCCGATCGTCCGGAGCGCTGCACGCGCTCCCTCGCCGCGCGGGGCATCCACGATGACGTTCGGAATCCCGGTCCCCCGGCCGTAGACGATGGACGGCACGACCACGGCAGTCCGGATGCCGTCGACCGCGAGCACGCGGGCCTCGGTCGCGCCGCGCCATGCCGTGATCGCGGGCGGGTCGGCGGGGGAGTCGCCAGTGATGTCGGCGTTCGAGCCGTAGCTCCAGATGCCGCCGGTGTGCACGAACGGCTTGCCGCTGCCTTCCAGGCCCCGGAGGACCGCCTCGATGAAGACGGGGTCCAGGTCCTCGGCCGAGGCCAGGTGGATCACGCCGTCGCTCTCGCGTGCCGCCCGGGCGATGAGATCGCTGTCGGTGGCATCGCCGATCAGGGCGGTGGCTCCAGCGTCTTCCACAGTGTCCGCCTTGGCGCGGTCGCGCACGAGGGCCGTCACGCTGTAGCCCTCGTCGAGGAGACGGGAGAGGACGGAAGATCCGATGAATCCGGTCGCGCCGGTCAGGAGAATGCTCATGCTGTCATCCAACGCGAACGATCGCGCTCCATTCCCGACCTGCCGCCCCGGACAGCCGATTCCACCTCCCGCCCCGTTCCGCCCAGGTGGTTGCTCCGTGTGAACTTCCCGGGCGTAGGCTCGAATGCATGAAGACCACTGCAGCCGTCGCCATCGTCAACGCCTACATCGTCCCCGTCGCCGGGGATCCCATCGAGAACGGAACGGTCCTCATCCAGAACGGCCGGATCACCGCGGTCGGCACGGATGTGCAGGTTCCGGCGGGGGTCGAGAGCGTCGACGCCACCGGCAAGTGGGTGCTGCCCGGCTTCATCGAGTCGCACGGTCACGTGGGCATCCACGAAGAGGCCAACGGTCCCGCCGGCGACGACACCAACGAGATGACCGTTCCGAACACCGCCGCCGTCCGCGCGATCGACGCCGTCAACATCGACGACGAAGGATTCCGGGACGCGCTCTCCGGGGGCGTCACCTCCATCGTGGTCAAGCCCGGCTCCGGCAACCCCATCGGCGGGCAGACGGTCGCGATCAAGTCGTGGGGCGGCCGGACCATCGACGAGCAGGTCATCCGCGAGGCCGTGAGCGTGAAATCGGCCCTCGGCGAGAACCCGAAGCGCGTCTACGGCGCGAAGAACGTGACCCCGAGCACCCGCCTCGGTGTCGCCATGATCATCCGCGAGGCGTTCGTCGAGGCGCAGAACTACCGCGCGCTGCGCGACGACGCGATCTCCGAGGGCAAGCCGTTCGCCTGTGACCTGGGAAAGGAGACCCTGGTGCGCGTCCTCGACGGCGAGCTCGCCTGGGACCAGCACACCCACCGCCACGACGACATCGCCACGGCCATCCGCCTCGCCGACGAGTTCGGCTACCGCCTGGTCATCAACCACGGCACCGAGGCGCACAAGATCGCCGATGTGCTCGCCGAGCGCGACATCCCGGTCATCTTCGGCCCGATGTTCACCTCGCGTTCGAAGGTGGAGCTGCGGGACCGCGCCATCGCCAACCTCGGCAAGCTCGCCGCTGCGGGCGTCCGCGTCGCGATCACCACCGATCACCCCGTCGTTCCGGTCAACTTCCTGGTGCACCAGGCCTCGCTCGCCGTGAAGGAAGGGCTGCCGCGCGAGACCGCACTCGAGGCCCTCACGGTGAACCCCGCCGCCTTCCTCAGGCTCGACGACCGCGTCGGCTCGCTCACCCCGGGCCTCGACGGAGACGTCGTCGTCTGGTCGGGCGACCCGCTCGACGTGAACTCGCGGGCGGAGCGCGTCTTCATCGAAGGAGCCGAGGTGTACCGCTGGGTCGGCGACCACGGCGAGGTCGTGGAGCGCTCCGAGCGTTTCGAACGGGACCTCTCCGACGCCGAGTAGGGAAGCACCCCTCCCGCATGGGAGAATTGCCCCACAATGTCACCACGAGCTCTGAAGGCCCTCGAGCCCGCCGCGACCGATCCGGCGTTCATCCGAAATTTCTGCATCATCGCCCACATCGACCACGGCAAATCGACGCTGGCCGACCGGATGCTGCAGATCACCGGCGTCGTCTCCGACCGCGACATGCGCGCGCAGTACCTCGACCGCATGGACATCGAGCGTGAGCGGGGCATCACGATCAAGAGCCAGGCGGTCCGGATGCCGTGGGCGGACGACGCCGCCCAGCCGTACGTCCTGAACATGATCGACACGCCGGGGCACGTCGACTTCACCTATGAGGTGTCGCGCTCGCTCGCCGCGTGCGAGGGTGCCATCCTGCTGGTCGACGCCGCCCAGGGCATCGAGGCGCAGACGCTCGCCAACCTGTACCTGGCGCTCGAGAACGATCTGACGATCATCCCGGTGCTCAACAAGATCGACCTGCCGGCGGCGGACCCGGACAAGTACGCCGCCGAGCTCGCCAGCCTCATCGGCGGCCGGCCGGAGGACGTCCTGCGCGTCTCGGGCAAGACCGGCATGGGGGTCGAAGCGCTCCTCGACCGCGTCGTCGAACTCATCCCCGCGCCCGTCGGCGCGAAAGACGCCCCGGCGCGAGCGATGATCTTCGACTCGGTGTACGACAGCTACCGCGGCGTCGTCACCTACGTGCGAATGATCGACGGCAAACTGTCGCCGCGGGAGCGCATCCAGATGATGTCGACCAGGGCGACCCACGAGATCCTCGAGATCGGTGTGAGCTCGCCCGAGCCGACCCCGTCCAAGGGCCTCGGTGTCGGTGAGGTCGGCTACCTGATCACCGGCGTGAAGGATGTGCGCCAGTCGAAGGTCGGTGACACGATCACCACCGCGGCCAAGCCCGCGACCGAAGCCCTCCCCGGCTACACCGAGCCTAAGCCGATGGTCTTCTCGGGGCTGTACCCGATCGACGGCAGCGACTATCCGGAACTGCGCGAAGCGCTCGACAAGCTCAAGCTCTCGGATGCTGCGCTCGTCTACGAACCGGAGACCTCGGTCGCCCTCGGCTTCGGTTTCCGCTGCGGCTTCCTCGGCCTGCTCCACCTTGAGATCGTGACCGAGCGACTGGAGCGCGAGTTCGGTCTCGACCTCATCACGACCGCGCCCAGCGTGATCTACGAGGTCACCACTGAGGACAAGAAGTCCATCACGGTCACCAACCCGAGCGAGTTCCCGGGCGGCAAGATCGCCAAGGTGGAGGAGCCGATGGTGAAGGCCGCCATCCTCGCGCCGAAGGACTATGTCGGCGTGATCATGGAGCTCTGCCAGAGCCGTCGCGGCGCACTGCTAGGCATGGAGTACCTCGGTGAGGACCGTGTCGAGATCCGCTACACGATGCCGCTCGGCGAGATCGTGTTCGACTTCTTCGACCAGCTGAAGAGCCGTACCGCCGGTTACGCGTCGCTCGACTACGAGCCCGCCGGCGAGCAGGAGGCCGACCTGGTCAAGGTCGACATCCTGCTGCAGGGGGAGCAGGTCGACGCCTTCAGCGCGATCGTGCATCGCGACAAGGCGTACGCCTACGGTGTGCTGATGACCGGCCGCCTGCGCGAGCTGATCCCGCGCCAGCAGTTCGAGGTGCCGATCCAGGCCGCCATCGGGGCGCGGATCATCGCTCGCGAGAGCATCCGGGCCATGCGCAAGGACGTGCTCGCCAAGTGTTACGGCGGCGACATCACCCGCAAGCGCAAGCTCCTCGAGAAGCAGAAGGAGGGCAAGAAGCGCATGAAGATGGTCGGGCGTGTCGAGGTCCCCCAGGAGGCGTTCATCGCGGCGCTCTCCGGCGACACGGAGAAGAAGGACAAGAAGTAGCCGCGGTACCGAGGCTGCGTCAGCCGGCCGCGCCGGCTGCCGCGATGGCCGCGAGGATCGCATGGCGCTCCGGTGCGGAGGGACGATTCGAGACCGTGACCAGCGCGTGATCGATGTAGCCCTCGGTCCAGCACTGGGCGGCATCGGCTGCGACGCAGCTGTCGCGGGCCGAGACGACGCCCGGGATGGTCACGGCGACCGGCGTGGTCGCGTCCGACGTGTAGACCACCGGCGCTGAGGCGTCTGCGCCGGGGACGACGTTCACCGTCCCGCTGCTGCAGGCGAACCCTCCGGACTGCACCACGGCAGCGCGGAACACCGGATCGTAGGCGTCCGTCGATTCGAGGCGTTGCTTCACGTGGTCGGACCGGGTGGACGGAACGATCGTGCGAACCGCGTCATCGATCACGGAACAGTCTCCCGGAGACTGCCAGCGCGACGTCGGCTGGTGCTGTGCCGACACGAGCGGCCCGGCAGCGGCCACCACAGCGATCGACGAGTGGATGATCGACTCGAGCCTCGCCCTGAACAACGAGGAGGTCCCAGCGGAGACGTCACTGCTGGACTCGTGGGCCGAGATCCACGTGGTGCCGGACAGCGTCTCGATGTCGCAGGACCGGCCGTCCCCGTTCGAGCAGCCTCCGACCGAGCGCGTTCCCTCAGCGAGCTCGTCGAAGGTGGCGATGTCGTACACCTTCGACCTCGTCGCGGAATCGAAGGACGCTGCAGCATCCGGCAGCACAGCGACGCGCAGGTAGTGGAGGTACGAGGGCGGATCCCCCCACTCGCAGTCGAAATAGCCGGCCCGCAGCGCAGCGAGCACGGTCGTCGCCGATGGCGGGTTCACCGCGGACAGGAAGACCGCTCGCGTGTTCGGCAGGGCGCCGTCCGCAGGTGGCGCGATCGTGTAGCCGATGGGCGCCTGGAGAACGAGAGCCGGATCGACGCGGGCGAGCGTCGAGGACGGGACGAGCGAGGCGCAGGTGGGATAGCTCGGTTCAGGGGACGGGGTCGACGCCACGGGCGCAGCCGGTGCCTGCTGCGTCGCCTGGGCCGCTGGGGCCGAAGCGGACGCCTGTGGCGTGCATCCGGTGAGCGCGAGCACGGCGCACAGCGACGAGACCGCAACCGCTGTTCGTCTCCGAACGCCCATCACCACCCCTTTCCCGCGCCGCTCGCGCGGGTCTGGGCACACAGTATCCGAGCCGGAGGGCCCGGCACAGAGAGCGGGCGCCCCCCAAAGTGAGGTGAGCTGCATCAGACTCTCGTAAAGTTGAGGCATGCGACGCTCCACGTTCACCGATCAGCCCGTCACGTACGGCGCGGTGGGCGGCACCCAGGCGGCCGACCTCCTCTACTACCCGCCGAAGGGCTACCGGCCGATCGAACGGCAGGCGCGGCTCGGCAGCGGCGACGAGCGGTTCAAGACCGCGGTGAGCGCGCTGATGACGTGGGGGGTGCAGCGCGGCAGCGGCATCCGGGTCACCGAGGCGCAGGAGGGGACGGGCGTCCAGTACGAGGGCGTGATCTTCAATCCCGACGGCACTCCGGCCAAGCTGCAGGAGCACCGGCAGGCCGAGGCGGTGTTCGCGGACGACGGCTCGCCCTACATCGTCAACGGGATGACCGCTGTGCTGAAAATCCCGTTCTGGCCGCTGAAGGTGTCGGCGCCCATCCGGGTCGTCTACGTGATCGACGAGCAGAATCGGGTCGGGTTCGCATACGGGACTCTTCACGGGCATCCGGAGAGCGGCGAAGAGGCGTTCATCGTCGAGCGGCGCGACGACGGTTCCGTGTGGTTCGTGCTGCGGGCGTTCTCGCAGCCGGCGAACGGCTTCTTCCGGGCGACGTCGCCGATCCTGCGGCTGGTGCAGCGCCATTACACCGCCAAATACCTGCGCTCGCTCCTTCCCGTGCGGTCGGTCTGACGTGCCCGGTGCTCTGCCGCTGGGCGATCCGGCACCCGCCGACGGCCTCCTCCCGGCCTCCACGCTCGACGATGCGAGCAGGCGCAACTTCGGCGTCTACCTGCACGTGCCGTTCTGCCGCGTGCGCTGCGGATACTGCGACTTCAACACGTACACCTCCACCGAACTGCGCGGCGTCTCGCAGAGCGACTACGCGAGCCACGCCATCCATGAGGTGGGGTTCGCCGCCGGCGCACTGACGGCCAGCGGACTGCCGCAACGTCCCGTCTCCACCGTCTTCTTCGGGGGCGGGACCCCGACCATGCTGCCCTCGACCGACCTGACCCGGATGCTCGGAGCGGTCGTCGACGCCTGGGGTCTGGCCCCCGGGGCCGAGGTCACCACTGAGGCCAATCCCGACTCGGTCGACGCGGAGTACCTCCTCCGGCTCGCCGACGCCGGTTTCACGCGGGTCTCGTTCGGGATGCAGTCGGCCGTGCCGCACGTGCTCGCGACCCTCGAGCGCACTCACGACCCCGAGCGCGTGCCGCTCGTCGTGCAGTGGGCGCGTGACGCCGGTCTGCAGGTCAGCCTCGACCTCATCTACGGGACGCCGGGGGAGTCGCTCGACGACTGGTCACGCTCGCTCGCTGCCGCGATCGCGTGCGCTCCCGACCACCTCTCGGCCTACTCGCTGATCGTCGAACCCGGGACCAAGCTGGCGCGGCAGATCAAGTCCGGCGTCGTGCCCGAGCCCGACGAAGACCTGCAGGCCGACATGTACGAACTGGCGGATGCGCGCCTCGCCGACGCCGGCTACGGCTGGTACGAGGTGAGCAACTGGGCGACCGACGACGCGCACCGCTCCCGTCACAACCTCGCGTACTGGCAGGGCCACGACTGGTGGGGCGTCGGGCCCGGTGCGCACAGCCATGTGGGCGGCGTGCGCTGGTGGAACGTCAAGCATCCGGCGGCCTACGCCGGGCGCATCCTCGCGGGAGAGTCTCCCGCGGCCGGACGCGAGACGCTCGACGCCGAGACGCAGCGGGTGGAGCGCGTGCTGCTGCTCACGCGCATCCGGGACGGCCTGTCGACGGGCGAGCTCGACGGGCGCGGGCGCACCGCCGTCGCGGGTCTCATCGCCGACGGTCTGGTAGACGCGAGAGCCGCCCTGCGCGGATCGGTGGAGCTGACCCTGCGCGGGCGGCTTCTGGCGGACGCCGTGGTGCGACGCCTGCTGGCCGACGACTGACGCGTCTTCGACGAGGTCGTCGCCGGCCGGCGGCTAGCTGACGAACTTGATGGCGACCGGGTAGGTGTAGAACTGTCCCTGGTTCGCCTTGACCGCCGCGATGATGCTGAAGACGATGTTGATCACCCAGGCGGCGAGCAGGATGAACAGGCCGACGAAGACGATCGACAGGATCCAGCCGACGACGTACGCGATGAAGATCGTGATCTGGAAGTTGAGCGCGGTCGCGGTGTGCGTGCGCACGAACGGGCCCTTGTCTTTGAGCACGAGATATCCGATCAGCGCCGGAATCCAGTTGAACAGGATGCCGCCGATGTGCACGAGGGTCGCCCAGAGCTTCTCGTCGGAGGGACTGAGCTGCTGCGGGGCGCCGCCGTACGGGGCGCCGGGCGGGGGAGGCGGGGGCGTTGCGGACATTTTCACTCCTAGGCTGCGCCCGTGAACGGGCGGGTCGTGGACCTGTGTCGTCCCCAACTGTAGGCCCACAGCGTCGAAACTGAGAAGGTGCCGAGAGGATCGGGCCCTCTCGGCACCTCGCCGGATCAGCGCGTCAGCGCGCTGTGCGGTCAGTGCTTCGCGTCACTTGATGAAACGGAAGTTGACGGGGTAGCGGTAGGTTCCGCCGCTGTTGACGCGCACGAAACCGAGAATCGAGAACACCAGGTTCACGACGTACAGGATCCACGGGATGAGCGTGAGGAACACCCAGCCGACCGGCGTCAGGATGAGGGCGATGCCGAGGATGTACGACACGAGCCACACGATGAGCCAGGTGATCTGCCAGTTGAGGGCTTCCTTTGACTCCTGACGGGTCAGCTGACCGCGGTCCTTGAACACGAGGAAGATGATCAGCGAGGGGAGGATCCAGAGGATGCCGCCCAGGTGCGCGAACGAGGCCCACTGCTTGTCCTGGGCCGGGTCGAGCGGAGCGGCCGGCGCCGCGTAGGGCTGCTGCGGCTGCTGCGGCGGTTGCGGAGGCTGTTGCGGGGGGACTCCGCCGGAGTTCGGATCGATCGGAGGCTGGTTCTGGTCGCTCATGATCGGTGCCTTTCGTTCGAGATGGTTCGAAGCGAAACCGCTCGGCCGGCCGCGACCTGCCGATCAGTGCGAGCCGCGCTGTTGTGGCATCGCATGCATACGGTACTGCCGGGAATCTCGCAGGTGCAATGAATGTGACTGCGTGTCGGCGCGTTATGATTAGCACTCAGGATCAGCGAGTGCTAACACGTTTTCGGGAGGCGAGTCGGATGGTGTCTGATCGGAGCCTCGAAGTGCTTCGCGTCATCGTGCAGGACTACGTCGCGTCCCGTGAGCCGGTCGGCTCCAAGAGCATCGTCGAGCGGCACGCGTTCGGCGTCTCGGCCGCGACCATCCGCAACGACATGGCCGCGCTCGAAGAGGAAGAGCTGATCGTCGCACCGCACACGTCGTCCGGACGGGTGCCCACCGACAAGGGCTATCGCCTGTTCGTCGACCACCTGGCGGAGGTCCGGCCGCTGAGTCCGGCGCAGCGTCAGGCGATCGAGATGTTCCTCGGTCAGTCCATCGACCTCGACGATGTGCTCGCCCGCACGGTGAGACTGCTCTCGCAGCTGACCAACCAGGTGGCACTGGTCCAGTATCCGTCGATGACCCGCTCGCGCATCCGGCACATCGAGCTCGTGATGCTGGCGCCTCGCCGCCTGCTGAGCGTGCTCATCACCGACTCGGGCGCGGTGGAGCAGCGGACCATCGAGCTCGGCGCCGACCTGAGCGACGAAGACGTGGCCGAGATCCGCGGGGCGATCAACGGCGCCTCAGCGGGGCTCTCGCTCGGGGACGCCGCGAGCCGGCTCCGCGACCTCCCGGATGCTCTCACCGATCGCACCCGTGCGATGGTCCACCCCGTTGCGACCGCGCTCATCGACCAGATCGCCGCCAACCGCCAGGACAAGCTCGTCATGGCGGGCGCCGCCAACCTGGTGCGCACCGAGCACGATTTCACCGGGAGCATCTACCCGGTGCTGGAGGCCATCGAGGAGCAGGTCGTGCTGCTGAGGCTCTTCGGCGAGATGGCCACGGATCAACACGGCGTGGCCGTGAGCATCGGCCGGGAGAACGCCGCCTTCGGGCTGGCGGAGACCTCGATCCTGTCGAGCGGGTACACGTCGTCCGGCACGGACATCGCCCGCCTCGGAGTGCTCGGACCGCTTCGCATGGACTACTCCAACAACATGGCCGCCGTTCGCGCGGTCGCCCGTTACCTCTCCCGCCTGCTGGGCGAATAAGAAACGAACGAGAAGGAAAAGCCGTACGTGGCCGACCACTATGAAGTCCTGGGCGTTGAGCGCAACGCCACCCCCGACGAGATCAAGAAGGCGTACCGCCGTCTGGCCCGGGAACTGCATCCCGATGTGAATCCGAGCCCGGAGGCGTCCGAGCGGTTCAAGCAGGTCACCCACGCCTACGACGTGCTGAGCGACCCCAATCAGCGCGAGCAGTACGACCTCGGTCCGCAGCCCGGCTTCGGCGGGGCCGGTGGCGCCAACTTCGGCGGCTTCGGCGACATCTTCGAGACGTTCTTCGGAGGCGGCGGCGCCACCCGCGGACCCAAGTCGCGTCGCGAACGCGGCCAGGATGCGCTGCTCCGCGTCGAGGTCGAGCTCGACGAGGTCATCTTCGGCACCCACCGCGACCTCGAAGTCGACACCGCCATCGTCTGCGAGACGTGCAATGGCTCCTGCTGCCAGCCGGGCACGGCTCCCGTCACCTGCGATATCTGCCACGGCACCGGCAGCATCCAGCGCTCGGTCCGCTCGCTGCTCGGCAACGTCATGACGTCGAGCCCCTGCGGCACGTGCCGCGGCTACGGCACCGTCATCGCGACCCCGTGCGTCACCTGCCAGGGCCAGGGCCGAGTTCGCGCCCGCCGCACGGTGCCGGTCGACATCCCGGCCGGCGTCGACACCGGTCTGCGTCTGCAGATGCCGGGCAGCGGCGAGGCGGGCCCCGCGGGCGGCCCGAACGGCGACCTCTACCTCGAGATCAAGGTGAAGCACCACGACGTCTTCAGCCGCGACGGCGACGACCTCCTGTGCACGCTGGAGGTCTCGATGACGGATGCGATCCTCGGCACCACGGCGACCGTCAAGGCCCTCGACGGCGACATCTCCCTCGACCTCAAGGCCGGCGTTCAGAGCGCGGACATCCTCACCGTCAAGGATCGCGGGATCACGCACCTCCGCGGCAGCGGGCGGGGAGACCTGCGCGTGGGCATCCAGGTCGTGACGCCGACCAAGCTCGACCACAAGGAACGTGAGCTCATCAAGCAGTTCGCGGCGACCCACAAGCACGCCGACCCCAGCCTGGCGCATTTCCAGCAGGGCCTGTTCGCCAAGCTGCGCGACCGCTTCCTCAACGTCTGAGCGTCTCGTGAGCTCGCTGTACCTCCGCGAAGACCTCGAAGCCGTCGAGGTGGGCGCCCGCCTGTCCATCACCGGCGCCGAGGCCAAGCATGCGGCGACCGTCAACCGCACCCGGCCCGGGCAGACGGTGATGATCGGCAACGGCCGCGGCCTGGTTGCGACGGGCGAGGTCATCGACGCGACAGCGGCGGAACTCACCATCGACGTCGAGACCGTCCTGCGGGTCGACCGGCCGCAGCCGTCGATCACGCTGGTCCAGGCGCTGGCCAAGGGCGACCGCGACGAGCTCGCGATCCAGGCGTCGACCGAGCTGGGCGTCGACCGCGTGGTTCCATGGGCCGCATCACGCTCGGTCTCCCGCTGGGAGGGTGCCAAGGTCGCCAAGGGCCGCGAGCGCTGGTCGGCGATCGTGCGCGAGGCGGCGAAGCAGTCGATCCGCGCCTGGGTGCCCGAGGTCGGTGAGCTGGCCTCGACCAAGCAGGTCGCTGCACTGGGGGCGGACTCCCGGGTGCTGGTGCTCGAACCGGATGCGTCCACGCCGCTCACCGCGCTGGTTCCGGATGCTCGCCCGATCGTCCTCGTCGTCGGACCCGAAGGCGGAATCGCGCCGGCGGAGCTCGAGGCGCTGACGGCCGGCGGAGCGGAGCTGGTGCGACTGGGTGAGACCGTGCTGCGGACGTCGACGGCCGGTCCGGCGGCGCTGGCCGTGCTGAACGGTGCGCTCGGTCGGTGGTGAGGGTGGGTCGGTGGTGAGGCTGGGCCGGTGGTCGCCTCCTCCACAGGCGCGCTCCGGCTGGAGTTATCCACAGGGTTAAGTGCTGGTCAGGCGCTGTTTCTCATCGCCGAAATGTCGGTGGTCTGTGATTGACTCGATCTATGACTACCGATCGTGCGGCCCGCATGCGGGAGCTGCTTGCCGAATTCGCGGCACCGGCAGCGCTCGATCGCGACCAGCTGCTGGGCGCGCTGAGCGCCCTCGGCGAGCTCCAGGCCGAGCTCGATGCGGTGAAGGTCCGAATGAGCGGCGAGGTGTCGTTGCGCTCGGTCGTCGTCGGAGAGCAGAACCCTGTCACGCGCGCCGGGTACGCCGGCGTCGCGTCGCTGCTCGCCGAGCGGTGGCGCGTCAGTCTTCCCGCGGCCCGGCAGCTGTGTGCGGTCGGCGAGGCGGTCGCGTCGCGGATCTCCCTGGTCGGCGAAAGGCTCCCTGCGCGGTTTCCCGCCGTCTCCGAGGCGCTCGGGACTGACGTGCTCGGGGCTGACGTGCTCGGAGCCGAGGCGCCGCAGAGCGCGTTACGCGCCGAAGCCCCTCGACTCAGCGTGGAGGAGGCCGCGGTCATCGTGCGCGAACTGAACAGGGCGGCACCGAATTGCGGCGTTGACGAACTCGGTGAGGGCGAACGGCTCTTGGTCGACCATGCCGCCGAGCTGAGCGTGGCCGAGCTTCGTCTCCTCGCCGTTCATGTCAGGGATCGTCTGGATCAAGACGGCATCGAGCCGCGCGAAGAGCGACAGAAGCGTCGCCGCTCTCTCACGATCCGAACGATGGCAGACGGAATGACGCACGTCGACTGGTATCTCGATCCGGAGTCGGCGGGCTACGTCGTCGCGGCGATCGACGCCGTCGTCGGGCACGGTCTGCGCTCCGTCCGCTTTCAATCGGTCGGTTCGCAGGCGGTCGCCTTCCACGAGGAGGGGCCAGACGCGGCCGCTGACGTGCCGGACCCTCGCACGATCGCGCAGCACCGATCGGATGCCGGCGCCGAGGTGTTCCGGCATTTCGCGGGGTGCGCCGAGCGTGACGCACTGGGTGGTCCGGCTGTCACGATGGTCGTCCGCGTCGACCTCGAGACGCTCCGACACGGCACTGGCACGGCACAGCTAGACGGCGTTGCGTCGCCGGTCAGCGCAGGCGCCGCACGCCGGCTCGCAGCGGACGCGCGGGTGATCCCGGTCGTTCTCGGCGGTGCCAGCGAAGTCCTGGACCTCGGCCGCAGCTGCAGACTCTTCAGCAGGGCTCAGCGTCTGGCACTCGCCGAACGCGACGACGGATGTGCGTGGCCGGGATGCCCGCATCCTCCGCGCTACACCGAAGCCCATCACATCCGATAGTGGGAGGCGCACGCCGGTCCGACCGATCTGTCGAACGGGGTGCTCCTGTGCTCGAGCCATCATCACCGGGTCCATGACGACGGCTGGGATCTCGCGGTGCGCGACGCGGTGCCCTATTTCGTCCCGCCTGCGCACATCGACCCGCGGCGACGGCCGCGAGCAGGAGGCAGAATCCGGCTGCGCAGGATCGCGTGACGCGGCAGGGTGGAGATGTGACTTCGCCGAGGCAGTTCGCCGAGCGACCCCCACTCACGGAGCCGAACTCTAAGATAGAGGGTATGGAAACCGACCAGCGCTCCATCTTCGCGCGGATCATCGCCGGGGAGATCCCTGCCGACATCGTCTACGACGACGAGCACATCATCGCGTTCCGCGACGTCGCGCCCAAAGCACCGTTGCACCTGCTCGTGGTGCCCAAGACGGAGCAGTACCGAGATGTGGTCGAGCTGGCTGCCGGCGATCCGGCGCTGCTCGCCGAACTGGTCGCGGTCGCCGACCGGCTCGCCGACGAGCACGCCGACGGCGATTTCCGCCTGATCTTCAACACCGGGGCGGGAGCGGGACAGACCGTGTTCCACGTCCACGCCCACGTTCTGAGCGGACAGCTCGAGGAAGGAAGCCTTGCCGACTAGCGAATCAACGCCCCAGCGCAGCGAGGGGCAAGCCGAAGCGCGGTTCGACGTCGACGGCGTCGCCATGGTGCGGCTCCTCGGCCCGCAAGACCGGCTGCTCACGACGCTGGAGCGCCAGTACCCGCTGGTGAACGTGCACGTCCGCGGCAACGAGATCTCCCTCATCGGCGACCCCGCCCAGGTGGAGGCCGCACGCCGCCTCATCGAGGAACTGCTGCAGATGGTGCGCAACGGCCAGGAGATCAGCCCGGCCGAGGTCACCAGCTCGGCACGGATGCTCGACACCGACCTCAACCTGAGCCCGTCAGACGTGCTCAGCCAGGCCATCCTGACGGCGCGCGGCAAGAGCATCCGTCCCAAGACGCTCGGCCAGAAGCAGTACGTCGACGCCATCGACCACAACACGATCGTGTTCGGCATCGGCCCCGCCGGCACCGGAAAGACCTACCTCGCGATGGCCAAGGCCGTGCAGGCTCTGCAGCGCAAAGAGGTCAACCGCATCATCCTGACCCGGCCGGCGGTGGAGGCGGGGGAGCGGCTCGGCTACCTGCCCGGCACCCTGACCGACAAGATCGACCCCTACCTGCGGCCGCTCTACGACGCGCTCAACGAGATGATGGACCCCGACATCGTGCCCAAGCTTCTCGCGGCCGGCACCATCGAGGTGGCCCCGCTCGCGTACATGCGCGGTCGCACGCTGAACGACTCGTTCATCGTGCTCGACGAGGCGCAGAACACGACGCCCGAGCAGATGAAGATGTTCCTCACCCGCCTCGGCTTCGGCTCGCGCATGGTCGTCACGGGCGACATCACGCAGGTCGATCTGCCCACCGCGTCCAGCGGTCTGCGCCTGGTCACCCGGGTGCTCAAAGACATCGACGACATCTACTTCGCCCGCCTCACCAGCGACGACGTGGTGCGCCACACACTCGTCGGCCGCATCGTCGACGCCTACACGGAGTACGACGCCCAGAAGCAGGCCCTCCACTACGAGCGCGAACAGGCGGCCGAATTCGCCAACCGCGCCGAACGCCGTTCCGCCATCCCGCGCGACCGCTATCCCAAACGACGGTAAAGGCCGAGCCTCATGAGCATCGAAGTCAACAACGAGTCGGCCATCGAGGTCGACGAGTCCGCCCTGCAGCGTCTCGCCACCTACGCGTTCGACATCATGCACGTGCATCCGGATGCCGAACTCGCGATCGTCCTGGTCGACGAAGCCGCCATGGAACAGCTGCACGTGCAGTGGATGGACGAGCCCGGCCCGACCGACGTGCTCAGCTTCCCGATGGACGAACTCCGCCCCGGCACCGAAGACGAGCCGTCGCCCGCCGGTCTGCTCGGCGACGTCGTGCTCTGCCCGCAGGTCGCCCAGGCCCAGGCCGAGACCGCCGGGCACAGCCTGATGGAGGAACTGCTGCTGCTCACCACGCACGGCATCCTGCACCTGCTCGGCTTCGATCACGCCGAGCCCGCCGAAGAGCGGGAGATGTTCGGCATCCAGCGCGACATCCTCATCGGGTTCTCGCGCTACGACCGACAGCGCTAGGGGCGCCGATGCTCGTCACGCTCTTCTTCGTCGTCGCATTCCTCCTCGTGGCGTTCGCAGGCCTGATGGCCGCCGTCGACGCGGCGATCTCGGTGCAGTCCCGTGCCGACATCGCGGAACTCGCCGAGACGTCGAGGGCCAAGAAATCGCTGCTCGCGATCGCCGCCGACCCCGGCGCGCACATCAACGCCATCAACTTCATCCGCATCACCGCGGAGACGACGGCCGCCGTGCTCGTGACGCTCGCCTTCGAGATGCTCTTCGAGCAGTGGTGGATCTCGCTGATCCTGTCGGCGCTGATCATGACCGGCGCGTCGTTTGTGCTGGTCGGGGCGAGTCCGCGCAGTGTGGGCCGGGCCAACTCGACTCTGCTGCTGCGGCTGACCGCTCCGCTCATCCGGTTCGTGCGCGTGCTGCTGGGGCCGATCGCCGACGGGCTGGTCGCACTCGGCAACCGGGTGACGCCGTCGCGGGCACGCTCCGCGCCGGTCGCGAGCGAGGAGCAGCTGCTCAGCATCGTCGACGAGGCCACCGAGTTCGACGTGCTCGAGGAAGACGACCGGGAGCTCATCCACTCGATCTTCGAATTCAACGACACGGTCGTGCGCGAAGTGATGATCCCGCGCACCGACATGGTCACGATCGACCGCAGCGCGGGCCTCGGCACCGCGATGGGGCTGTTCCTCAGCAAAGGCGTGTCCCGGATGCCCGTGATCGACGGCGATCCGGATGACGTGGTCGGCATCCTCTACCTGCGCGACGTCGCGAAGCTCAGCTTCGAGAGCCCGCTCGGCGCCGACCAGGTGACGATGGGGGAGCTGGCCCGCCCGGCCCTGTTCGTGCCGGAATCGAAGAAGGCCGACCAGCTGCTGCGCCAGATGCAGCTCGAGTCCAACCATCTCGCCATGGTCGTCGACGAATACGGCGGCATCGCGGGCCTCGTCACGCTCGAAGACCTGATCGAGGAGCTCGTCGGCGACATCTCCGACGAGTACGATCACGAGGTCGAGCTCGTGCAGCAGGTCGCCGAAGGCCGCTACCGGGTGAGCACCCGGCTGCCGATCGACGAACTGGGCGAGCTGTTCGGCCTCGAACTCGAAGACGACGACGTCGACAGCGTCGGCGGACTGGTGTCCAAGGCGCTCGGCCGGCTGCCCGAGGTCGGCTCCACCGCATCCGCCCACGGCCTGCGGTTCACCGTCGACCGCACCGAAGGCCGCCGCAAACACGTCAGCACCGTGCTCGTCGAGCGCGACACCGCATTGATCTCGGCGCCGGACGCGTCGATGGAGGAGAACCACTCGTGACCGACACCGATTTCCACGCCGGCTTCGTCTCGTTCGTCGGCCGCCCGAACGTCGGCAAGTCGACGCTCACGAACGCACTGGTCGGCGAGAAGGTGGCCATCACCAGCTCCAAACCGCAGACGACGAGGCGCGCCATCCGGGGCATCGTGCACCAGAAGAACGGCCAGCTGATCCTGGTCGACACCCCGGGGATGCACCGTCCGCGCACCCTCCTGGGGGAACGCCTCAACTCCCTGGTGCAGTCGACGCTGGGCGACGTGGACGTGATCGGCTTCTGCGTACCGGCCGACGAGAAGGTCGGCCCGGGCGACCGGTTCATCAACGAGCAGCTCGACGCCTACCCGCGTGCAAAGAAGGTGGCGATCGTCACCAAGACCGACGCCGCGACCCGTCAGGCCGTCGCCGAGCAGCTGCTCGCGGTCTCGGAGCTGAGGGACTGGGAGGCGATCGTGCCGATCTCCGCCACCAGCAACGTGCAGCTGGACATCCTGCTCAGCGAGCTGATCCGGCTGCTCCCATCGTCGCCGGCGCCGCTGTACCCGGCCGACGCGGTCACGGACGAGGGCCTGGAGGATCGTATCTCCGAGTACATCCGGGAGGCGATGCTCGAAGGCGTCGAAGACGAGCTGCCCCACTCGCTGGCGGTGACCATCGACGACATCATCGAGCGCGACGACAAAGACCTCATCGAGGTGTACGCGAACGTGTTCGTCGAGCGCGACAGCCAGAAGGCGATCGTGATCGGCAAGGGCGGCAGCCGCATCCGCGAGGTGGGCGCGACCGCGCGCAAGCCGATCGAAGCGCTGCTGGGCAAGCACGTCTTCCTGTCGATCCGGGTCAAGGTGGCCAAAGACTGGCAGCGCGACCCCAAACAGCTGGGCCGCCTCGGGTTCTGACCGGTAGACGTCCGCGGCTACATCCAGCGGATGAAATCCGCCGTTGCGGTGCATCCGGAGCCGTGCCGACCCGTACCGTAGAGGAATGCTGCAGCGCACTCGACTCGAGGACCGGCTCGTGCCGTTCCGCTGGGTGCTCGAGCCTGCGCTCGGCCTGGTGCTCTTCGCCGCCTGGATCTTCACCGGCCTTCCGTCGAACATCCAGTCGGCGCTCGCCCTCGTCTTCTACTGCGCCGCGGTCGCGCTGTCCCGGGTGATCCCGCCCGTCTCGCTCGGACTCGTCTGGGCCGCCGTGCTCCTGGAGCTCACCGCGCCGGAACGGCTGAGCACGCCGTTCCGCGTCGTTGCGGCGATCGCTGTGCTGCTGACGGTGTTCGGCGTCGCAGCGCACTCGGGGGTGCTGGTGCGCTGGCTGGACTTCGTGACCGCCGTGCTGCTCGGCCCTGCGGTCGCCTACCTCTTCACGGTTCGCGGGGATCTGAAGTTCCCGCAGTTCGGTCCGGTGATCGGCGGCTATTACACGAGCCAGGGCGTCGGCCTGCTGCTGATGAGCCTGATGCTGGTCGTGCTGTTCATCGCAGGCTGGCTGGTCGGCTACCTCGTCGCGCGTCAGCGGGCGCTCTCCACGCCGCACGGACGCTCGGTGCTGGTGTGGCTCGCGTCGTCCGGTGGCACCCCGGTGACGGAGGCCGAGCCCGATCGGGCCGGACTCGTGCGCCGGCTCACGCGTCCGCAGCTGACCTTCGACATCGCCGGCGCCGCCGCGTTCGCGATCATCTGCCTGGTGCTCGAGACGCTGAACGTGTTCGGGTCGGACACCTCGGGCGCGCGCAGCGGGTTCGTCGTGATGATCGGGTTCGCGGTCGCGGTGGCCGTGCGGCGGATGTCTCCCGCGATCGCGCTCTCGATCGCCTGGCTGGCGGCCGTGCTCCAGATGATCTCGGGCCAGAACATCCAGTTCAGCGACATCGGCGTGCTGATCGTGCTGTACGCTACGGCGGCGTACGGGGATCGGATCGTGCGCTGGTCGGGCCTCATCTCGGCGGGCGTGGGCGCGGTCGTGGCCTCCCTCTACCTGTCGCTCACCGCGGCGCTCAGCCAGAACTACCTCGACCTCCTCTCCGGCGCCATCTCGCGGCTCGCCCTGCAGTTCGTGTTCCTGCTCGTGGTGAGCCTCACGGTTCTCGGCCTCTCGTGGGTGCTCGGCCTGCTGATGCGAACCTGGCGCAACGCGCGCTTCTCACACCGTGCGCAGGTGGCCGCCGAGTTCGACCGAGCACGGGCAGTCGAGGACGTGGTCGTGGAGCAGGAGCGCACCCGCATCGCCCGCGACATGCACGACGTCGTCGCCCACTCGCTGGCCGTCGTCATCGCCCAGGCCGACGGGGCCCGCTACGCCCGCCACGCCGGCGTCGGAGCGAGCGGTCCCGAAACGGCTCCGGATGCGGTCGACGAGGCCCTGACGACCATCGCGTCCACGGCGCGCTCCGCTCTCGGCGACGTGCGCGTGCTGCTCGCCGAGCTCCGCCACGCGCAGCCGGGGGGCCCGCAGCCCTCGCTCGACGACCTGGAGAAGACCGTCGACCAGGTGCGCGCGGCCGGCCTCGACGTGACCGTCGAACGCACCGGAGACCTCGACCTCCTCGGCTCTGCCCAGCAGCTCGCCGCGTACCGTATCGTGCAGGAGGCGCTCACCAACGCCCTCCGGCACGGCAGCACAGCCGACCCGGCATCCGTCGTGCTCGCCGAGTCGGCAGGCGAGAACGGTCTGTCCGGCGTCGTCATCACCGTGAGGAACACCATGAAGCCCATCACCCTCGACACCCCCGCGTCCGGAACGGGTGCGCTGCCCCGCATCGGCCACGGCCTGCCCGGGATGCGCGAGCGCGCCTCGCTCGCCGGCGGTTCGCTCACGGCCGGTCCCGCCGGGGACACCTTCGTCGTCAGCGCCTTCCTCCCGGCCGGGGCCACCGCGTGAGCGGCGTTGTCGCCGGGGACCGCATCCGTGTGCTGCTGGTCGACGACCAGGCGCTGTTCCGCGCGGGCATCCGGATGCTCGTCGGCTCGCAGCCCGACCTCGAGTTCGTCGGGGAGGCGGCCAACGGGCAGGAAGGTGTGCGGCTGGCGGTGGAGACCGCGCCGGATGTCGTGCTCATGGACATCCGGATGCCCGTGATGGACGGTATCGCCGCCACGACGGAGATCGTCGAGGGCGCCGTGCGCGACGGGCGGACCCCGCCGCGGATCGTGGTGCTGACCACCTTCGATCTCGACGAGGCGGCCGCTCGTGCGATCCGGGGAGGCGCCAGCGGGTTCGTGCTGAAGGACGCGGAGCCGGAGTTCCTCCTCGCGGCCATCCGCACCGTGCACGCCGGAAGCGCCGTGATCGCCGCCGGCGCCACCCGCGAGCTGTTCCAGTACTTCTCGGCGAGCGATCCCGTGAAACCACAGCCGCCGGAGTTCGCCACGCTCACCACGCGCGAACGGGAGATCTTCGTGCTCGCCGCGCGCGGACTCAGCAACGCGGAGATCGCGACGACGGAGTTCCTCAGCGAGGCGACCGTGAAGACGCACATCAGCCGGATCCTGAGCAAGCTCGGTCTGCGCGACCGCGTGCAGATGGTGGTCTACGCGTTCGAGCACGGACTCACCGCGGCGGAATAGCGCGGCGGAATCATCCTCCAGGCTGACGGCGGGTAGCCCTCTCGCCCGATTCGCCGGAACCGGCGCGTCCCTAGCGTCGAGAGCATGGAAGACAACGTCACCGGCCGAACGACCATGACCGCCGAGCCGACCGTCCCTCCCGCCGGGACACTGGTCGCTCGCGTCGTCGACGCCACCAAGTCGTACGGCACGGGCGCAGGCAGGGTCAACGCCCTCGACGGCGCCTCCCAGGGGATCCGGGCCGGGCAGTTCACGGCGATCATGGGGCCGAGCGGTTCGGGCAAGTCGACTCTGATGCACGTGATGGCCGGGCTCGACACCGTCACCACGGGCCAGGTGTGGCTCGGCGACACCGAGATCACGCACCTCGGGGATGCGGAGCTCACCGTTCTGCGGCGGCGTCGCGTCGGCTTCGTGTTCCAGTCGTTCAACCTGGTGCCGACGCTCGACGTCGCGGCGAACATCCGGTTGCCGTTCGAGCTCGACGGACGCCGCCCCACCCGGACTCAGGGGGAGTGGATCGACCACCTCGTCGACTCGCTGGGGCTCGGCGACCGCCTCACCCACCGTCCGCACGAGCTGTCCGGCGGCCAGCAGCAGCGCGTCGCGATCGCCCGTGCGCTCGCCACCCGTCCCGACCTGATCTTCGCCGACGAGCCCACCGGCAACCTCGACTCGCGCACCGGCCGCGAGGTGCTCACTCTCCTCGCGGACGCGAGCCGCACCTACGGCCAGAGCATCGCCATGGTCACGCACGACCCGATCGCCGCCAGCTACGCCGACCGCATCGTCTTCCTCGCGGACGGCGTCGTCGTCGACGAGCACGAGCGATCCACTGCCGAGGCGATCTCCGGCTACATGCTCGGGATGGAGGAGAGCGCATGAGCCGGCCGTTCTCGGCGTTCCGGGCGAACGCCCGCGACCACCGCGCGAGCATCCTGGTCGCCGCCCTCAGCGCCGCCTTCGGGGTCGCGCTGCTGTCGGCGACCGGTGTTCTCGGCGCCTACATCTCCCACGACATGGGTTCGCACGCGTCCGTGCTCATCGCTCTCGGCATCGTCGCCGTGATCTTCTTCGTCATCGCCGTCTATGTGGGCGCGATCGTCACCACCAACACGTTCGCCACGATCATCGCAGGGCGCACCCGCACGATCGCCCTGCTGCGGCTGATCGGCTCGAGCGCTCGCGCACAGCGCCGCTCGGTTGCCGGCGAAGGCTTGGCCGTCGGACTGCTCGGTGCCCTCATCGGCGGTGCGATCGCCGCCACGCTCGCGCTGATCGCCGTCCGCCTCTTCGTCGCCCTGCACGTCCTTCCCGATCTGCTCTATCCCGTGATCACCCCGGTGCTGTTCGCGCCTGTCGTCGTCGTGGTACTCACCACCTGGCTCGCCTCCTGGGTCGGGAGCCGCCGGGTGCTCACCGTCACTCCCGTCGAAGCGCTGGGAGCGGCCGAGGAACGCCCGGCGGCGGGGGGCCGGGCGAGTCGCGGGCGAGTGGTCGTGGCCGTCTCGCTGATCGTCGTCGGCGCCGCCCTGCTGCTGTTCGGGCTCTTCCTCGGCCTCGGCCTCTTCGCCACGTCGGGCCTGGCCGACTACGGCCCGTTCGGCGTGCTGGTGGCTCTGCCCGGCGGAGTGCTCTCGTTCACCGGGATCATCCTGGCGGCGCCCCTGTTCATGCCGGCCGTGCTGCGAGGGGTCGGTCTGCTCTTCGGGCGCGGCACCGCGACCAGGCTCGCGGCGGCCAACGCCGTCCGCAACCCGGAGCGCAGCTCGCGCACCACCATCGGTCTCGTCATCGGGGTGACCCTGATCACGATGTTCGTCGTCGCCTCGCAGTCGTATCTGCAGCTGATCCAGGAGGCGCAGCGCAACGAACCGCAGCTGTACGCCGGCGTCACGAGCGTTCTCACGGTCACGATGATCGTGTTCTCGGCGCTGATCGGATTCTCGGCGAGCATCGCCGCCGTCGGCGTGATCAACAGCCTCTCGCTGAGCGTGCTGCAGCGCCGCCGAGAGCTCGGCCTGCTGCGCGCACTGGGCTTCAGCGCTCAGCAGGTGCGCCGGATGATCCTCGCCGAGAGCGCGCAGCTCACCGTGGCCGCGGTGGTCACCGGACTGGTGCTGGGCACCGCGTACGGCTGGATCGGCGCGCAGGCGCTGCTGGGGAGCATCCCGGGTGGTGGGCTTCTCGTCCCGGCGATGCCGTGGCCGTACATCGCGCTCGTGGTGCTCGGCTCCGCTCTGCTGGCCGTCGTGGCGTCGATCGCCCCGACACGCCGGGCGACGTCGCTGACCCCGGTGGCCGCACTGGCGGTGGAGTAGCGGAATCTTCCGCGAAGCCGACGGGTTGCTCGGAGGTTCCTGAACGCACCCGTCACCTCGGCCCGGCAACGGCTGAGTGTTCAATAATTGTGCGTCGGCCCGCCCGACGCCCCCGAGAGGAACCACCCTGAACTGGCTCACGACCCTGCGCATCGATCAGCGCCCGTTCCTCATCGGAGTCGATGTTGTGGTCGCGGCGCTGGCGCTGTACCTCGTCATCCGTCCGACGGCACGGCGAACCCTCGCCGGCCTGATCGCGGTCGTGGGAGGCGCGGCGCTCGGGTGGCTCGTGACCTGGCTCGTCGGTGACGTGTTCGACATCTTCGGAGTGGAACTGACAGCCGCGACCGGGCTGTGGGTGGCGATCGGCGCCGCGGGCGTCGCACTCGCCGCCGTCAACCTCGTCCGCTCGCGCTGGTGGCGGAAGGTCGTCGCGGTGGTGAGCATCCCGGTCGTGCTGATCGCGGTCGGCGCGGGCATCAATGTGGACTTCGGCGCCTACCGAACGCTGAAAGACGCCCTCGGGATCGTGCCGTACACGGCTCTTCAACTGCACGGCGAGCACGGGCAGGTCGCCGCCATCGGCACCGACTACGCCTCCACCTGGACGAAGCCGGCGACGATCCCGGTGAAAGGCCGCATCGGGATGGTGCGCATCCCCGCGACCCGGTCCGGCTTCGACGCGCGCCTCGCCGCGATCTACCTGCCGCCCGCGGCGCTGACCGCTTCCCCGCCGGTGCTGCCGGTCCTGTACGCGTTCGCCGGGCAGCCCGGAACGCCGGCCGACGTGTTCACCGCCGGACGGATCGGCTCCCTGATGGACGCCTACGCCGCGAAGCACGACGGGTTCGCGCCGATCGTCGTCGCCCCCGACCAGCTCGGCGGACCCGGACGCAACCCGATGTGCGTCGACTCGGCCGCGCTCGGCCATTCGGCGACCTACCTGCTGAAAGACGTGCCGGACTGGATCCGGGCGCATTTCCGGGTCAGCAGCGATCCGGCGGCGTGGGGTGTCTTCGGGTACTCGCAAGGCGGCACGTGCGCAGTGCAGTTCGCCTCCGGGCATCCGGAGCTGTTCGGTTCGGCGCTCGCGTCGTCGAGCGAGCTGGGCCCGAGACTGGGAGATCGCGCCTCGACGGTCGCGCGAGGCTTCTCCGGTTCGCTTCGTGCGTATCAGGCGGCCCAGCCGGCCGCGCTGATGAGTGCGCATGAGCCCTACCGGCGGACGCTCATCGTGTTCGGCGTCGGGCAGAACGACCGGAAGTACATGGCCTACGCGCACACGCTCGAGGCGCAGGCCGTGCGGGCCGGGATCTCGACCCGGCTGCTCGTCTCGCCGGGCACGGCCCACGACTGGAACACCGTGCGGTACACGCTCGCGCACGGCTTCCCGCTCATCGCTGCGCACCTGGGGCTGTCCCGATGAGCGGCGGACAGGCCCTGGAGCGCGCGGTCCCGACGCAGCCGGCCGTGATCGCCGCGCGCGCCGGACGACTCGTCGCCGCGCATCCGTTCACGACGTTCATCACGCTGACGATCCTCGTGCTCGCGCTGGCGACCGGCCCGATGAGCGGACCGCATCGCCCGCTGCGGCTCTGGCTCGGCACAGGACCACTGCCCGTCGTCGACGGACACTGGTGGACGCCGGTCACCTCGGTGCTCTTCACCAGCGACCTCGCCCAGCTGATCATCGCCCTCGCGCTCACGATCGTGCTCGTGGGGGGAGCCGAGAGGCTGATGGGAACCCGGCGGACAGCTGTGGCGTTCTTCGCGACATCGGCAGCGGGGATCCTGGCCGGGATCGGCCTTCAGCTGCTCGCGAGCCGCACAGGTGAGATGTGGGCGATGAATGTCCGTCACCTCGTCGGGCTCGACGTGTTCACCGGCATCGCCGGCACCATCATGACGGCCAGCGCGTTCGCAGGGGCCCTGTGGCGACGGCGCATCCGAGTGATCACCGTGCTGGCCGCTGTGGTGTTCGTGCTGTACTCGGGGCTGCCCTCGGACGTCTACCGGCTGATCGCGGTGTTCGCCGGGCTCGGGCTGGGAGTGCTGTTGCGCCACAGCGCCAAGCGCGTCGGCTGGGTGCGCAGCTCTCATCACGAGATCCGGGTCCTCCTCGCGTCCGCCGTCGCGGTCACCGCCGTCGGGCCGGTGATCGGCCTGCTCTCGCAGTCGCGGTACGGGATGCTGGCGCCCATCGGGCTCCTCTTCACGAGTGAGTCGCCCGACCGCGGAACGCTGATCGAACGGTGCCAGGCGTTCGCGGTGACCCGGCAATGCGTGCACGATCTCACGCTCGAGCGGATCAGCGGGGTCGGACCCGTGCTGGTTTCGGTGCTCCCGCTGCTCGTGCTCCTCGTCGCCGCCTACGGACTGCTTCGCGGCAGCCGCTTCGCGCTGTGGCTGGCCGTCGCGGTGAACGGGCTGCTCGCCGTGCTGTCGGCCTTCTACTTCGGCGTGCTTCCCCTGGCCGGCGTCACGGCTCCCGCGAACGCCACCTCGCGCTACTGGGAGGTGACGGTGGTCCTCCTGCTGTCGGCGGTTCTCCCACTGGGGATCGCGATCGTCCTCGTCGTGCTGCGGCGTCACTTCCCGGTGCGCCCGGATGCCCGTTCCGTCCGTCGCTACGTCGTCACCGTCGTCGTCACGGCGATCGCCCTGGCCGGGTTCTACATCGCCGTCGGCTACCTCCAGCGCGACACCGGGTTCACCCGTCCGCTCGATCTCGGCGACCTCCTCAACGACGTGCTGGAGCGGTTCATCCCCGTCACCTTCCTGCGGCGGGAACCGGTGCAGTATCTGCCGACCACGCCGTTCGCCGGCTTCGTGTACGACAACGTGGGGACGGTGTTCTGGCTGGTCGCCGTCGTCGCGGCCGTCCCGGTGCTGCGCGGCGGCCACTCCCGGCGCGGCGACACCGACGCGGCTCGGGTCCGACGGCTCCTGAAGCGGGGCGGCGGGGACGCGTTCGCGTTCATGGCCACCTGGCCGGGCCAGAGCTACTGGTTCGACCCGGTCGACGGCCGTGCGATCGCGTATCGGGTGGTCGGCCGGATCGCGATCACCACCGGCGGGCCGTTCGGCGCTCCACCCCCGCACGATCGCGCGGTCGGCCGCTTCGCCCGGTTCTGCGACGACAACGGGTGGGTGCCGGTGTTCTACAGCGTGGATGCCGGATTCGAGGGGCTCTTCCGCGAGATGGGCTGGTCGACGATGGTGGTGGCGGAGGAGGCTGTCGTCCACCCGCAGGAGTGGTCGACCACCGGCAAGAAGTGGCAGGACGTGCGCTCCTCCATCAACAGGGCCGAGCGTGCGGGCATCCGGGCCGAATGGACGACGTTCGCGGACCTGTCCCTCAGCGCGGCCGTCCAGCTCTCCGACCTCTCGGAGCAGTGGATGGCAGAGAAGGACCTCCCCGAGATGGGCTTCACCCTCGGCGGCCTCGACGAGCTGCACGACCCGGCCGTCCGGCTGATGCTCGCTGTGGACGGGGACAGCCGCATCGAGGGCGTCACCAGCTGGCTGCCGACCTATCGCGACGGTCAGGTGATCGGCTGGACCCTCGACTTCATGCGCCGTCGTCCCGGCAGCATCAACGGCGTGATGGAGTTCCTCATCGCGGAGTCGGCGATCCGGATGCGCGCTGACGGAATCGAGTTCATGAGCCTCTCCGCGGCCCCGCTCGCACACACGGCGGAGGCGTCGGGGGCGTCGGGGGAGCCCGACCGCTCCGGCGTGCACCGCACGCTCGGGTTCCTCAGCTCGTCGCTGGAGCCGTTCTACGGCTTCCGCTCGCTCCTGCGGTTCAAGCGCAAGTTCCAGCCCGAGCAGCGCCCGCTGATCATGGCCTACCCGGACCCGGTCGCCCTCCCCGCGATCGGCGTGGCCCTGGTGCGCGCCTACCTCCCGCAGCTGTCGGTGCGGCAGGCAGCGACCCTCGCGCGTGGGCGCGGCTGACAGGCGCCGGATGCCCGTCCGAGCCCTGCGTGTTAGGCTGGTCACTGTGTTCGGTCTGCTCCTTCTTAGCTGCCGCGACGAGTCCTAGTTCTGGGCCTCCCTCGTCGCGGAGTTCGTCGTCGGCTCTCCACCACACCTCGCGAGGAGATTTCAGACCATGAAGAACACCCAGGCGCCGAGCGCCATGCCGATCCACAAATACCGGCCTTTCCACGAGCAGATCCACGTCGACCTGCCCGACCGCACCTGGCCCGACCAGCGCATCACGGTCGCACCGCGCTGGTGCGCCGTCGACCTGCGTGACGGAAACCAGGCGCTCATCGACCCGATGAGCCCCGAACGCAAGCGCATCATGTTCGACCTGCTGGTCTCCATGGGCTACAAGGAGATCGAGGTCGGCTTCCCGAGCGCGAGCCAGACCGACTTCGACTTCGTCCGCAGCCTCATCGACGAGGACGCGATTCCCGCCGACGTCACCATCCAGGTCCTGACGCAGGCGCGCGAGCACCTGATCAAGCGCACCTACGAGTCGATCGCGGGAGCCAAGCAGGCCATCGTGCATCTGTACAACTCGACGAGCATCCTGCAGCGCGACGTCGTGTTCCGCACCGACAAGCAGGGCATCGTCGACATCGCTCTGCAGGGCGCCCGGCTCTGCCGCGAGGCGGAGGCGATGGTTCCCGGAACGACCGTCTTCTACGAGTACTCGCCCGAGAGCTACACGGGCACCGAACTCGAATTCGCCGTCGACATCTGCAACCAGGTGATCGAGGTGTTCGAGCCGACGCCCGAGCGCAAGGTGATCATCAACCTGCCGGCCACCGTCGAGATGGCCACGCCCAACGTCTACGCCGACTCGATCGAGTGGATGTCGCGGCACCTGAACCACCGCGAGAACATCATCCTGTCGCTGCACCCGCACAACGACCGCGGAACGGCGGTGGCCGCGGCCGAGCTCGGCTACCTGGCCGGCGCCGACCGCATCGAGGGCTGCCTGTTCGGCAACGGCGAGCGCACCGGAAACGTCGACCTCGTCACGCTGGGTATCAACCTGTTCACCCAGGGGATCGACCCGCAGATCGACTTCAGCGACATCGACTCGGTCAAGCGCACGGTCGAGCACTGCAACCAGCTGCCCGTGCACGAGCGGAGCCCCTGGGGAGGCGACCTGGTGTTCACGGCGTTCAGCGGATCCCACCAGGACGCCATCAAGAAAGGCTTCGAGGCGATGGCGGCCGACGCCGAGGCGCAGGGCAAGAGCGTCGACGACCTGCTCTGGGCCGTTCCATACCTGCCGGTCGACCCGAAAGACCTGGGCCGCAGCTACGAGGCGGTCATCCGCGTCAACTCGCAGTCGGGCAAGGGCGGCGTCGCCTACCTGCTGAAGACCGACCACGCGCTCGACCTGCCGCGCAAACTGCAGATCGAGTTCTCCGGCGTCGTGCAGGCCAAGACGGATGCCGAAGGCGGCGAGGTCTCGAGCGACGACATCTGGGCTATCTTCCAGGACGAGTACCTGCCCGCCCCCGCCCACGAGCCCGGCAGCAAGTGGGGCCGGTTCGAGCTGGGCAGCACGACCACGTCGAACGAGACCGGCGGCGACGTGGCGCTCACGGTGACTCTGCGCGACGGCAACACCGTCTCGAAGGCCAGCGGGAACGGCAACGGCCCGATCGCGGCGTTCCTCGACATCCTCAACCACCACGGCGTCGCCGTGCACCTGTACGACTACTCGCAGCACACGCTGTCGGCGAGCGAGTCGGCGATGGCCGCGGCCTACGTCGAGCTCGACGTCGACGGAACGCGGCTGTGGGGCGTCGGCATCGACGCCGACACGACCACGGCATCCTTCAAGGCGGTCGTCTCGGCGGTGAACCGCGCCGTGCGCGGCACCACGGCGGCGACGTCCGAAGGGCAGCTCGTCAGCGCGTAGGGGGCCGTCGGCACCACACAGCGACAGGGAAGCCCCGGGCCCGTGGCCCGGGGCTTCCTCAATGGGACGCTCACCGCGCAGGCGGCGCCAGCACGGGGCTGTTGTGATAGGCGGCGATCAGCCACTGGCCGTCCCGCTTCTCGAAGACCCAGGTCGCGTTCACTTTGCGCGCATCCGGAACCTCGGCCTCGCCCGAGAACAGGATGCCGGACTCGCTGACGACGACTGCGGCGTCCCTGCCGACGAAGCGGAGACTGAGTTGCTTGTCATCGGTCGAGCTGCCCTTGAGCGGACCCGCGAAGCTCGCGGCCATGCTGTCGCGGACCACATCGCGGCCGTCGCGCAGCGAGCCCGTCATGATGGCGGTCGCGTCCGCGGTGTAGTCGGCGACCATGCCGTCGGCGTCACCGGCCTCCCACGCCTTGTAGGACTCGACCAGCACAGCCTGGATGGCGGCCTCATCCTCTGAACGAATGTCTGACATCGGATTCTCCCTTGTGAGCGGTTCGCCCGGGGTGTTCCGGCGAACTCGCCAATACATACCGGCGGAGCGGCCGGAACTCATCGCGCCGGCGACAGATCGCCTCGCACCCGATTCGCCGGGGACGCGCACCTAGGCGTCGAGACCCGCCGCCAGACCGAAGGATGCGAAGACCTCACCATCCTGGAACACCGAATTCCGGCTGATGCCCTCAGCGGTGACGGTGAAGAGCTGGAGCGTGTGCAGCGCGTAGCCGTCCCCGACGCGTCGATAGGCAGCGAAACCGGGCTGCCCGTTGGCCGCGACCGGTTTCAGGCGCCAGTCCGTCCCGGCCTTCTCGAAGACCCACTCCATGAACACGCCGTAGTTGTCCGGGCCCACGAACCAGTTGAGCATCGGCGGCATCTCCATGAGCACGTCTTCCGTGAGCAGCCGCTTCAGACCCTCGACGTCGGCGTTCTCGAACGCCGTCATGTAGCGATCCACCCAGGCACGCTGCTCGGCCGCCGACGGCTCACTGAGACGCTCCTGCCGCACCCCGGCCAGCTTCACGCGGCTGCGCGCCCGCTGCAAGGAGCTGTTCACCGAGACCACGGTGGTGCCGAGGATCTCCGCCGCCTCGGACGCGGAGAACCCGAGCACGTCGCGCAGGATCAGGGCGCCACGCTGACGCGCCGACAGGTGCTGCAAGGCGGCGACGAACGCCAGTCGCAGGCTGCTGCGGTCGCTCACGGTTCTGGCCGGATCGCCCGCCTCCAGCAGCGAGTCGGGCAGGGGCTGGAGCCAGGAGGCGTTCTCTCCCGGCACGAGCGGACCGAGCGGGTCTGACGCCGCCACCAGTCCGGACGGCAGCGGGCGACGGCCGCGGACCTCCACGGCGGTCAGGCAGGCGTTCGACGCGATTCGGTAGAGCCAGGTGCGCAGGGAGCTGCGGGACTCGTCGTACTGCTCGCGCGCGCGCCACGCCCTCAGGTACGTGTCCTGGACCACGTCCTCAGCGTCGTGGGACGAGCCGAGCATCCGGTAGCAGTACGCCAGAAGCTCCGAACGGAACGGTTCGAGCCGGCGATCGAAGCCATCTCCTGTGGTGGTCACCCGTGCGCCCCCTTCTGCTCGTGAGCGATCACTCGGGCTTGTCGAGCTTGTAACGGGGGAGGGAGCCGGTCTCGGTGCGCACTTCGGTGCGCGTCGCGCGGCGCGTCATCCGGGGCCAGCGCGGGCGCGGGATGCGACTCAGTTCGCGCTGCTCCGGCAGACTCCAGCCGAACCGCACCGCCAGCAACCGGATGGTCGTCGTGACCGCCAAGCACACGATGGCCGCCACCGGGATCGGCACCCCGAGGTCGACGAGCACGACGAGCACGATCGTGCCCGCGCCCGCCGCCACCGCGTAGAGCGACCCCACGTGCATGAGGGCGATCGGCAGGTTGAGCAGCATGTCCCGCAGGATCGAGCCGCCGACCGCCGAGACGACGCCGACGAACACGGCCGGTACCTCCGGCAGGCCCAGCGAGAGAGCCTTGGTCGCACCGATGGCGCCGAACAGCCCGATGGTCAAGGCGTCGAGCAGGGTGATGATCGGGTCGAGGCGACGGAACAGCCGAACCAGGAGCATCCCGAGCAGAGCGGCGACGACCGTGATCGGCAGATACCAGTTGGACTGGAGGGCCACCGGGCGCGTGACCAGCAGGATGTCGCGCAGAAGGCCGCCGCCCACGCCCGTGGCCACGCCGATGATCGCGATGCCGAGCAGATCGAGGCGGCGGTCGCGGAAACCGGAGGCGAACATCGCGCCCTGCAGACTGCCGACACCCACCGCCACCAGGTCCACCCAGATCGGAATCGTCAGCGCGGTGGTGCTCATACGTCACTTGTACCATGCGCGGCTGACCCGGACTGTCGGTGTGACGCGGGATACTTGAGTGTGCCTGTCTACCGTGATGAAGCCGTCGTGCTGCGCACCCATAAGTTGGGTGAAGCCGACCGCATCGTCACCATGCTCACCCGCCAGCACGGCAAAGTGCGGGCGGTGGCCAAAGGGGTACGGCGCACGGGCTCGAAGTTCGGCTCGCGTCTCGAGCCCTTCATGGTCGCGGATGTCCAGCTGTACGAGGGCCGCAGCCTCGACGTCGTCACCCAGGCCGAGTCCCTGGGAGCGTACGGCGCCGAGATCGCAGCGGACTACGCCAGCTACACGGCGGCCAACGCCATGGTGGAGACCGCCGACCGCGTGACCGAGGCGGAGTCGTCGCTGCAGCAGTACCTCCTGCTGGTCGGCGCCCTGCGCTCCCTCTCGAAGCACGAGCACGGCGCCTCACTCACCCTCGACTCCTACCTTCTCCGGGCACTGTCGCTCGCCGGCTGGGCGCCCAGCTTCCTCGACTGTGCGCGCTGCGGAGCATCCGGACCCCACTTGTCGCTCGTCGTCCAGCTCGGCGGGGTGGTCTGCTCCGACTGCGCGCCGCAGGGCGCCCCCCGGCTCGACACCGAGACGGTCGGGCTGCTCGGCTCGCTGCTCACCGGTGACTGGGTGGCCGCGGAAGACGCCGACGACGCGACGCGATCGAAGGCGAGCGGCGTCGTGGCCGCCTACACGCAGTGGCACCTGGAGCGCGGTCTGCGCTCGCTCCAGCACGTGCAGCACGAACGGAAAGCGAGCGGATGAGCCCCAAGCCGTACACCCACAAAGACGCGGTGGAGTTCCGCCCCCTCGACTGGACGGGCCTGTACCCGCCTCCGGTGCCGGCGACGGCGGTTCCCGAGCACGTCGCTCTGGTCATGGACGGCAACGGGCGCTGGGCGAACCAGCGGGGGCTCACCCGCATCGAAGGCCATCGCGCCGGGGAGGCAGCGCTGCTCGACGTCGTGGCCGGCGCCGTGCAGATCGGGGTCAAACACCTCAGCGTCTACGCCTTCTCGACCGAGAACTGGAAGCGGTCGCCCGAAGAGGTGCGCTTCCTGATGGGGTTCAACCGCGACGTGCTGCACCGGCGCCGCGACCAGCTGAACGAGTGGGGCGTGCGGGTGCGCTGGGCCGGGCGCAAGCCGCGGCTCTGGTCGTCGGTGATCAAGGAACTGCAATACGCCGAGAAGCTCACGGCGGGCAACGACGTCCTCACGCTGACGATGTGCGTCAACTACGGCGGGCGCACCGAGATCGCGGATGCGGTGCGCGCGATCGCCGACGAGGTGGCGGCGGGCAGGATGAAGCCGTCCGCCGTGACTGAGAAGAGCATCCAGCGCCATCTCTACACGCCGGAGCTGCCGGATGTCGATCTGTTCGTGCGCAGTTCGGGGGAGCAGCGCACCAGCAACTTCATGCTCTGGCAGAGCGCGTACGCCGAGATGGTGTTCCTCGACAGGCTGTGGCCGGACTTCTCGCGCGTCGACCTCTGGCAGGCGATCGAACTGTACGCGGGCCGCAACCGGCGGTTCGGGGGAGCGGTGGACACCCCGGGAATGCCACGCTGACCTTTGTCGTTGCAAATTTGCGTGAGTGAACCTATCAAGATCGACATCTGGTCAGACATCGCGTGCCCCTGGTGCTACATCGGCAAGCGCAAGTTCGAGGCGGGAAGCGGGCTGTTCGCCGGCACCGGCGACGATCGCGCGGTCGAGGTCGAGTACCACTCGTTCGAGCTGTCGCCCGACACGCCCGTCGACTTCGACGGCAGCGAGATCGACTTCCTCGCCGGCCACAAGGGGATGCCCGCCGGCCAGGTCTCTCAGATGCTGGAGCGCGTCTCGGGGATCGCCTCGTCGGTCGGCCTCGACTACGACTTCGATGTGCTGAAGCACACCAACACGGTTAAGGCGCACGAGCTGCTGCACTTCGCCAAAGCGCAGGGCAAGCAGCTCGAGATGGCGGAGCGCCTGTTCAAGGCCTACTTCACGGAAGGCCGCCACGTCGGCCGCGTGGAAGACCTGGCCGACCTGGCCGCGGAGATCGGCCTCGACCGCGCCGCTGCGCTGTCCGCCCTGAACTCGGAAGAGTTCCTCTCGGATGTGCGCGCCGACCAGTCGCTCGCGCAGGAGTACGGCATCCAGGGCGTCCCGTTCTTCGTGATCGACGGACGCTACGGTGTGTCGGGCGCGCAGGACGCGGCGACCTTCGTGCAGGTGCTGGAGCAGGTCTGGACCGAGCGCGCCGAGGTGACGGCGTGACGGGCGACGCGGCGGGGTTGGCGGGTGCGCCCGCTGGGCGCGTCGCGGCTGTGGCGCCCAGCGCGCCCGTCGCGCCCGTCGCACTGATCCCGCTGGGCGACGCGAACGCCGTCGTCTGCGAGGGCGACGTCTGCTACGTCCCCGGCGCCGCCGACTAGCCTCACTGCCCCCGATCTACGGGTGTTGCTCGTCACGAGCAGTAGATCGGGACCCTTTCTCGTCGTGAGACGGGCGCGCGAGGTCGGCTCGCCGCAGCCGGGCGCAGTCCACGCCGAATCGACGGTGCCTCGCCGACGTTCTCCGCAGGTTCGACGACAAGGGGTCCCGATCGACCACGGCACCGCTGCGGGACTGTAGAACGGGACCCCTTTGGCGCCGAGGGGCGGGAGGGGCGGGGCTACTCGGGGTCGGTGATGTCGGCGACGGTCGCGTCGAAGGCGGCGATGACGGCGTCGGCGTCGGCGAAAAGGGAGAAGCCGTGCTCTCCCGCGCCCATCGAGATCGTGCGCCCGGCGACCGTCTCGTCGGCCACGACGGGCCACGCGGTGGTGCTGCCGAACGGGGTGATGGTGCCGCGTTCGTAGCCGGTGGCCTCGAAGGCCACGTGCGCCTCCGGCAGTTTGAGCTTGTTGACGCCGAGCAGGCCGCGCAGCTTGGGCCAGGAGATCTTGCGGCCGCCGGGCACGAGGGCGAAGACGAACGTGCCGTCGCTGCGCTTGACGACCAGGGTCTTGACGATGTCGGACGGCTGGATGCCGAGCAACTCGGCCGCCTCGTGCAGGCTGCGCGCTGCCGGTCGTTCGATGATCCGGATGCTCACCCCACGCGCCTCGGCGTCGGCCTCCACTCGGGCCCGTCCGCTCTCCCGAGCCCCCTCCACAGGCGAGTCGTTGCTCGGAGTCTCCACAGCATCCTGCCCCTGGGTCATGGTCCACCGCGCTTTCTGGGAGAATTGGGTGAAATGTCTACCACAGCAACGATAAGCCACGCACCCCAGCTGACCATCGGTCCGCTGGAGCTCGACGTGCCCGTCGTGCTGGCGCCGATGGCGGGGATCACCAACACCGCGTTCCGCCGGCTCTGCCGTGAGTTCGGTGCGGGCCTCTATGTGAGCGAGATGATCACCTCCCGTGCGCTGGTCGAACGCACACCGGAGTCGCTCCGCCTCATCACTCATCATGCGTCTGAGACGCCTCGGTCCATCCAGCTCTACGGAGTCGATCCGAAGACGGTCTCCGAAGCCGTGACGATGCTCGTCGCCGAAGATCGGGCCGACCACATCGATCTCAACTTCGGCTGCCCGGTTCCCAAGGTCACCCGTAAGGGCGGCGGGGCTGCCCTGCCGTGGAAGCTCGGCCTGTTCCGTGAGATCGTCGAAGGCGCCGTGCAAGCAGCCGGCAGCATTCCGCTCACGGTGAAGATGCGCAAGGGCATCGACAGCGATCACCTCACCTACCTCGAAGCGGCGAAGGCCGCCGAAGGGGCGGGAGTCGCATCCATCGCCCTCCACGCGCGCACCGCCGCCGAGTTCTACTCGGGCCACGCCGACTGGTCGGCGATCGCCAAGCTCAAAGAGACCATCACGGGCACGCCGGTGCTCGGCAACGGCGACATCTGGTCGGCCGCCGACGCGATCCGCATGGTCGACGAGACGGGCTGCGACGGTGTAGTCGTCGGGCGAGGTTGCCTCGGGCGCCCGTGGCTGTTCGGCGATCTCGCGGCCGCGTTCCGTGCACGCGCCGGTGAGATCGACGCCGAGGAGGCCGCTGCCGCTCAGGCACATCCGAGTCTCGGGCAGGTCGCTGCGACGTTCCGGCGTCACGCCGAGCTGCTCGTCGAGTTCTTCGACAGCGAAGAGCGCGGCTGCCGCGACATCCGCAAGCACGTGGCGTGGTACTTCAAGGGCTACCCGGTCGGTGGAGACCTCCGTGCCAGCCTTGCCACGGTCGACACGCTCGCGCACCTCGACGATCTGCTGGCGACGCTCGACTGGGAGCAGGAGTACCCGGGCGAGGCGGCTGAAGGCCAGCGCGGTCGTGCCGGCTCCCCGAAACGTCCGGCGCTTCCCGACGGCTGGCTGGCGAGCCGCGAGCTCGACGGCTATCAGCGCGCCGAGGTCGCCGAGGCGGAGGTGCACAACAGTGGCGGATAGCGCGTACAGCGCCCACGACACGGAGCGCTGGCTGCCCGAAGAGCATTCCAATCGTCGACGCAGCGATTTCGCGCGCGACCGAGCCCGGCTGCTCCACTCGAGCGCGCTTCGCCGGCTCGCCGCGAAAACCCAGGTGCTCAGTCCGACTGCAGGGCTCGACTTCGCGCGAAACCGGCTCACGCACTCGCTCGAGGTGGCGCAGGTCGGCCGCGAACTGGCCACCAGCCTGGGCCTCGACCCCGACATCGTCGACACCGCCTGCCTTGCCCACGACATCGGGCATCCGCCATTCGGCCACAACGGAGAGCGAGCGCTCAACGGCTGGGCGCACGACATCGGCGGCTTCGAAGGCAATGCGCAGACCCTGCGCCTGCTGGCCCGCCTCGAGCCGAAGGTTTTCGGACCCGACGGCCGCGCCTACGGGCTCAACCTCACCCGCGCGAGCCTCGACGCCAGCTGCAAATACCCGTGGCCGTCGGCCTCCTCGGTGGCCGACCCGAGCGGACGGGCCAAGTTCGGCTTCTACGCCGACGACACGGCCGTGTTCGACTGGCTGCGCGCGGGAGCGCCCGAGCGGGTGCGGTGCATCGAAGCCCAGGTGATGGACCTCTCCGACGACATCGCGTACTCGGTGCACGACTTCGAAGACGCCGTCGTCAACGGCTACATCGACGTGGCTGCTCTGGGCAGCCGGGTCGACCACGACGACCTCGTCCGCTCGATGTACGAATGGATCGGCGGCGAGTTCACCCACGATGAGCTCATCGCAGCGTTCGACCGGCTCGACAGCCTCGACGTCTGGCTCGACGGGTGGGACGGCAGCCGTCGAGCCCAGGCACGACTCAAGAACCTCACCAGCCAGCTGATCGGCCGGTTCGCGGGAGCGGCGATCCGCGCGACGCACGAAGCGGCTCCAGAACGCAGCCTGATCCGGTTCGGCGCCGACGTGGTGGTCCCGGCCGGGATCCAGGCCGAGATCGCGGTACTCAAAGGGATCGTCGCCACCTTCGTCATGTCGAAGAACACCCGTCAGCCGATCTACACGCAGCAGCGCCAGATCCTCACGACGCTCGCCGACATCCTGTACGAGCGCGGGCCGCAAGAGCTCGACGCGGGCTTCGGAGAAGACTGGGAGGCAGCAGACGACGATGCCGCACGCAAACGGGTCATCGTCGATCAAGTCGCCAGCCTCACCGACCAATCGGCGCTCAGCTGGTACGAACGACTGGTTCAGCACTGAGTTGACCCAGCAGGGTTGAAACACCGCGCCCAGTGCAGAATGCTGGGAGTCTCGCTATCGGGAGGAAAAGATGAGCACCCCACAACCACCGGCGAACGGCGAACAGCCGACGCCCGACGAGGCACCGGCCACCGCGCCCGCGAAGCGCACCCCGGCCCGCCCCGCGGCGAAGACGTCCGGTGGAGCTGCCGACCAGCCCGCCGGCGAAACACCGCGCGCGGCACGCACCCCGGCCGCCGCCAAGCCTGCGGCAGCGACGCCAGCGGCGGCGAAGGCTCCGGCAGCGAAGGCTCCGGCAGCGAAGGCTCCGGCAGACAAGGCTCCGGCAGACAAGGGTCCGGGAGCGAAGCCCGCGACGGCGAAGACGCCGGCGGCGAGGGCGACCGCGGGCGCCACGAGCGACGCGAACGCGACAGCAGCGCTGTCCGCCGCGGCCAAGGCGGGAGCAGCCAAGGCGACCGCCGCCCGGGTTGCCTCCGACGCCAAGACGGCTGCGTCCAAGCCGGCTGCAGCGGGTTCCGCTGTGTCCAAGCCGGCCGCACCCAAAGCAGCAGGGTCCGCGACTGGTGCGTCCGCGACAGCGAAGTCCGCCGGCTCAGCAGCAGGCGGCCGATCGAGCACACGGCGCGCGTCCGCGACGAAGCAGGCGGCCGACGAGGGTGCCGTGCAGGGTGATGCTCCCGAAATCCTGGATGCCGCGCTTGCCGGGCACAACGCCTTCCTCGCAGGCGAACCGGAGCCCACGTCTGCGTCAGCCACAGCCGCGTCGGAACGCGCTGCGGCATCGCCGGCAGCGGGAACGGCGACCGCCGGCAAGGCGCGCTCGACTGCGACCCCGACCCGGGCTGCAGCGACCGCGGCGACACCGACTGCGGCAACACCGACTGCGGCAACACCGACTGCGGCAACACAGACCGGTGCGGTCGCCCGGGGCGGTGCGAGCACCGAGAAGGTCTCGGCCGCCTCTTCCGCCGACGACATGCCGACGGCTGTTCTTCCCGAGACCGCACCCGACAGGGCAGCCGGCACTGCAGCCGACACTGCAGCAGCCACCTCACGCGAGCCGGCAGCTGCGGCCGCCGGCGCGCGGGCCGGATCGGCGGGCACCGTTCCGCCGCCCCCGCCGGTCGCCGGCACGGGGTACACGACGTCCGACGGCACGGTGCCGCCCGGCGCCGGGCACCCGCGCTCGGTCAACGATTACGCCGAACGACTCGACGACACGCGGTTCTTCTCGACGCTGTTCGACTTCTCGTTCACCGGCTACGTCACGCGCAAGCTGGCGGGACCGGTCTACGTCGTCGGCCTCGTGCTGATCGGGTTGAGCACACTGCTGTCCCTGATGTACAGTCTCACGCTCGCCGTCCAGACGCACTCGTTCCTCGGCGCGTTCGTGTTCCTGTTCGGCGTGATCATCACGCTCGTCGGCACCGTCCTCGCGATCCTCCTCCTGCGGGTCGCCATCGAAGTGTTCGTCGCGATCATCGAAATCGCGCAGAACACACGCGGAGGCAAGAAGGAACGGCCGTGACGGACTTCGAGGTCGGCCGCGCTCACTAGAATCGAGATATGGCCGGCCGGATTCGACAGAGCGACATCGAAGAGGTCAAAGCCCGTACCAACATCGCCGACATCGTCGGAGACTACGTCAGCCTCAAAACGGCAGGCGTCGGTGCGCTCAAAGGCCTCTGCCCGTTCCACGACGAGAAGAGCCCCAGCTTCCAAGTGAGGCCCGGCGTCGGCCGCTACCACTGCTTCGGCTGCGGAGAAGGCGGCGACGTCTACGAGTTCCTGCAGAAACTCGACCACGTCTCCTTCACCGAAGCCGTCGAACGCCTGGCCGCCCGTCTCGGGTTCCCGCTCCACTACGAAGACGGAGGCGGAGGCCCCTCCGAGCACGGCAACCGGGCGCGCATCCTCGCCGCCAACGGCGCCGCAGAAGAATTCTTCCGCGACAGACTCGCGGCGCCCGATGCCGAAATCGGCCGGCGGTTCCTGGGGGAGCGCGGCTTCGACGCCGCGGCCGCCAACCACTTCGGCGTCGGATTCGCGCCCAAGAGCTGGGACGAACTCACCAAACACCTGCGCACGAAAGGCTTCACGACCGAAGAGCTCAGCACCGCAGGCCTCGTGTCGCAAGGCGACCGCGGAGTGTACGACCGGTTCCGGGGGCGACTCATCTGGCCCATCCGCGACCTCACCGGCCAGACCATCGGCTTCGGCGCCCGCCGGCTCCTCGACGACGACAAAGGCCCCAAATACCTGAACACCCCCGAGACGCCGGTCTACAAGAAGGCCCAGGTGCTCTACGGACTCGACCTCGCCAAACGCGACGTCTCCAAACTCGACCAGGTCGTGGTCGTCGAAGGGTACACCGACGTCATGGCCTGCCATCTGGCCGGCATCACCACCGCCGTCGCCACCTGCGGCACCGCCTTCGGCGTCGACCACATCAAGGTGATCCGCCGGGTGATGGGCGACGACAACAGCCAAGGCTCGGTCATCTTCACGTTCGACCCTGATGCGGCCGGCCAGAAGGCGGCCACACGCGCATTCGGCGAAGAACAGCGCTTTTCGGCCCAGACGTACGTCGCCGTCGGCCCCGACGGGCTCGACCCGTGCGACCTGAGACTCACCAAAGGCGACGACGCCGTCCGCCGGATGATCGACGCGAAGAAGCCGATGTTCGAATTCATGATCCGGCAGATCGTCGACCGCTACGACCTCAACACCGTCGAAGGCCGCACCTCCGCGATGCGCGGCGGAGCACCCATCGTCGCCACCATCCGCGACCCGGCGTCGCAGAACGGCTACGCCCGCGAGCTGGCCCGGCTCTCTGGAGCCGACCTCCAAGACACCCTGCGGGCCGTGCAGGCCGCGCGGCGGGGCGAACGCACCTCCACCTCCGGCCCCGCACGTCCGGGACAGACGCCGGAGGTGCGCGCCGCCGCCGGCCTCGCCGAACTGCCCAACGACCCCGTCTCGCGAACGGAGCGGGAGACGCTCATGGTGCTGCTCCAGCTTCCGACCGAGATCGGCCAGGAACGCGCCGCCCGAGTAATCCAGGTGCCCTTCTCCAATGCGTCCCTGGGCGTCGTGAAAGACGCGATCGCCAGCCAGCTGGCGACACTCACCGACCCGGGCTGGGTCGACCGTGTCGCCGCCGAGGTGCCCGCGCCGTTCGCGCCGCTCGTGAACGAGCTGAGCGTCGCATCCGTGCCCCAGGCCCAGACAGGCAACCTCGCGGCCTACGCGCGCTCCGTCGCCGGCGCTCTGATCGAGCGCGACCTGTTGCGGGAGAAGGCCGAACTGCAGTTGCGGCTGCGGCGCACCGACGACCCCGAAGCGGCCAGGACCCTCGCGCAGGCAATGGTGCAGATCGAGGCCGAACGACGCCGTTTGCGCGAAGAATAGCCGAATTCGCCGCCGAAACGCTTCAAACTGCGCGAATGCGCGCAGAAAAATTGCGCGCACGTAAAGATCTCGCTACAAACTCCATCCGGATGCATGCGGGGGAGGCGTTTCATGTTAGGACTATGGCTACGTGATCCGGCAGCGTGGCACCGTTGCGCCTGCCCGATCGGCTATCCCACACCAGGAAGAGGTATCCGGATATGAGATCCGCAAAAATCAGCGGCAAGCGCCTGCTGGCCGTATCCGCCGCACTCGCGGCGACGGCCTTGGTGCTCGCCGGTTGCTCCGGGAGCGGCAACAACTCGGGCTCCGGCAGTTCCGGCTCGCTGACCGTCGGCACCACCGACAAGATCACTTCGATCGACCCCGCCGGCTCGTACGACAACGGCTCGTTCGCCGTGATGAACCAGGTCTACCCGTTCCTCATGAACTCCCCGTACGGCACCTCCGACGTGAAGCCGGACATCGCAGCGTCCGCCAAATTCACGTCGCCGACCGAGTACACGGTCACGCTCAAGCCGGGACTCAAGTTCGCGAACGGCCACGACCTGACGTCGTCCGACGTCAAGTTCACGTTCGACCGCCAGAAGAAGATCAACGACCCGGTGGGCCCGGCCTACCTGCTCGCGAACATCGACACGATCGACACCCCGGACCCGACCACGGTCGTCTTCCACCTGAAGGTGCCGAACGACCAGACGTTCGCCCAGGTGCTCTCGAGCCCGGCCGGTCCGATCGTCGACGAGCAGGTCTTCTCGGCCGACAAGGTCACCCCTGACAACACCATCGTCAAGGGCAAGGCCTTCGCCGGACAGTACGAGATCACCAGCTACGACTTCAACAACCTCGTGGCCTACAAGGCGTTCCCCGGCTACAAGGGCCTGCTCGGCAAGCCCGCGACCGACAAGATCAACGTCAAGTACTACGCCGAAGCGTCGAACATGAAGCTCGACATCCAGAAGGGCGGCATCGACGTCGCGTTCCGCAGCCTGTCTGCCACGGACATCGCCAGCCTGCGCGCGGACAAGAACGTCAAGGTCGTCGACGGCCCCGGTGGAGAGATCCGCTACATCGTGTTCAACTTCAACACGATGCCGTTCGGTGCGAAGACGCCGGAAGCCGACGCCAAGAAGGCCCTGGCCGTGCGCCAGGCCGCTGCCGACCTGGTCGACCGCGAGGCGATCGCCAAGCAGGTCTACAAGGACACCTACACGCCGCTCTACTCCTACGTGCCGAGCGGCCTGACGGGTGCGACCACGGTCCTGAAGGACCTGTACGGTGACGGAAACGGCGGCCCCAGCCTCGACAAGGCGAAGGCGGTCCTGAAGGCGGCCGGCGTCACCACGCCGATCGCGATGAACCTCCAGTACAACACCGACCACTACGGCCCCTCGTCGTCCGACGAGTACGCCCAGGTCAAGGATCAGCTGGAGCAGGGCGGGCTGTTCAAGGTCAACCTGCAGTCGACCGAGTACGTCACCTATAACAAGGAGCGCGTCAAGGACACCTACCCGGTGTACCAGCTCGGATGGTTCCCCGACTACTCGGACGCCGACAACTACCTGACGCCGTTCTTCGTGAAGGACAACTTCCTCGTCAACCACTACGACAACCCCGCGGTCCAGAAGCTGATCGACCAGCAGCTGGGTGAGACCGACAAGGCTGCTCGCACCAAGCTGATCGAGGAGATCCAGGCGAAGGTGGCGGCGGACCTGTCCACGCTGCCGCTGCTGCAGGGCGCTCAGGTCGCCATCACCGGCAAGACGGTGACCGGCGCGGACAAGACGCTCGACGGTTCGTTCAAGTTCAAGTACGGCGCTCTGTCGAAGGGCTAGCAGGATGACGGTTAGAATCTCCTAACCGAAAGCTGGGGGCGGCTCGCGAAAGCGGGTCGCCCCTTCGCACTAGGCCGACTCACGATTGGTAGAAATGACAGCGACTGTCACCGGCCCCGCCGCTTCGGCGTCGGCCAGCCCCACCTCCGCACCGAAGAGCCGCGGATCGGGAGGTGGTCTCGCGCGCTACATCGTCGTTCGCGCGCTGCTCATCATCCCGACGATCTTCATCCTGGTCACGATGGTGTTCTTCATCATGCGCGCGACCGGAGACCCGATCAGTGCGGCGCTCGGCGGCAAGCTCACCCCCGACCAGCTCGCCGAGCGCGTCCACCAGGCCGGCTACGACCGGCCGCTGATCGTCCAGTACCTCGAGTACCTCGGGCAGATCTTCACCGGCAACTTCGGCACCACGCTGAGCGACAACCAGCCGGTGAGCCAGGTGCTGCTCACCTACGGCGCCGCCACTCTCGAGCTCGCCTTCTACGCCCTGATCGTGGCCTTCATCGTGGGCATCCCGCTCGGGATGGTCGCCGCGTACTTCCGCGACAAGGGTCAGGATGCCGGGCTCCGCGTCTTCGCGATCCTCTGCTACGCGACGCCCGTGTTCTTCGCCGGGCTCCTCCTGAAGCTGGTGTTCTCGATCTGGCTCGACTGGCTCCCGGTGGCGGGTCGCGCATCCACCAGCTCGGAGCTGGAGATGCAGACGCTGCCCAACAAGACGGGGATCTATCTGATCGACGCGATCCAGACCGGCGACCCCGCGGTGCTAGGCGACGTCCTCATCCACGCAGTACTCCCGGCGATCACGCTCGGACTGCTGACGGCCGGCATCTTCCTGCGACTCGTGCGCACGAACGTCATCGGGACACTCTCGACCGACTACGTCGACGCCGCGCGGTCCCGTGGAGTCAGCGAGTACCGGCTCGTCCGGCGGCACGCCTACAAGCCCGCCCTGATCCCGATCATCACCGTCATCGGACTGCAGATCGCGATCCTGCTCGGCGGAGCCGTGCTGACGGAGACCACGTTCGAATGGAAGGGACTCGGCTTCCAGCTCGTCCACTACCTCCAGGCCCGCGATTTCGTCGCGGTCCAGGGGATGGTCGCCCTGCTGGCGGTCATCGTCGCGCTGACGAACTTCATCGTCGACATCATCGCGGCTTTGATCGACCCGAGAGTGAGGTACTGAGATGTCCACTGATTCCGTTCAGACCGAATCACCCGTCTCCACCCGGCCTCCCAAGCGCCGCATCGTGGACCGCCTGCCGGTGATCCACCAGCTGCGCCAGAGCGTCGGCCTCCAGCGCGGGATGCTCATCGCGGGCCTCATCATCACGGGCGTCTTCGTGTTCGTGGCGATCTTCGCTCCGGTGCTCGCGCCATACGGGTTCGCCCAGTTGCGGGACGCCAGCGGGGCGTTCGGCTCCCAGCAGCCGCCCAGCCCTGCGCACATCTGGGGGACGACCGTCGGAGGGTACGACGTGTTCTCGCGCGTGCTCTGGGGAGCCCAGACCGCGATCCTGGTCATCATCGTCGCGGTCGTGCTGTCCATCTTCGCGGGCATCTTCCTCGGGCTGCTGTCCGGCTACTTCGGCGGCTGGCTCGACCGGGTGCTCGTCGTGATCCTGGACGCGGTCTTCGCATTCCCGTCCCTGTTGCTGGCCATCGTGGTCGCGATCGCGATCAGCGGCGGCCAGTCGAACCTGTGGGGCGGAATCATGGCGGCGGCGATCTCGATCACCGTTGTGTTCATCCCGCAGTACTTCCGCGTCATCCGCGCGGAGGCCGTGCGGATCAAGTCCGAGGCGTACGTCGAGTCGGCGAAAGTGATCGGCGCGAGCAGCGGACGCATCATGTTCCGTCACGTGCTGCGCAACTCGACCCGCACCCTGCCGCTCATCTTCACGTTGAACGCGTCGGAGGCCATCCTGACCCTCGCCGGGCTCGGCTTCCTCGGGTTCGGCATCGAGCCGTCCGCCGCGGCGGAGTGGGGCTACGACCTCAACAAGTCGCTGGCGGATGTGACCAGCGGCATCTGGTGGACCGCGCTGTTCCCCGGTCTCGCGATCGTGCTGGCCGTGCTGGGCATCACCCTCGTCGGCGAGAGCCTCAACGACCTGGCCGACCCGCGACTGCGCGGGCGCCGTTCCGTCGCCAAGGCGGCAGGCGAGGTCGCCGAGACCTCGGTCGTCCCCGGCGGCACCCTGACCGCGGGCCCCGGTGGCCTCGACGGCCTCGAGGGCGGGGAATCATTCGACGAACACGGAATCGAGGTCAAGCCATGAGCGACGTCGTACAGATCAAGAACCTGGCGGTGTCGTTCTCAACCGACGCGGGCGCCGTCAAGGCCGTCGACGACGTGAGCCTGCACGTCTCGCCGGGCGAGGTGCTCGCGATCGTGGGCGAGTCCGGCAGCGGCAAGACCGTCACGGCCAAGACCATCCTGGGCCTGCTGCCGGAGACGGCCACGGCATCCGGTGCGGTCATCCTGCGGAGCAAGGACGGCGCGAGCGAGGCGGATGTGATCAGCCTCTCCAAGCGGCAGCTCCAGGAGGTGCGCGGCAGCGATGTCGCGATGGTCTTCCAGGAGCCGTCGACGGCGCTGAACCCGGTGTACACGGTCGGCTGGCAGATCGCCGAGGGGCTGCGCGCCCACGGCAAGCTGTCGAAGACCGAGGCCCGCACGAAGGCGGTCGAGATCCTCGGACGCGTCGGCATCCCCGACCCGGAGACGCGGGTCAAGTACTACCCGCACCAGTTCTCGGGCGGCCAGAAGCAGCGCATCATCATCGCGATGGCGCTGGTGCTGAACCCGGGGCTCATCGTCGCGGACGAGCCGACGACCGCCCTCGACGTGACGGTGCAGGCCGAGATCCTCGACCTGCTGCGCCGCTGCCGCGACGAGTTCGGCGCGTCGATCGTGCTGATCACCCACAACATGGGCGTCGTCGCCGATCTCGCCGACCGGGTCGCCGTGATGTACCAGGGCAAGGTCGTCGAGGAGGCGGACGTCAAGACGCTCTTCGCGGCGCCGCAGGCCGACTACACGCGCAAGCTGCTCGCGTCGGTCCCGAAAATCGGTCAGGGGCTCGCGTCCACGCAGGATCGCGCCGCCGCCCGCGGCAGCGAGTGGGACGACGTCGTGCCCGTGGTCAAGGCGGAGGGGCTGCGCATCCAATACCCCGGTCGTCTGGGCCGGCCGGGATTCGTCGCGGTCGACGGCGTCGACTTCGAGATCCGGCCCGGTGAGGTCCTCGGCCTCGTCGGCGAGAGCGGCTCGGGCAAGACGACGATCGGGCGCGCCATCGGCGGTCTCAACCGGGTCACCGGCGGGTCGCTGAAGGTGCTCGGCGTGGAGATGAACGGGATGCGGGAGCGTCAGTTCAAGCGGGTCCGCGCCGACATCGGGTTCGTCTTCCAGGACCCGGCGTCGAGCTTCAACCCGTTGCTCACGATCGCGGACGCCGTCGCCGAGCCCTTGGTAGTGCACGGCCGCGCGGCGAACCCGCACGAGGCCCGCGATCGGGTGAACGACCTGCTCGAGGCCGTCCAGCTGCCGCGCGCCTACGGCGACCGCTTCCCGCACGAGCTCTCCGGCGGACAGCGCCAGCGCGCGAGCCTCGCGCGTGCACTCGCGCTGGAGCCGACCCTGCTGATCGCCGACGAGCCCACCTCGGCCCTCGACGTCTCGGTGCAGGCCCGCGTGCTGGAGCTCTTCGCCGAGCTGCAGAAGGAGTTCGGGTTCGCGTCGCTCTTCATCAGCCACGACCTCGCCGTCGTCGATGTGCTCGCCGACCGGATCGCCGTGCTGCACCGCGGGATCCTCGTCGAGGAGGGGACAGGGGCCGAGGTGCTCGGGAACCCCCGCGAACCGTACACCCAGCGCCTGCTCGCATCGCTGCCGGTCCCGGATCCGGTGGAACAAGCCGCCCGGCGGGAGGCGTTGCGCGCACTCCGGGCTCAGAGCGCCTAGGGTCGATATGTGAGTTCCGACCCCGCCATCGTCGTCAGCGACCTGTCCGTCGAATACCCGGCGCGGGGCCCGAGCGCCTCCTGCGTCGCGCTGCGAGGGGTGAGCTTCCGCGTCGAGGCGGGGGAGGTGCTCGGGGTCCTGGGCGAGACGGGGTCGGGCAAGTCGACACTGGCCGCGATCCTCGCCGGGCGCGGACTGCCGCTGCGTGCATCCGAGCCAGGGCCGCGGGTCAGCGGGGGAGACGCCCACGTGCTGGGTCACTCGATGCGCAAGGCGCGCAAGCGCGACATCGCCGAGGTGACCTTTCACGTGGGCTACCTGGCTCAGGAGGCGTCGAGCACTCTCGAGCCGTCGCTGACGGTCGGCGAGAACGTCGCGCTCCCGATCTTCGAGCGCGACGCCCGCTACAACCGTCGTTCGGCCGGCGAGCGGGCCGCGACGATGCTCGACACGGTGCATCTGCCGCTGAGCGTGCTGAGCAAGTACCCCTACGAGCTGAGCGCGGGCCAGCGGCAGCGCGTCGCACTCGCGCGCGCTCTGGTGCTCGGCCCGTCCGTGCTGGTGGCGGACGAGCCGACCGCCGGCATCGACGCGACGGTCCGGGATGCCGTGATCGACCTCCTCGGCCAGCTCGCGGATCACGCCGGATTCTCCGCCGTGATCGTCAGCCACGACCTTTCCGTGCTGCGCCGGGCCACCACCAACTCGCTGGTGCTGCAGGCCGGTCGCGTGGTCGGCTACGGCCCGATCGAAGATGTGCTCGCCAATCCCGAGCATCCGTTCGTCGCGGGCCTCGCCACAGCGCTCAAGCCGCCCTCCCGACGCTCCGAACGGCGCCCGCAGCGCTCGTCGGCCGACTGACCATCCCTTCACCCGCTTCAGGAGACGACCATGACCTCTGACTCCCGCGCCCAGCACCGAGCCGTTCTGGCGGTCGCGGCGACGCCGATCCCGGCCGGCGAGCGACCGCAGCCCGGTCCGATCGCCGTGCTCCCGCAACCGGAGCAGACGTTCGTCGACGCCGTCCACGCCGGCGGCGGGACCGTCGCCGAGCTCTCGCCCGAGACGCGCGGGATCGTCTGGCTGTCGTACAGGGACGCGGGCGGCTTCGCCGAGGTGCTCGAGTCGAATCCGCAGATCGGCTGGGTGCAGCTTCCGTATGCGGGCGTCGATGCGTTCGCGGGCATCCTCGCCTCGGAGGCCCGCCCCGGCCTGCTCTGGACCAGCGCCAAAGGCGCCTACGCGCAGCCGGTCGCCGAGCACGCCCTGGCGCTCACGCTCGCTCTGCTGCGCGTGCTGCCGAAGCGCGTGGTCGCCCGCAGCTGGGCCACGGAGCAGGAGGGCCGCTCCCTCTACGGGCTCAACGTCGTGATCGTCGGAGCCGGCGGGATCGCCCTCGAACTGATGCGGCTGCTCGAGCCGTTCGACGCCGACATCACGATCGTGCGCCGCTCCGAGGAGCCGGTGGCAGGAGCGTCCCGGACGGTGACCGCCGACCGGCTCGCATCCGTGTTGCCCGAAGCAGACGTCGTCGTGGTCGCCGCTGCCCTGACCGGTGGCACCCGCCACCTGTTAGGCGCCGCCGAGTTCGCCGCCATGAAGGAGACCGCCTACCTGGTGAACATCGCCCGCGGCGGTCTGGTCGACACAGAAGCCCTCCAGGATGCGCTCGCGAACGGCGTCATCGCGGGCGCCGGCATCGACGTCACCGACCCCGAACCGCTGCCGGACGGGCATCCGCTGTGGGATGAGCCGCGCTGCCTCATCACGCCGCACCAGGCCGATACGCCGGAGATGACAGCACCGCTTCTGGCCGAGCGTATCCGCCTCAACGTGCAGGCGTTCCTCGGCGACGGGCGCTTCGTAGGTGTCGTCGACCCCTCCGAAGGGTACTGATCCCGGCTCGACGCGCGCGAGAATCGGGCCCGATTTGGCGGTGCGGGAAATGTTGATAAAGTAGCTACGCTGATTCAAGCATTCCTCGATAGCTCAATTGGCAGAGCAGCCGGCTGTTAACCGGCAGGTTCTTGGTTCGAGTCCAAGTCGGGGAGCACTGAGCCCCCGAACTTCGCAAGAAGTTCGGGGGCTCTCTCCATTCGCTCCTCATATGTCCGCCCGGGTATACGCCCGAGTCACCGGATGTTCACCCGCGGCCTCTGGCCGACGCCGCGCGAGGCGCGTACGCTCACGCCATGACAATGGACAACGGTGGCGGCCTGTGGCGCGGCGAAGAGTCCGAGCCCGGCATCGACCCGGATGAGATCGCGCACGATTTCGAGGACGGCGAAGCCGAGGGGCTCGCCGAACGCCAGGACGAGGCCGCGAACATCGCGCTCGCGGCACCCGGAGGGATCGTGTTCGGAGAGAACGGATTCGACGACGGCGGATTCGACGCCGAGCACAATCCGTGAGGAGCACAATCCGTGAGCCGCGCCGGCTGAATGTGTGATGCACGCCCACTGCGTACTCCCTCGGGAGTAGCCCGGAAGCGACCGGGGGCGGATGGGTAGCCCAGCCGCGCTCGTTAGCATGGACAGATGCCCCTGAACGCGAACGATGAAGCCTGGTTCGCGCGCGCCGAGAACGGCTGGGGGAGGCGCCGCCGGCCCCCGGGAGCCCGGTGGTTCCCGGTCATCGTCGCCGCCGTTCTGCAGCTCCCGGGCGTGTTCATCGCGGCGCATGAGGCGCAGGCGCATCCGCTCACGCTGGTGTTCGTGCTGCTCGCGTTCGCGTCGTCGTTCGTGCTGGTCGCGGCTCGCGAGCATCCGGGAGTCGTGGTCGCGGCGGTCGCCGTGATGTGCGCGCCCGCGATCGCCGTCACGGCCGGGCCGCCGTTCAGTGCCATCCCGCTCGCTCTCGCCGTCGTCAGCGCGGTGGTGCGCGGCGCCCGGGTGTGGGCCTGGGCCACGCTCGCCGGGCTCGCGGTCCTGGGGCCGCTCGCCGCCTACCTGGTGATCGGGCATCCCACCGCCATCATCCGGCCGCTCATCATCGCGCTGGTGATGTGCCTCCTGGTCGGGGTCGGCGAGGCCATCCGCAATCGCCGGGAGCGCTACCGGAACGTCTCCCGCACCCTCGCGGCCCGACGGGAGGCCGTCGCCGAGGCAGAGCGCCTGCGCATCGCCCGCGAGCTGCACGACGTGCTCGCGCACTCCCTGTCGCAGATCAGCGTGCAGGCCGGCGTCGGACTGCACCTCTTCGACACCCGTCCCGAGAAGGCCCGCGAGAGCCTCGCCGCCATCAAGACCACCAGCAGCCAGGCCCTCGAAGAGGTGCGCGGTGTGCTCGGCTTCCTGCGTTCCGACGAGTCGCCCGCGTCGCGCACGCCCGAACCCGACCTGCAACGCATCCCGGTGCTGGTCGACACCTACCGCCGCGCCGGTCTCGAGGTGGTCTACGACCGCGCGCTGGCGAGCGTCCCGGCCCCGGCCATCCAGCTCGCGATCTACCGCATCGTGCAGGAGTCGCTCACCAACATCGGCCGCCACGCCCAGGCGAGCAGCGTGCGCATCACCCTGACCGAACAGGCGGGCGACTACGTCGTGAGCATCGCCGACGACGGGCGCGGACTCCCCGAGAGCCCGCGCGGAGTCCCCGACGACCTGCAGACCGGCAGAGGCATGCTCGGGATGCGCGAACGGGCCGAGCTCCTCGGCGGCCGTTTCGAGGTGGTCAGCACCCCCACCGAGGCGGGGGAGCCGGGCGGAGTCACCGTCACCGCGCACTTCCCGCATCGCACCGCCGCCACCACCGGCCCGATCCGGACCCGGAACACGCCGTGATCCGCGTTCTGCTGGCCGACGACCAGCACCTCGTCCGTGCGGGGTTCCGCGCCCTCCTCGAGGCCGAGCCCGACCTCGACGTGGTGGGCGAGGCCGCCACGGGCGTCGAAGCCGTCGAGCTCGTGAAGGCGACGCGACCCGACGTGGTGCTCATGGACATCCGGATGCCCGACGGAGACGGTCTCTGGGCCACGGAGCAGATCGTCGGAGACCCGGAACTCGCCGGTGTCCACATCGTGATCGTCACCACGTTCGAGCTCGACGAGTACGTGGCGCAGGCCATCGCGGCCGGCGCGAGCGGGTTCCTCGTCAAGGACACCGAGCCTGTGGACCTCCTGCGGGCCGTACGCGTGGCCAGCGCAGGCGACGCGCTCCTCTCACCCGGAGTGACGAGGCGACTGCTGGAGCGCGTGGCCGGCGGTCTGAAGCCGGCTCCGCCCACCGCGGCGCTCGACGCGCTGACCGAACGGGAGCGCGAGGTGCTGACGCTGGTGGGGCTCGGGCTCACCAACGGCGAGATCGGGGAGCGGCTGTTCCTGAGCCCGCTCACCGCCAAGACCCACGTGTCGCGCATCATGACGAAGCTGGACGCCCGCGACCGGGTGCACCTGGTCGTGGTCGCGTACGAGAGCGGTCTCGTGCAGCCGGGGTGGCAGTAAGCGGCTGAGGCGCGTGCTCCCGGCGGAGCCGTGCTCCCGGCGGAGCCGTGCTCCCGGCGGAGTAGGGCGATTCACTCCGCCCGGCGGATTCGGCGCTGCGGGCATCCGGCGAAGCTGAAGGGGACGGTTCGCGAACGGTGCGGACCGCACTCACCGATTGGAAGCCCATCATGCTCAGCACACTTGCCGCTGCGACTGTCGCCGCCCACTGGGGCGGACCCTGGTTTGCCGGCTTCGGCTGGCTGTTCCTCCTGATCCCGTTGTTCTGGATCACCGTCTTCGTCCTCATCTTCGTGTTCGCCGGCCGCCGCTGGCGCCGCGCGGCCGCCGCCAACGGCGGATACGGCTACGGCCCCCGATCCGGCACCCGCTCCGCCGAACAGACCCTCTCCGAGCGCTTCGCCCAAGGGGACATCGACGAGGTCGAGTACCGCGCCCGCCTGGAGGTCCTGCGAGCCAACCGCGGCGACAGCGCCTGACCCTGAAACGGCTGCCGCGTCACCGTGGCGCGGCAGCCGTCCCGTCCGCCGGGTAAACTCGTCCGGGCCGTTTCCCCCAGACGGCCCGAAGGGAATCCCATGGACGGTCTGTCCTCGAACGAACTGCGCGCCCTGCTGCTCGGAGCGAGCATCCTGGCCGGCGTGCTGTTGCTGGCGGCCATCGTCCTCCTGATCCTCTGGCTCCGCGCCCGTTCGGCTCTGCGCCGCCGCAGCGACGACCGCACCGAGTCCGAATGGGACCGCATCGACCGCGAGCTCGAGCTCGCCGAGCATGCCGGACGGTTCCGCATCATCCGCGAACTGCAGGACGTCGCCGTCCAGGCCGTCTCGCGGCTCGTGTCGCAGGCCGAGGGCATCCGGTACTCGGCGGGGAGCGACCCGCAGGCGGCCGCCCGCTCAGCCGGCGCACTCGAGACGACGGCTCGGGATGCTCTCGCCGACCTCCGTCGCGTGCAGACCGTCGTGCGTGAGGGCGAGTCGGCGGCGATGCCCCAGCCCAGCCTGCACTCCGCGCGCGACCTGTTCCGGGTGATGCGGGACGCGGGCCTCGACGTCACCTTCTCGGAGTCCGGCGAGCGGTTCGAGTTGCGGCCCGGCGCCGAGCTGGCCGTGTTCCGCATCCTGCAGGGGACCCTGGAGAACGCCCTGAAGCACGGCGGCGCCGGAACGGCTGTGAGCGTAGCCTTCGCGTGGACCGACGAGGGTCTCCAGGTCAGTGTCGACGACGACGGCATCCGGTCCGCCGCCCGCCAGGCCGGTCTCAGCCCGGCCGAGGTCGATCAGGCCACCCAGTACACGATCGACGACGACCTGCGCGCCCTCACCGAACGGTTCGAGGGCGCCGGCCTGACCGAGATGCGCGAGCGCGCGGCACTCTTCGGCGGCATCCTGAACGCGAACACCGTCCCGGGCGTCGGGTTCTCGGTGTCGGCGGTGTTCCCGGCGCTCCGCTTCCACAACGGCGTGCACGGGGTCGACCTGGGACGCTAGCCGCGGAGACGCCGGCGGCGGGGACGCCGCCGCCCGCTAGTCCTCGAGGTGGTCGCGGCCCGGCAGCCAGCTGAGGCCGGGAACGCCCCAGCCGTTCTTGCGCGACGCCTTGGCCGACGCCTTGCCGTAGGGGTGACGCAGCCGGTCGACGTAGAGCACGCCGTCGAGATGATCGAACTCGTGCTGGAAGATGCGGGCGAGCCAGCCCTCGGCACGAACCTCGAACGGCTCGCCGTCGAGGTCGACCGCCTGCAGGATCGCGCTCTGCGAGCGGCGGAGCGGGAAACGCTCGCCGGGGAACGAGAGGCAGCCCTCCGACTCCTCGTCCTCGTCCAGCTCGTCGATGGAGGCCGGACTGATCCAGAGCACCGGATTGATCGCGACGCCGCGGTGCAGCACGTCGTCGTCGTCCGTCCAGCCGTAGACGAAGAGACGAAGGGGCACACCCACCTGCGGAGCGGCGAGACCGACGCCCGGAGCAGCATCCATCGTCTCGAACATGTCGCCGGCGAGTGCCCGCAGCTCGTCGTCGAACGCGGTGACGGGGGCGGCGGGGGAGTGGAGCACGGGATCTCCGGAGATCCGGATGGGAAGGACGGCCATTCAGCAAGAATATCGGGATGAAACTGGGTAGGGTCGTGGGGTGGACCAGGTGCTGATGGAAGTGACGACGGACATCGCGCTGAAACCGAGCGCATTCCTCGGCATCCCCATCGCCCTCATCGGAGCCTGCTTCCTCTCCATCGGCGCTCAGCTCCAGCATCACGGCGTCGCCAAAGTCGAAGCCATGACGCACGACGCCAAGGGCGGCCTCGACATGGCCCAGATCGGCCGCCTCCTGGCCCGCCCGTCCTGGGTGATCGGCACGCTCATGCTCGGGCTCGCCATCGTCTTCCAGCTGGTCAGCCTGACGCTCGCGCCGATCATCGTCGTGCAGCCGCTCGGCGCCGTCGCCCTCGTCGTCACGGCGATCCTCAATGCGCGGGTGACGCACGTCAAGCTCAACCGCCAGTCGATCGTGGCGATCACGCTGTGCGTGGGCGGAGTCGGGGCGTTCGCGATCCTCGCCGCGTTCACCGCCCGCGACGTTCCGGTGACCGATCGCGCGCTCCTCGAGATCCTCATCATCCTCGTGATCGTGCTCGTCGTGTTCGGAGTGCTGTTCTACTTCCTGCGGTCCCGGTTCAAGGCGCTGATGTACATCGTCGGCGCGGGCGTGCTCTACGGGTTCGTGGCCACGCTGGCCAAGGTGCTCATCGCCCGGATCGGCGCGGGCGACTGGGACTGGCTGCTCGTGCTCTGCCTCGTCGCGCTGCTCGTCGCCGGCGCCCTCGGCGCGTATTTCGTGCAGAACGCGTACTCGTCCGGGCCGCCCGACCTCGTCATCGCGGGCCTCACTGTGATCGACCCGCTGGTGGCCGTCACGATCGGGATCCTGATCCTCGACGAGGCCGCCCAGGCGCCCTGGTGGGCGATGATCGGCTTCGTCGTGACCGGCGCCGTGGCGATCTACGGCGTGTTCATGCTCGCCCGACACCACCCCCAGGCGGCCGAGCCCGGCGTCGAAGGCACGCCGGTCGCAGCCGCTATTTCCGACATCCCCAGCGATTCCGGCCTAGACTGAACGACTGAATCAGCCGGTCGGTTCCGTCCGGCTGCGCGAAACACCACCGCCGGATTCAGACGCCGGCCCACAAACGTAGGGAACCAATCACGTGCCCGATTCGAGCGGACCGCATAGCTCCACGCCCGCCCAGCCCGCCGGCGCGGCGAAGAGACCCCTGACCGTGCTCATCGGTGCCGACACGTTCGCGCCCGACGTCAACGGCGCCGCCCGGTTCGCCGAGCGCCTGGCTGCCGGCCTGGTCGCCCGCGGCCACGACGTGCACATCGTGGCGCCGGCCGCCTCGCGCAAGCACGGCACCTGGGTCGAGGAGCACGAGGGCCAGAAGATGACGGCCCACCGCCTCTACAGCTGGCGCTGGTACCCGCACGACTGGCTGCGCTTCGCGATCCCGTGGCGCATCAAGCAGAACAGCGCCCGCATCATCGACGAGGTCAAGCCGGATGTGGTGCACTTCCAGTCGCACATCGTGGTCGGTCGCGGTCTCTCCGTCGAGGCGGAGAAGCGGGGCATCCGGATCATCGGCACCAACCACTTCATGCCCGAGAACATGCTCGAGTTCACGATGATCCCGAAGGGCATCCAGGAGTGGGCCATCGGACTCGCCTGGAAAGCCGCGCGACGTACGTTCGGCCGCGCCGAGGCGGTCACGACTCCGACCCGCAAGGCCGCCGACTTCCTCGAGAAGTTCACGGGGCTCCGCGGTGTCCACGCGGTCTCCTGCGGCATCGACGCCCACAACTACACCCCCGACTTCTCGGAACGCACCGAGAACCGCATCCTGTTCGTCGGTCGGGTGACCGGTGAGAAGCAGATCGACGTGCTCCTCAAAGCCGTCACGCTGCTGCCGGCCTCGCTCGACGCCAAGGTCGAGATCGTGGGCGGCGGCGACCAGCTGAAGAACCTGCAGAACCTCGCCGACACCCTCGGCATCGCCGACCGCGTCACCTTCACGGGATATGTGACCGACGAGGAGCTGCGCCAGGCGTACACGCGCGCGTCGGTCTTCGCCATGCCGTCCATCGCCGAACTGCAGTCGATCGCGACGATGGAGGCGATGGCGTCGGCGCTGCCGGTCGTCGCCGCCAACGCGATGGCGCTGCCGCACCTCGTGCGCGACAACGAGAACGGGTACCTCTTCGAGCCGGGCAACGCCGAGAACCTCGCCGAGCGCCTCACGCACGTGCTCACGCTCCCGAAAGAGGAGCTCGACGTGCTCAAGCAGGGCTCGCTGCGCATCGTCGCCGCACACGACATCCAGACCACCATCTCGACGTTCGAAAGCCTGTATCGTGGTGAGCCGGTGGCCGACCCGGTGACGGAAGCGGCCCCCTCCGTGCCCACCTCCGAGTAGGTCTGGGCACACGGGGCGGTAGCTCAGCTGGTTAGAGCATCGGACTCATAATCCGCCGGTCACGGGTTCAAGTCCCGTCCGCCCTACGCGAAACGGCCCGCGATCCCGCGTGTCTTCGAGCACGGATGTCACATTCGCGGCGGGTTCGTCGAGCACATGCCCGATACGGGTCACTGGCCACGGGCGATTCGGCGCATGGTCTCCGCGGCCGTGAGCCCGTCTGCGCTGCTGATCGCCTCCACGAGGGCAGCGTGCAGCTGTACGTCGGCAGGAGCTGTGGCCCAGGCGATCGACTCGGACGGCGTACGTTCACGAAGAGCCTCGGAGACGACCGACTGAAGGCGGTACAGCATGGCGTTACCGGACGCTTCCAGGATGGACGTGTGCAGCCGGCGGTCAGCGTCCAGGAAGGCGGCGCTGTCGCGGGCGGCCGAGGCGTCGCGCAGTTCTGCGACGGCGCGTGTCAGCGCGACTACGTGGTCCGTCGTGTGCCGATCTGCTGCGATCCGTGCTGCTTCCGGTTCGATCGCGAGGCGGAGCTCAACGAGTTCGCGAAGCTGCTGGTCGCGTTCGGGGGATGCCAGGCGCCATCGCACGACGTGCACGTCGAGGGTGTCCCACGCCGACTCCGGCGTGACCCGGAGACCCACCCGCCGGGCGGCGGTGAGCATGCCCAGCGAGACGAGTACTCGGGTCGCTTCGCGAACGATGCTGCGCGAAGCGCCGGTTCTCGCGATCAGTCCGTCGATCGTGTCGGAATGGCCCGCGGGGAGGTCGCCCCGAACGATAGCGAGACCCACAGATTCGAGGACGAGGTCGAAGGTGCCCTGTGCGGCGGGCCCGGCGGTCATCGTTGTGAGAGCGGCGAAATGACGATTTCGTCGAATCGAACGTGTGGGGGGCTGTCCAGGACGAATTGGATCGACCGTGCGACGTCGGATGGTTCGAGCATGACGCCGCGCGCTTCTGCGTCAGGAACATTCGGCCGTAACTCGAGAAAGTCCGTGTTGACGTCTCCCGGACACAGATGGCAGGCGCGAACACCTGAGCTCGCCTCCTCTGAATTCACGGTGCGCGCCAACGACGACAATGCCGACTTGCTTGCGCTGTAGGCGACTCCTGCGCCAGGGCTGAACGTCCATGCCGAATACGAGGACACAATGACCGCGACTCCGTGTCGTTCCCGAAGATGAGGAAGGGCAGCCGCGATGAGGTGGGCCGGTGCGACGAGGTTGGTCTGGACGATCTGGTCGAACGTCTCCGTCGCCTGATCTGCCCACCTGCGGTCGGGCGCATTGAGGCCGGCGGCAAGTACGAGGCCGTCGATGCGGCCCCAGCGCGACCGGACGACATCGGCCGACGCCGTCACCGCTGCAGGATCGCGAACATCGACCGGCACAACGAACGCGTCGCCGGAATGCGCCCTGACCGCGTCGGCGGTCGCTTCGAGAGTGTTCTGCCGGCGCCCGGACAGCGCAACCCGCCACCCTGCGTCCGCGGCCGACAGCGCGGCGGCCCGGCCGATTCCCGATCCCGCCCCTGTTATCCAGAGGACTCTCGGCTCGTCGCCCGGTTTCGCATCTATCGTCATGCCGCTCCTCGCTATTCGCGGGTGGTAGGGTCACCTGAATAGTATGCCTAATGGAGGAATCGTGCTCATAGACTTCACGGATCAGGTCGTCGTAGTCAGTGGCGCCGGGCGAGGCATCGGTCGGTCCATCGCCGAACGATTCACCACGGAGAACGCCACCGTGGTGGCACTGGATCTCGCCTTCCCGGAGCCGCTCCCCGGCGACGCGATCGGAATCGCCTGCGATGTCACCGACCCCGACTCGGTCGCCGCAGCGATCAGCCAGGTCACATCCACGTTCGGTCGGATCGATGTGTTGATCAACAACGCCGGGATCAATGTCGAAGGCAACGTCGAAGACCTTGATCCCCAGCGTTGGCGCGCCTGTTTCGACGTCAACGTGTTCGGCGTCTTCCTTCTTTCGCAAGCCGTGATTCCGCTCATGAAGGAGGCGGGGCGCGGTCGGATCATCAACGCCGCGTCGTTCGCGGCGATCATCCCCAGCGTCGGCGCCGCAGCATACGGTGCATCCAAAGCGGCAGTCGTGCAGTTCACGCGAGTGCTCGCCAGTGAACTCGGCCCGTGGGGAATCACGGTCAACGCCTACGCACCCGGAATGATCCCAACGGCAATGAACGGATTCGCCGACCTGCCGGAGTCAGGTCAGCGGCGACTTCTCGATACTCTCTCGCTCCGCCGATGGGGGCGGCCGGAGGATGTTGCTGATCTGCTGTGCTTCCTTGCCAGCGATGGCGCGGGATATATCACGGGTGCGCTGATCGATGTGAGCGGCGGCAAGTTCGCGACCCAGCTCCCCAGTCGTGCCTACGAAGGGGCAAGCGGCGCGAATTGACGGTCGCTTCCGCCGCCGACACCGACGACAGCGCCGGATCACCCGGTCAGGGTGATGCCCGGCGGTGCCGCTCGGTCCGAAGCTTCGTATGGGTGCCGCACCGCATGCGGCGAAGGGTCGTGGCCGGCCTCCGAGGCCGGCGGATGGAGACAGGAGCTGTGACATGGCTGATCAGCCGTATGTAGCGATTGCTGCGCAGTATGGGAGCGAAGACGAAGCAGTCGCCGATTTCGACCAGATACATGCGCACTACAAGGATGCGGGAAAGCACGCGGCTTTCGACGCTGCGGTGGTCGTACGCGACAAGGAAGGCAAAGTCTCCATCCCGAAACGCGATGACGGCGACAAGCACCACGGTGGCAGGAAAGGCCTGGCCATCGGGCTCGCGAGCGGAATCGTCGTCGCACTCTTCCCGGCCGTCGCCCTGGGGGGTGCCCTCCTCGTCGCAGGTGGCGCCGGCGCGGGCATCGGTGCCATCGCCGGCCACATCTCCAACAAGGCGTCGGCGGAGGACCTCAAGACGATCAGCGAGACGCTGGATGCCGGGAGCGCCGGGATCGTGATCGTCGCCGCTCCCGACGACGTCGCCGAAGTCGAGAAGCTCCTGACGCACGCCACCAGCGTGACCAAGAAGGAGATCGCCGTCGACGACGAGCAGCTGGAGAACGAAGTCCAGGACGCCAAGGAATAGCAAGCGCAACCCGAACGAGAAGGCGGGGCTGTCGAATGACGGCCCCGCCCTTCTCAGCGTCCGGTCACGACGCGGCGAACTTCTGGATGAACTCCGTCTGCGCGACGATCATGCGCTCGATCTCCTGAGGGTCGACCGACTCGTCCGACGCGTGGATGCGCGACTTCTCCGTGTCTTCGACTCCCCACAGCACGATGGCGGCTCCGGGCGCGACCTTCTGCAGCGATGCGACGAGGGGGATGGATGCTCCGCTGCCGATCGACTCGACGGGCGAGCCGTAGGCGTCCATCAGCGCATCCTTCGCCGCGACGATCGCCGGATGCGACTCGTCCACCGCGAACGGATGACCCGTCTTGATCTTCTCGACGACGACCTCGCACTTCCAGGGCCGCTGCGCCCGCAGGTGGGCCATCAGCGCCTCGAGCTGGGCGTCCGCATCCGAGCCGGGGATGATCCGCATCGACAGCTTCGCCGTCACCTCGGGCAGGAGCACGTTGGATGCCTCTGCCGTGTTCGGCAGGTCCATCCCCAGCACCGTCACCGACGGCTTCATCCAGATGCGGTCGGAGAGCGAACCGGTGCCGAGGAACGCCACGCCGGGCAGGATCCTCATCTTCTCGACGGTGACGATCGGTCACTTCCGGTTGTACAAGACGACCGGGGCCAGCATCATCGTGCTCGTGATCGCCCTCGTGGCGACCTCGGCACCCTCGTCGTGTTCTGCTTCACGACGCTCGTCAACGAACCGGCGACCGCGATCGCGCTCCTCGTGGTCGTGGGGTTGTCCGTCCTCGTCGATCTGCTGTGGAAACGCACACGCGATCGGCGTGGAGCGGCAGCGGCAGAAGCCGCGCCGTAAACCGCGCCGCAATCCGCGCCAGTGCCGAGCCGCTCCTAGTCGATGGCGCCCATGTCGCCGACGGCGGGCGTCCCGTCGATGAGCTCATAGCGCTGTAACACCGCGCCGTTCGGCGAGGAGACGGCCGGCTCGATGAGTCTCAGGTTGCTCGGAACCACCCCGCCGGCGAAGACCTTCTTGCCGGCGCCGAGGAGGATCGGATACACCCAGAGCGTGAGCCGATCGAAGAGCCGCTCGGCGAACAGGGTCTGCGCGAGGTCGAGGCTGCCGATGACGTGGACGGCCGCGTGCCGGTCGCGAAGCTCGCGGACCGCGGCAGGGAGATCCGGACCGAGCAGCGTGGAGTCGGCCCACTCGAGGTCCAGCGCCTGGCGCGACGCCACGTACTTCGGGATGCTGTTGAACAGCCGCGCGATGCTCCCTTCCGCGTACGGCCAGTAGGAGGCGAAGATGTCGTAGGTCCGGCGCCCGAGCAGCAGCGCGTCCATCCCCACCATCCCCGCCTCGACCTGCTCGCCGACGACCTCGTCGATGAGAGGAGCCTGCCAGCCGCCGAACGCGAACCCGCTATCGGTGTCCTCGTTCGGCCCGCCCGGCGCCTGCGCGACGCCGTCGACCGTGGTGAACAGGTCGATGTGGATGAGTCCCATGCCGTGCTCCGTCCTGTCGCCCGTCGTCACCCCGGCGACGGGATGCTCCGAGCCTGCCACGCGATCACGGTGCGAGGCAACCGCCATCGACGGGTCGAGCACTCAGTCGCGGAGCACGAACGCGCTAGGCGGCTCGACGGCGGCGCACCAGTGTGAGCAGCACTGTGCCGAACAGCAGGGCGACCATGGCTGCACTGAGGGGAATCACCAGGTCGGCGCCGGTGTCGGCGAGGGTTGCGGCGTCGTCGGCGGCCGGCGCGGCGACCACCGGCGCCTGCACGACGATGTCGATGCGGAGGATGCGCTGGAGACCGTTCACGCCGGTGCCCACCGCGACCAGGCTGTGGTTGCCCGTGAACGTGCTCGGAACCTGGAACGAGGCCACTGCGAAGCCCTGCGCGTCCACGGTGACCGGCACCACCGAGAGCGGCGTCGAATAGACGCCGAAGGCGACCTGGGTCGACGGCGCGAACCCTGCTCCGGCGAGGATCAGGTGCTGACCGGCAGGGATCAGCGGCGGAGCGCCGAACGAGGGAACGGTGGGAGCCGGAAGCCTCGCGGGAATGGCGGGGACAATGCCGGCCAGCAGGACACCCGCGGTGCGCGCAGCGTCTGCTGCGGCCTGAGCCGCCTGGTCGGCCTGAGTCTTCGCGGTCTCCGCCAGCTGGGCGGCTATTGCTTCTGCCGCGTGCGCGGCATCCGTGGCCAGACTCGCCTCGGCCAGCTGCTGGGCTGCGGCCTCCGCCGCCTCAGCCGCCGCGGCGAGTGCGGCGGTCGCGACTCGAGCAGCCTCGACCGCTGCCGCTTCCTGATCGGTCTCCGCTGCAGCCTCGACGGCGGCTTGCGCATCCGCGAGCGCCCGCTGCGCGTCGGCCGCCTTCTGCTGGGCAAGAAGGTTCGCTGCCCAGGCGGCTTCTTTCTGCACTCCGGCGGTCGTCACGTGGGCGGCAGCCGCCTGAGCGCTCTGCGCCTGGGCGTCAGCGTCCGCCTTGGCCGTGCTCGCAGCGGAGGCGAGGGCGGTTGCATGGGCGGAGGCGTCGGCGGCTGGCTGCGCAGCCTTCTGAGCCGCGGATTGCGTGGCCGGAGACTGGAACACGGGCGGAGGCGAGAACGACAGCGCCGGCGAGCGCGGAACCACGACCGGGGGAGTCAGCGTGGACGGCATGTAGCCGAACTGACCGGCAGAGAACCCTGCGAACCCGCTCGAATTGCTCAGCGAGATGGCGCCGTCGATGACCTTCACGTAGAGTCCCGGGCTGAGTGCGGCGGCTCCCGGACTCGGCAGCGTCGGGATCGCTGACGCCGGCGCTGCGCCGAAGCCGGCGGCACCACCGACCAGGAGGAGCGAGGTGACCACGACAATGGCGCGCGTCGGCAGACGCAGAACGGCAGGCATCGGGCCAGTCTGTCAGCGGAGGCCGTCGGGCGCCCCCACCCACTACGGGGGTGGATGCCGTGGCGCCGGCCGAGCACACCGCACCGTCACGCGGTCCTCACGCGTGGCAGAGCGACCACTCGGCGCGCGCCAGCCGGCGCTCGTCGCCGAGCACGTCGAGGATCCAATCGTCGCCGTCCGTCCGGAGGAACCGGCCGTGGACGGTCTCCGACGTCCACCCGTCCTTCGACTGCGCCCACCGGACCAGGGTCACCCGTTCGCCGCCATGGAGCGCGGTCCCCGCTGGGGTCACCCACCGATCGGTCATGCGCACATTCAACGCGACACGAGGCGTCCGAGTCGAGGGCGACACGCGCCTCCTCGCGGTCCGGGTGCGAAAGCTGGGTCATCCGGAGCGTTGAAGCGCTTTTCGTACCTCTCGGCTGCGGCCATCCGGGCTGGGCGGCCACCGAGAAGCTCCCGCGAGCGTGTACTGCAACCGGGGGAGAAGTGGTTGGATGAGCGGGTAGGGCGATCGATGGGTGCCAGGCCGGGACCCAGGCGCGCCGCGGGAGCACGGACATGGAGCGGGACGAGCAGGGCACGGCGGGGGCGGACTCCGACCCGCAGTCCTTGCTGAACGAGCTCATCGACAGTGTCATGCGGTCGCTTCCAGGCGATGTCGCCTCCAGTTCGCTGTCCGTCGAGCGGCGGCGCTCACTGGCCGACCGGATGGCCCATCGTCCCGGAGCGATCACCCGCCTGAGGCTCGCCGGTCAGACCGAGGCGCTGTCACTGCAGTACGAACCGGGTCCGCGATGGACGGCCGAGGTCGAGCAGATCTACGGAACCGTCACCCTGTCGAGCCGCACGATGACGCTCGGCCGATGGCTGACCGCGTTCGCGCAGCTCGTCGCGGCCTTGGCAGCGGATGCCGCGGGCGATTCGGCCGATTCCGCGCGGGCACTGCAGACGCTCGGGATCCTGCCGCCCGGCTCCGAGATCCACCTCCGCGACACCAACCTCGCCGGTGACCTTCTGACCCTCGCCGCGCGTCTCGGCCGCCGGGTGCCCGAAGCGGCCGTCGCATCCGTCGGCCGGATCGGCGAACTGCTCGCGGAGACGCTTCCTCGAGTGACCGGTTCGGGCGAACCGGAGGTGATCGTGCGGGTGGCGGCGACGGTCTACCTTCCCGACACGCTGCGCGCCTACCTCGCCCTCCCCGCCGAGTGGGCGGCCGAGCATGTGCTCGCGGGCGGACTCACGCCCGCCCAGGCGCTCATCTCGCAGCTGGAGGCCCTCGAGTCCGCCGCACGCAAGATGCGGGACGCGGCGGTCGAGCAGGACGCGTCCGCTCTGCTGATCAACGGCCGTTTCCTGGCCGACAGGTTCGCCGGGTCGAGACTCGACCTCGACCTGCCCTGACCCCGGATGCGCTCAGCTCGACCCCGAGCGCGACCGGTCCAGATAGCCGCGCGAACGCGCCACCTGCTGCTCGAGCGCGTCGACCGTGACCGTCATGCTCTCGACCGCTTTCGCCCGGTACCCGTCGATCGCGTCCATCGTCGCGAACACGTTGTCGAACGCGTGCTGGAGTGTGTCGACGCTGACGCCCGACGACGACGCCTGCTCGTGGATCATGCCCGTCTGCTGTTTGAGGAGCTCGCTCGTGCGGTCGATCATCGCGTTGGTCGCGTCGTTGAGCGCGCCGATCTGGTCGAGCACCAGTCGTTGGTTCTCGAGCGCCTGAGCGACCACGACGGCGGTGCGGAGCGCCGAGACGGTCGTCGTCCGCGCCCGTTCGACGCCCTTGATCAGCTCCACGTTGTTCTTGCGGATGACGTCGAGCGCCAGATACCCCTGCACAGAGACGGCGATCTGGGTGGTCAGGTCCTGCCGGCGCTGCCGGATGGGGAACAGGGCATCCGCCGTCATCGCGTCGGCGCGCGTGGGGTCGGTCGTGCGCAACTCCGCGATACGAGTGGCGGTGGCGTCGTCGAGCGCGGCGGCCAGCGTGTTGTACTCGGCGAGCTTGCCCAGCGTCGCCCACAGGTTGGCGCGTTCGTGCTCGATCGACGCGTTGTCTTTCAGAAGTTCGTCCTGACCGGAGATCAGGGCCCTGATGATCGCGTCGAGCTGCTTCTGCGCCGACTGGTAGCGCTCGAAGTAGCGCATCAGCTTGCGACCGCCCGGGATGCGCCCCAGCGCTCGCTTCGGTCCGGTCAGGTCCGCGCGTCCCGGGTCGAGCTCCGTGATGGTCGTGCGGAGGTCCTGAAGCGCCCGAGCGACCTGCGTCTGCGGGTCGGTCGACGATCCTCGTCCGCGGGCGGCGGCCAGCGACGACGACGGCCGCTCGAGCATCCGGTTCGAGACGTCGGCCGACGACCGGATCTCCTGCTCGCCCAGGCGGGTGATGTCGGCGATCGTGCGCGTGAACTCCGGGCTGCCGGGCTCCAGGGTCGCGAGGTCGGCGACGAAGGCCTGGGCCTTGGCCTCCAGTTCGGCGCGCTTGTCCGGTGCGACGGCCACCATCCCGATCGCCTGGTCGTCCCGGACCTCCGGAACGGCGGGTGGCGGCGTGAGCACGACCTCCGCGTTCTCGACCGGTTCGGGCGGCGTCGGCGGCTGGTTCACATCGAGCTCGGACATCCGCAACTCCTCTCGGCGGGCGGCAGTACCCTCGAGCTAAGAGTAGAACGATCGCCCTGCGAGCTGCCCGACGATTTCTCCCAGCCGGAGCGTCCCCGCCCGCCTTTTGCCGGTAGTTGCGGTCATCCCGGGCGTGTCGCCGACATCTACTGGCAAACGGCGGGCGCACCGCGGGCGCGCGGCGGACCCCGCACTGGATGCGCGCGGCTCTGACGACGATGATGGGATCGTGCGACACGGCGGTGCACGTCGAGACGAGGCGGTATGAACGCAGAGCGCGCATCCGACACCTGGCAGCAGGGAGACGCCTACGAGCGATACGTCGGGCGCTGGAGCCGCCGCGTGGCACCGGCGTTCCTCCGCTGGCTCGACGCGGCACCCGGGCTGCGGTGGCTCGACGTCGGCTGCGGCACCGGCGCGCTGACCGAGGCGATCCTCGACGGGTGCGCGCCGGCGTCGGTGGTCGGCGTCGAGCCGTCCGACGGGTTCCTGACGACGGCCCGCGAGCGTCTGGGGGAGCGGGCCGTGCTCCTGACAGGGAGCGCGGAGGTGATCCCGCAGGACGACGCGTCCGCGGACGTCGTGGTGTCGGGGCTGGTGCTGAACTTCGTGCCGGATGCTCGCGCAGCCGTCGCCGACCTGCTCAGAGTGACCGCCCCGGGCGGAACCATCGCGGCCTACGTGTGGGACTACGCCGGCCGGATGGAGCTGATGCGGTACTTCTGGGACGCCGCCGCCGAGCTCGACCCCGACGCCCCGGACGAGGGCGCGCGCTTCCCGCTGTGCGATCCGCTCGCCCTCGAAGACCTCTTCGCGGGACCGCGATTCGCCGCCGTCGGCGTGAGCTCCCTCGACGTCCCCACGCCGTTCGCGAGCTTCGACGACTACTGGGAGCCGTTCCTCGGCGGTCAGGGCCCCGGCCCGGCGTACGCCATGTCGCTCGACGGCGACGCGCGGGCGCAGCTGCGGGAGCGCCTGCGTGCACGGCTCCCGATCCGGGGTGACGGGTCGATCCCGCTGATCGCGCGGGCGTGGGCCGTGCGGGCATCCGTCGCCGGAGTGAGCCGCTAGGCTCGCACACATCGAGAGGAGCCCCATGACCGCCTCCAACGGCCGCCCCGCCCGGGTCACGTTCATCGCCGTCATCGTCTGGATCCAGGCGCTCTTCGACCTCATCGGCGGGATCTCGCTGCTGGTGCTCCAGAACGACCCGGACATGCGGGCCCAGTTCGGCGGAACGACCGGTGTGGTCGTGACCGGGATCGTGCTCATCGCGCTCGCCCTGATCGTGTTCGCGATCGCCCGCGGCCTGCTGCGCGGGAGCAGCACGGCGCGCGCGATCGTGACGGTCGTGCAGCTGCTCTCGATCGCGTCGGTCATCTATGCAGCCGCGGTGATCCCCGCTCAGCTCGTGAACGCTGCGCTCAGCGCGGCCATCTCCCTGATCATCATCATCATGCTGTGGTCGGGGCGCGCGGGCGACTTCTTCCGGCGTTAGCCGCCGGCCAGGTTCCGGATGCTCGTCTCCAGCACATCGAGGATCGCCCGCTGGCCTTTCACCAGCTTGACCCGCGCCTCGTCGAGCCCGAACCACCGGGCGTCGTCGATCTCCGGGAACTGCTGCACGCGTCCGGACCCGGGCGGCCATTCGAGTGCGAACGTGTTGCTGAGCAGCGCGTCGGGCGCGAAGTCGGCCTCGGCCGCGAACACCACGACCGTCTTCCCCGACGGCTGCGGGAATTCGCCGAGCGGACGGTAGGGCGCGTCCGGCGCCGGCGAGCCGATCTCCTCGGCGAACTCGCGCCGAGCGGTCACGAGCTCGTCACCGAGGTCGCTGTCGTCGACGACCCCTTTCGGGATCGACCAGGCGGCCTCGTCCTTGCGCGCCCAGTACGGGCCGCCCATGTGGGCGATCCAGACCTCGAGGTCGGGGGAGCGCCGGTAGAGGAGCAGGCCGGCACTGCGCACGGCGGACATCAGGCCGCCTTCTTGATGCGTCGTGTGCTCCGGCTGAGGGTCCGCATGGCATCACCTTAGAACGTGTCGCAGCATGTCGGCAGGCGATCGTGAGCTCGGCCGACGCGACTAACGTTGGAGGCGTGAACTCCGGCGATGCGTGGGTCGAGGGCCCGAACGGCGAACGATTCTGGGGGCGGTTCGGCGCAGCCGGGCTCCTCGTGCACGACCGCCTGCGCGGCATCCTGCTGCAGCATCGCGCCGACTGGAGTCACTTCGGCGGCACCTGGGGTCTGCCGGGCGGTGCGCGCCACGAAGGCGAGACCGCTGTCGAGGGCGCGCTGCGCGAGGCGAGCGAGGAGGCGGATGTTCCTGCCGACGCGCTCGACGTGCTGTTCACCAGCGTGCTCGACCTGGGGTTCTGGTCGTACACGACCGTCGTGGCCGAGGCGCTCCGTCCGTTCGAGGCGCACATGGCCGACGTCGAGAGCATCGAGCTGCGGTGGGTGCAGATCGGCGATGTGACCGCGCTGCCGCTGCATCCGGGCTTCGCGAGCGCGTGGCCGGAGCTGCGCGCCCGGCTGGCCGGCCTCGACGACTGAGGACGTCAGGACGCCACGCTCTCGCCCCAGTGCTGCGCCGGCCAGAGCGCTGAGCCCGGCACGTCGGCGAAGCCGACCGGGAGGCTCTCGTAGGCGGCCGCGCCCGGGTAGCTGACCTGGCCCGGGTACGGGGGCGCGCCGGGGTAGCTCGGAGTCCCGCGGTACGGGGGCGCATCGCGCAGGAGCAGCCGATCGCCGACGATCGTGCCCAGGTAGGCGCCGTCCTGTGAGACGGCTTCGTCGTCGCCCCAGGGGAACCAGCCGATCCAGGATCCGTCGGGATTGAACAGGTAGCGCCCGTTCGCCTCCGTGCGGAACGCGATCCACGTTCCTTGGCTGTCGCGCAGATATACGGTCATCGTCGATCGCCTTTCGGGTCGGGTCTCGTCGTTGACTGAATTATCCTCATCTTATGGATCGGCTGCAATGGGTGCGACCGGAATGTCGTCGGTTGCCGCGACAATAGGGGAGTGCACATCGTTCTGGACCGGTCGGGTGCGTCGGCGATCCGGGCCATCCGGCTGGACGACGACGGCACCATCCTCGGCGACGAGACCATGGAGCGCGCCGACCTTCCCGCCTTCGCGCGCGCCGCAGAGCCCGAGGCGCCGCGCTGGGTGTGGAGCGACACCCGGGCCTGGTATCCGGCGCTTCTCGCCGCTGGGGTCCGCGTCGAGCGGTGCGTCGATCTGCAGCTCTCGCACACGATCCTGCGGCTGTCAGCGCTCAGCGCGTCGTCCACGCTGGCGCTCGCCCCGCCCGGACCGTGGGATGCTGCGCCCGACATCAGTGAGGAGCCCGCCGTCAGTCATGTGGCGCTCTTCGACCTCGACGAGGAGCCCGCCGAGCCGGGGGAGACGATCTCCGCGCTCGACGAATTCACCGCGCAGCGAGAGGCGGTCGACGGCAGCACGAGCCCCGGCCGGCTGCGACTCCTCCTCGCCGCCGAGTCGGCCGGAGCGCTCATCGCCGCCGAGATGCGGTCCGCCGGCCTGCCCTACAGCGCCGAGCGGCACGACGCGCTCCTGACCGAGCTGCTCGGTCCGCGGCCCCGCCCGGGCAGCCGTCCGGTCGTGCTGGAGCAGCTGATCGGCGAGATCCGGGACGTCCTCGAGAGCCCTTCACTCAACCCCGACAGCGCGCCCGACCTCATGCGCGCCCTGCAACGCGCCGGCCTGATCGTGACGTCGACGCGGTCGTGGGAGCTGCGCAAGCTCGAGCATCCGGTCATCGACCCGCTGCTGCGCTACAAGAAGCTCTCGCGGCTGCTCAGCGCGAACGGCTGGGGCTGGCTCGACGCGTGGATCCGCGACGGCCGCTTCCGCCCCGACTACGTGCCGGGCGGCGTCGTCACCGGCCGCTGGGCGACACGCGGAGGCGGGGCGCTTCAGCTGCCACGCCAGGTGCGGGGGGCGGTGGTCGCCGACGACGGCTGGAAGCTCGTGGTCGCGGACGCCGCACAGCTCGAGCCGCGCATCCTCACCGGGCTGTCGGGAGACACGGCTATGGCCGCGGCCGGGCGCGGCAAAGACCTCTACGAGGGCATCGTGGCCTCGGGCGCCGTCGATGAGCGCGCCCACGCGAAGGTCGCGATGCTCGGCGCGATGTACGGCGCCACCACGGGGGAGAGCGGCCGGCTGATGCCGCGGCTGACCCGTGCGTTCCCGCGCGCCATCCGGCTGGTCGAAGAGGCGGCGCGAGCGGGGGAGCGCGGCGAGATCGTCACCTCCCGTCTCGGGCGCAGCTCGCCTCGGCCCGGATCGTCCTGGCTCGCCACGCAGTCCGCCGCCTCCGGCGCCGAGTCCACGGATGCCGACGAGCGGCGTGCGCGCAGCCAGGCTCGCGACTGGGGCCGCTTCACCCGCAACTTCGTGGTGCAGGCGAGCGCCGCCGAGTGGGCGCTGTGCTGGATGGCGGAACTGCGCAAACGGCTCGTCGCGCTCGCACCGTCCGACCGGCTCGAGGACGGCCCGCACCTCGTCTACTTCCTGCACGACGAAGTGATCGTCCACACGCCGGCGGGCCTCGCGGAGCAGACCGCCGAGGCGGTGACCGCGGCGGCGGCGGAAGCCGGGCGCCTGCTGTTCGGAGGGTTCCCCGTGGAGTTCCCCGTGACGGCGGCGATCGTCGACAGCTACGCCCACGCGAAATGAGCGGGACCGCGATCCCCGGCATAAACCTGTGTCGATGTTTGTTCAACCTGCAGACCTGACCGAAGATGGAGACCATGACCGACACCGCCACCGCCCCCGCCGACCCCCGCGACGTCCTGGCCCGCTACCGCCAGCGACGTGAACAGGCCGTCACGGCCCCGAAAGGCAGCCTGGCCCTCGTCAACACGCAGTGGATCACCGGTGACCCGGACGCGCCCGCGCAGCCCATCTGGGGCATCCCGGGCCTGTGGTCGCCGCTGCCCGACGGCCAGTCCGGCCTCAAGGTCACCGCGACGCCGGAGGACGACATCGTGGTCGACGGGCAGCTCGTCGACGGCGAGGCCATCGTGCGGGGCAAAGACGACGCCGCTCCGAGCGAGGTCGTGTTCAGCCCGACCGTCACGGGCTTCGTCATCGCCAGCGATGAAGGCGACTACGCGCTCCGCGTCTGGGACTCGCACTCCGAGGTCATCCAGCGGTTCGGCTCCATCGACGCCTTCGACTTCAACCCGGAGTGGATCATCAACGCGACCTTCACCCCGATCGAAGGCGGCAAAGCGGTCGGCTTCGAGCACCTGAAAGACGAGGGCAAGACCCGCGACCTGGTCATTCCGGGCGAGATCACGTTCGCCAAAGACGGGGTGGACTACAGCCTGGCCGCCTTCAAGGCGGGGCGCGCCCTTCAGCTGGTCTTCTCCGACAGCACCAGCGGCGTCTCCACCTACTCGGTCGGCCGGTTCCTGTTCGTCGCACCCAACCCGGATGGGACGGTCACGCTCGACTTCAACCTCGCCGTGCTGCCGCCGTGCGCGTTCAGCTACAACTTCAACTGCCCGCTGCCGCCCGCACAGAACCGCTTCGGTGTCCCGATCGAGGCCGGCGAGAAGAACGTGCTCGACAAGGCCGGCCAGCTGCTTCACTGACCGGCGGGCATCACTGAACGGCCGGGCGTCGTCCGCGGCGCGGCCGGTCCGCAGAACGATGCTGCACCAGAGCATCCGGATGCGCGGCGAGCGTCGCCGTCACCTCGTCGATCCAGGCGATCGCGGCCTTCGCACCCAGCTCCGCCGCACGGTTGGCGACCAGCTCGGCCGTGCAGTCCGCGTCGTGCGCGAGCTCGCGGATCTTCTCGGTGAACGCCTGCCGGTAGCCGTCGAGCACGGCCGAGGGGTCCGCCTCGGCCAGTGAGGCCGCTACGAGCACCTGGTCCTGCATCTCGTCCCAATCCGGCCGGGCGTCCTGAGGACCAGAGCTGAGCCAGGTCTCGGCCAGCACGCGGCCGTCGGCTGTGAGTGCGTAGAGGGGGAGGCCGTCCTCCGTGGTGCCGGCCGGCTCCACGAGACCCTGGTCGACCATGCGGTCGAGCGTCGAGTAGACCTGGCCCGCGTTCAGCTGCCGGCGGTGCACCGCACGGGCGAGGAAGTCGCCCTGCAACTGCGAACCGTACGCGGGGCCGAGCGTGAGGAGGGCGAGAAAACCGTTCTGAACGGACATACTCAGTATGGTATTACCTCAGGGGAGGGGCGCGACAGCGAACCGCCGAATCACAATCTTGTAACTTCGGCTGGTTGTACGGCATAATTCAGAGCATCAGCCGCAAGGTTGCTCAAACTGAATACGTGCCGGTGCTAACGCACAGCCGGGCATCCGTCGATTGGTCGTTGGGGAAGACGTACCGAATCGAACGGAGGAAACCATGGCGGCACACGCAGCTCGGGGAGTGCTTTACGTACACTCCTCACCTGGCGCGCTCTGCCCCCACATCGAGTGGGCGGCTGGTCGTGCGATGGGTCGCGCCGTGAACTTCACCTGGGAGGCGCAACCCGTCCTCAAGGGCGCCCAGCGCACGGAGTTCTACTGGGACGGACCCCAGGGGACCGGTGCGGCGATCGCCTCCGCCCTGCGCGGCTGGGAGCATCTGCGCTTCGAGGTGACCGAAGACGCCGGTCTCGGCACCGACGGCGGCCGCTGGATGCACACCCCCGACCTCGGGATCTTCTTCGCGCAGACCGACACGGCCGGCAACATGGTCATCCCCGAAGACCGCGTGCGGTACGCGATGGAGATCGCCGGCGGCAGCGCGATGGAGATGCACCGCGAACTGCGACTCGCACTCGGCCAGGCATGGGACGACGAGCTCGAGCCGTTCCGGCACGCCAGCGACGAGACCTCCGTCGTCTGGCTCCACAAGGTCGGCTGACACCGCCCGCTGGACAACAGACTCCCGTGGCGGGCCGGCCCAGGCATCACGCGCTGCCGCCCGCACACGGTGAAACGAAAAGACCCCGACCGGTGGCTTCCCGGTCGGGGTCTCTTCTCGTGCGCTGAGGCGCTGGCGCGCTGAGCGCCGACGCGTGCTAGACGCTGCGGAACGCGACGACGGCGTTGTGGCCGCCGAACCCGAACGAATTGCTGATCGCCAGCAGCTCGCCGTCGCCGAGCGGTCGCGGCTCCCGGACGACGTCGAGCGGGATCTCCGGGTCCATCTCCGTGATGTTGATGGTCGGCGGGGCGGTGCGCTCGTGCAGGGCCATCACCGTGAAGAACGCCTCGATGGCTCCGGCGCCACCGAGAAGGTGACCGGTCGACGCCTTGGTGGCGGACACCGGGATGCCGTCCAGAGCGTCGCCGAAGACCCGGCGGAGCGCGTTGTACTCGGCGATGTCGCCGACCGGAGTGCTCGTGGCGTGGGCGTTGATGTGGCTGATGTCGGACAGCGAGGCGCCCGAGCCCTCGACGGCGGCCTTCATCGCTCGCGCGGCGGCCGAGCCCTCGGGGTCGGGAGCGGTGATGTGGTACGCGTCGCTCGTGACCGAGCCGCCCACGAGCTCGGCGTAGATCTTCGCGCCGCGGGCCTTGGCGTGCTCCTCGGTCTCGAGCACGAGCGCGGCAGCGCCCTCGCCGAGCACGAAGCCGTCGCGGCTCACGTCGTAGGGACGGGATGCCGTGGCCGGCGAGTCGTTGCGCTTGGACAGCGCCTGCATGGCGGCGAAGGAGGCGATGGGCAGCGGGTGGATGGCCGCCTCGGAGCCTCCGGCGATCACGACGTCGGCGAGGCCCTGCTGCAGGTGGTCGTACGCGTTGGCGATCGACTCCGTGCTCGACGCGCACGCGGACACCACGGTCCGGATGCCCGCACGGGCGTGCAGGTCCATGCCGATGGCGGCGCCCGGGCCGTTCGGCATGAGCATCGGGACGGTCATCGGCATGACGCGACGGGGACCGCGCTCGCGCAGCGTGTCCCAGGCGTCGATGAGGGTCCAGACGCCGCCGATGCCGGTGGCCCAGTCGACGGCGAGCCGCTCGGGCTCGACCTCGGGGGAGCCGGCGTCAGCATAGGCCTCACGACCGGCGATCAGTGCGAACTGGCTGGAGGGGTCGAGGCGCTTCACCTCGTGACGCTGCAACACCGAGGCCGCGTCCACCCGGGCCTGGGCGGCGAACGTCACCGGAAGCTCGAGCTCGGTGACCCAGTCCTTGTCGATGGTCGACGCGCCGGATTCGCCGGCGAGCAGCGCCTTCCAGGTGTCTGCGGCGGTGCCACCGAGCGGGGACGCTGCGCCCACGCCGGTGACGACGATTTTCTTGGTCATAACGACAACTCTCCGTTAGTGAGGAACGTGGCTGCGCCTCGGGCGCATCCGATCGCGGGGAGTGCCGGCCCGGCGGGCCGGGCCGGCCATCCGCGAGTGAAGATTCGTCTTGCGGTACTACGCCTGTGCCTTGACGATGAACTCGACGGCGTCGCCGACGGTCTTGAGGTTCTTGACCTCTTCGTCGGGGATCTTCACGTCGAACTTGTCCTCGGCGTTGACCACGATGGTCATCATCGAGATGGAGTCGATGTCGAGGTCGTCGGTGAACGACTTGTCCAGCTCAACCGTGTCGGTCGCGATGCCGGTCTCGTCGTTGATGAGCTCGGCCAGGCCGGCAAGAACTTCTTCGGTGGACAATGCCATGGTGTTTTCTCCTTGAGGGGGTGTCGTTTGACCGTTGTTTAGTTTAGGGCAGCACGACGACCTGCGCGCCGAACACCAGTCCGGCGCCGAAGCCGATCTGGAGGGCGAGGCCACCGCTGAGCTCGGGATTCTCTTCCAGCAGGCGATGCGTCGCCAGCGGGATCGAGGCCGCCGAGGTGTTGCCGGTCGTCTCGATGTCACGTGCGATCGCGACCGTGTCCGGGAGCTTGAGCTGCTTCGCGAACTCGTCGACGATGCGCATGTTGGCCTGGTGAGGGATGAACGCGGCGAGCTGGTCGCTCGTCACGCCTGCCGCATCCAGGGCCTGTTTGGCGACCTTCGCCATCTCCCAGACCGCCCAGCGGAAGACCGTCTGGCCCTCCTGGCGGAGCGTCGGCCACTCGGCCTCGCCGTCGCGGTACTCGGTGAGGGTGCCGTTCATGCCGACCGCGTCGGCTTTGGAGCCGTCGGAACCCCAGATGGTCTTGGAGATCCCGGGGTACTCGCTCGGCCCGATGACCACCGCGCCCGCCCCGTCGCCGAGGAGGAACGAGATGCTGCGGTCGGTGGGGTCGACGACGTCGGACAGCTTCTCGGCGCCGACGACGAGCGCGAAGTGGGCGACCCCGGTGCGGATGAGGGCATCCGCCTGGGCGATCGCGTAGGTGTAGCCGGCGCAGGCCGCGTTCATGTCGTACGCGGCAGCCGGGTTCGCGCCCACGCGGTCGGCGAGCACGGCGGCCAGCGACGGGGTCTGCCGGCCGTTGCTGATGGTCGCGACGATCACCGCGTCGATGAGCTTCGGGTCGACGCCCGACTTGGCGATGGCCTCGATGGAGGCCTCGGTCGCGAGGTCGACGGCGAGCACGTCGTGGCTCGCTCGGGTGCGCGTGATGATGCCGGTTCGCTGGCGGATCCACTCGTCCGACGAGTTGATCGGGCCGACGAGGTCGTCGTTCGGGACGATCAGGTCGCCGCGGGCGGCGCCGATGGAGAGGATGCGCGTGTACTGTGGTCCGTGGGCCTGCTGCAGGGTGGGGTGGGTCAACGGCGTCTCCTTCTAGGCGGACTGGTCGATGAGGTCGAAGGCGGCGGGCAGGTCGTCCGGCGTCTTGATGGCGACAGCGGGAACGCCTTTGAGCCCGCGTTTGGCGAGGCCGACGAGGGCGCCGGCCGGAGCGACCTCGATGATGCCGGTCACGCCCGCGGCCTGGAACGACTCCATCGTGAGGTCCCAGCGCACGGGCGACGAGACCTGTCCGACCAGCAGGTCGACGTAGGCCGGGCCGCTGGTGACGCGCGAGCCGTCCTTGTTGGTCCAGATCGGCAGCGTGGGGTCGGAGGCGGTGAGGGTCGACGCGAATTCGCGCAGGTGCGCCACCGCGGGCTGCATGTAGCGGGTGTGGAAGGCGCCGGCGACCTGCAGTGGGATCACGCGTGCACGCGTCGGCGGGTTCTCGCTGAGCTTCGCGAGCGCCCCCAGGGAACCGGCGACCACGATCTGCCCGCCGCCGTTGTAGTTGGCGGGGGAGAGGCCGTACTCCTCGAGCTTCGCGAGCAGCTCGCCCTCGTCTGCGCCGATCACGGCGCTCATGCCGGTCGGCGTCTCGGCGGCCGCACGGGCCATCGCAGCGCCGCGCTCGCGCACGAAGGCGACAGCGTCGGTCTCGCTCAGGATGCCGGCGCCGGCCGCAGCGGTCAGCTCGCCCACCGAGTGGCCCGCGATGCCGCCGATGCGGTCACGACGGCCGTCGGCGAACAGCGCCGACAGCGTGAGCAGGCCGGCGGAGACGATGAGGGGCTGGGCGACGGCCGTGTCCTTGATGATGTCGGCGTCGCTGACCGTGCCGTGGGCGACCAGGTCGATGCCTACAGCATCCGAGATGCCGGCGAGCTGGTCGCGGAACGTCGATTCGGTGAGCCAGGGGTCGAGGAAGCCGGGGGTCTGGGAGCCCTGACCCGGGCACACGATGACAATCACGAGTTCTAGTCTGCCAATCCTCCGCCGAGCGGATGTGTCGATCGGATACGAAGTATTCCGGAATGCTTTGTGAGTATCTACTAACGAGTGGCGACGGCCGCGTCCGTCGCGTCAGCCGCGCCGGGGGGCGTCCGGCTCGTTGATCGAGCCGACGATCAACGCCGCCTGAAGGATCAGGGCCTCGCGGGCGCCGGTGGCGTCCCAGCCGATCACCTCGGAGACACGCTTGAGACGGTAGCGCACGGTGTTCGGATGCACGAACAGTTCCCGTGCCGTGGCCTCGAGCGAGCGACCGTTGTCGAGGTAGCACCAGAGTGTCGTCAGGAGCTCGGTGGAGTGCGCCTGCAGCGGCCGGTAGATGCGGTTGATGAGCGTGGCGCGGGCGAGGCCGTCGCCCGCGAGCGCCCGCTCGGGGAGCAGGTCGTCGGCGTGCACCGGGCGCGGGCAGTTGCGCCACGCCTTGGCGACCGCGAAGCCGGCGAGGGCCGCCTTCGCGCTCTTCGACGCATCCACCAGGCTCGGGACCTCGTGGCCGAGCACCAGATGACCCGGGCCGAAGCCGGGCTCGAGCTGCGCGGCGAGTTCGAGGAAGCTGACCGTGGGGGAGGCGCCGACCGTCTCGCCGAACTGCTCCTCCGGCGTCGCGTTGCTGGGCCAGGCGCGGCCGATCACGAGCACCAGGCGGCTGCCCTGCACACCGATCAGCACATCCGCCGACATGTGCCGCGCCGTGCGGCGCAGCTGGTCGACGTCGAGCATCTTCGGCGCGGTGCCGACCAGCACGCTGACCTCGCCGTGACCGTGCCAGCCGAGGGCGGCGATGCGACTGGGCAGCTCGTCGTCGTACTCGCCGGTGAGGATGCTGTCGACCACGAGGGCCTCCAGCCGGGCATCCCACAGCCCGCGGGCCTCGGCAGCGCGGGCGTATACGTCGGCCGCGCCGAACGCGATCTCCCGCGAGTAGAGCAGGATCGCCTCACGCAACGGCTCGCTGCCGTTCTTGACGCGCTCCTCGACGACCTCCACCGTCACCTTGATGAGCTGGAGCGTCTGCTGCAGACTCACCGAACGGAGCAGCTCACGGGGAGCAGCCCCGAACACATCGGCGGCGATCCAGGGCGTCGAACGCGGGTCGTCGAACCACGAGATGAACGACGAGATGCCCGCCTGCGCGACCAGTCCCACCGCAGACCGCCGCCCCGGGGGCATGTCGCGGTACCACGGCAGGGTGTCCTCCAGCCGCTTGAGCGTCGCCGTGGCGAGTTCGCCCGAGATCTTGCGGAGCCAGACGAGGGTCTCGCCCTTCGTCATATCCGCAGGCTTCTTCGGCACGGGCGTCTTCGGCACGGTGGTGCGTTCGCGCGTCAGCTCTCGCCGCCGGCGCTGCCGGTGGTGCCCGCGTTCACGTCGTGCAGCAGGTACTTCTCGATCGCGCGGCCGGGAGCGCTCGGGTCGACCTGACCGCGAGCCGCGAGCAGCTCGAGGGTGCGGACGACGAGCGACGGACCGTCGATCTTGAAGAAGCGCCGCGCGGCGGCACGCGTGTCGGAGAAGCCGAATCCGTCGGCGCCGAGCGTCGCGAACTCTCCGGGGACGAACTGGCGGATCTGGTCGGGGACCGCGTGCATGTAGTCGGTGACCGCGACGAACGGGCCGTCGGCATCCTGCAGCTTGCGCGTGACGTACGGGACCTGACGGTCCTGCTGTGGGTAGAGGAAGTTGTGCTCCTCCGCCGCCAGGCCGTCGCGGCGCAGCTCCGACCACGAGGTGACCGACCAGACATCGGCCGACACGCCCCAGTCCTGGGCGAGCAGGTGCTGGGCTTCGAGCGCCCACGGCACCGAGACGCCGGATGCGAGCAGCTGGGCCTTGGGACCGGCCACGTCGGACGGGCGCAGGCGGTGGATGCCGCGCACGATCCCGTCGACGTCGACGTCTTCCGGCTCCGCCGGCTGGACGATCGGCTCGTTGTAGACCGTCAGGTAGTAGATGACGTTGGGGTCGGGGTGCGAGTCGCCGTACATCCGGTCGAGTCCGTGACGAACGATGTGCCCGATCTCGTAGCCGTAGGCCGGGTCGTAGGACACGACGGCGGGGTTCGTCGACGAGAGGACGAGCGAGTGGCCGTCGGCGTGCTGCAGGCCTTCACCCGTGAGGGTGGTGCGGCCGGCCGTCGCGCCGATCATGAAGCCACGGGCCATCTGGTCGCCGGCGGCCCAGATGGCGTCGCCGGTGCGCTGGAAGCCGAACATCGAGTAGAAGACGTACACCGGGATGAGGGGCTCGCCCTGGGTGGCGTACGACGTTCCGACGTTGGTGAACGCGGCCAGCGCGCCCGCCTCGTTGATGCCGACGTGGATGATCTGTCCCTGCGGGCTCTCCTTGTAGGCCAGGAGCAGCTCGCGGTCGACCGACGTGTAGTGCTGGCCGTTCGGGTTGTAGATCTTGGCGTTCGGGAAGAACGCGTCCATTCCGAAGGTGCGCGCCTCGTCGGGGATGATCGGCACGATGCGGTGACCGAAGTCCTTGGAGCGCAGCAGGTCTTTGAGCAGCCGAACGAACGCCATCGTGGTGGCGATCTCCTGCGTGCCGGAGCCCTTCTTCGCGATCGCGTAGGCCGAGTCGTCCGGCAGGTTGAGCTGCGTGTACTTGGTGCGACGCTCGGGGACGTAGCCGCCGAGCGCACGGCGGCGCTCGTGCAGGTACTGGATCGCCTCGTCGTCGGCGCCGGGGTTGTAGTACGGCGGCAGGTACGGGTTCTCTTCGAGCTGGGCGTCGGACACCGGGATGCGCATGGCGTCGCGGAACGTCTTGAGGTTGTCCAGCGTCATCTTCTTCATCTGGTGGGTCGCGTTGCGGCCCTCGAAGCTCGGACCCAGGCCGTAGCCCTTGATGGTCTTGGCGATGATGACGGTGGGCTGGCCCGTGTGCTCGACGGCCGCCTTGAAGGCCGCGTAGACCTTGCGGTAGTCGTGGCCGCCGCGCTTGAGGTTCCAGATCTGGTCGTCCGTGTAGCCCGAGACCATCTCGAGGGTGCGCGGGTCGCGACCGAAGAAGTTCTCGCGCACGTAGGCGCCGCTCTCGGTCTTGTACGTCTGGTAGTCGCCATCCGGCGTCTGGTTCATCAGGTTGACGAGGGCGCCGTCGGTGTCGCGGGCGAGCAGCTCGTCCCACTCGCGGCCCCAGACCACCTTGATGACGTTCCAGCCGGCGCCGCGGAAGTAGCTCTCGAGCTCCTGGATGATCTTGCCGTTGCCGCGCACCGGGCCGTCGAGCCGCTGGAGGTTGGCGTTGATGACGAAGGTGAGGTTGTCGAGGTTCTCGTTGGCCGCGACCTGCAGCTGACCGCGGCTCTCGACCTCGTCCATCTCGCCGTCGCCGAGGAACGCCCAGACGTGCTGGTCGCTCGCGTCTTTGATCCCGCGGTTGGTGAGGTACTTGTTGAGCTGCGCCTGATAGATCGCGTTGATGGGGCCGAGCCCCATCGACACCGTCGGGAACTGCCAGAACTCGGGCATCAGCCGCGGGTGCGGGTAGCTGGAGAGCCCGCCGCCGGCGTGCGACTTCTCCTGGCGGAAGCCGTCGAGCTGGTCGGCGCTCAGCCGGCCCTCGAGGAACGCACGGGCGTAGGTGCCGGGGGAGGCGTGACCCTGGATGAAGATCTGGTCTCCGCCGCCCGGGTGGTCCTGGCCGCGGAAGAAGTGGTTGAAGCCGACCTCGTACAGTGCGGCGCTCGACGCATAGGTCGAGATGTGGCCGCCGACGGCGATGCCGGGACGCTGCGCACGGTGCACGAGCACGGCCGCGTTCCAGCGGATCCAGGCGCGGTAACGGCGCTCGATCTCCTCGTCGCCGGGGAACTCCGGCTCGTTCTCGGGGGAGATGGTGTTGATGTAGTCGGTGGTCGGAACCATCGGCACACCGAGGTGCAGTTCTTTGGAGCGCTTCAGCAGGCTCAGCATGATCTCACGAGCTCGCTCGTGTCCATGGGCCGCAACCAGTGCGTCGAGGGATTCCTGCCATTCGGCGGTCTCCTCCGGGTCCGAATCGATGTGATTCATCGAGTACGGGTCCTGGTCGTTTACAGTCACCCTCGACCTCTTTCTTGTGTCGGATAGATCGTGTTCGGCGCTTTTCACTGTCGGGTCACGACAACCGCGAAGGCACCATCTGCAAGCCTAGCCTCACTCCGAGGGCGTCGTTGACCGCTCTCTTGGCCATCTCCGGATGCAGGTCTAAGCTGTGTCCTCGTGCGCCGATCCAGGATCGAGCATCCCGGCGCTGAAAGGAACACACCATGGCTCTGGAGAACGACACCCAGGCACCCGATTTCGAACTCCTCAGCCAGTTCGGCGAGACCGTGCGTCTCAGCGACTACCGCGGAAAGCGCGCCGTCGCCCTCGTCTTCTTCCCCCTCGCCTTCTCCGGCACCTGCACCGGCGAGCTCTGCGCGTTGCGCGACAACCTCTCGCTGTTCAGGGACCACTCGGTGGAGCTCATCGGCATCTCCGTCGACTCCAAGTACACCTTGCGCGCCTGGGCCGAGCAGGAGCAGTACGACTTCACCCTGCTCGCCGACTTCTGGCCGCACGGCCAGGTGGCCAAGGAGTACGGCGTGTTCCTGCAGGAGAAGGGCTTCGCGAACCGCGCCACCTTCGTGATCGACGAGTCCGGCATCATCCGGGCCTCGTTCATCACCGCGCCCGGCGAGGCCCGCTCGCTCGACGCATACCGTGCCGCCCTGGAGCTGCTGCCCGCCCACGTCGGCTGAACCAGGCGCCCTCCGGGAAACCGTGGTGCCACGGAGGCGGGCGGTCCTCCCGGCTCGCTAGCGTGACGCCCATGGTTCACCATTCGGACGACTGGGCCCGCATCGTCGAAGATGCCCGCCACTACCCCTCGCCCCACAATTCGCAGCCGATCAAGCTGCGGCCGATCGACGATCGGACCGCTGAGCTCTACTACGACCTCGACCTGGGCCTGCCGGCCGAATCGTTCGGCATCCCGTTCGGCCATGTCTGCGCCGGCGTCTTCCTCGAGGGCCTCCGCACCGTCGCGGCCGGCAACGGCTTCGCCGTCTCCGAGCAACTCGACCACCGTGAGATGGACTTCGCGAGCGCCGACCGGCTGCACTCGCTCGGCACAGTGACGCTGAGCGAGCATCCGGCCACCGACGCCGATCGAGCACGGCACCGGCTCTTCCTCGAGCGCCGGACCTCACGGCGTCCGTACGACGCGACGATGGTTCCGGATGCTGCGCTCACCGAGGCCGCGCACGTCGCCGACTCCGCCGGCCACGCCTTCCGCACCACCGCCGACCCCGCTACGGTGCGCGACCTCGTGCGGATCAACCAGTCCACCCTCTTCTCCGACCTCCGGAACGACGCCGTCTACGACGAGATCATGACGTGGCTGCGGTTCAGCCGCGACGAGGCGCGGGAGCGGGGCGACGGCCTCAGCGCTGAGGCCATGCTGATGCCGGGCGGCGTCCTCCGGTTCGCAATGGGGCACCGCGGACTCTGGCAGACGCCGGTGATCGGCTCGGGCATCCGGTCGGTGTACCTGAACACGATGCGCGGCGTTCGTCAGCTCGGCTGGCTCGAGGGCCCGTTCGACTCGCCGGCCGACTACATCGAGGCCGGCCGCACCTTCCTGCGGCTCTGGCTGGCATTGACCGCGCGGGGTGTGTATCTTCACCCGTTCGGCACGGTGATCACCAACCCCGGGTCCCACCGCGCCTTCGTCGACACGGTGGGGGCGAACGAGGGGCGGGGCCGGATGGCGTGGATGCTGTTCCGCTTCGGCCACAGCAAGCGGCCGCCCGTTGCCCATCGGCGACCCGCCGCCGCGATGCTGATCGGAGCGGCACGATGAAGCGCTCACTGATCTTCGCCTTCGTCTGGGCGCAAGACGGCTTCGTGCGCCTGTTCACGCACAGCGTCCACACGCACAAAGTGCTCCTCGGGCCGGGCATCGAGCCCTTCCGCTGGCTGCTCGGCCGCTGGCGCGCCTGGCGCACCTTCGAGCTGGCGGCGCGACGGGTGCCCGCCTACCGGGAGTTCCTCGCCGAGCGCGGCATCCCGGGCCGCCTCCGGTTCCGCGGACGACTCGCCGCTGCGTTCGCCGCGATCCCGGAGATGGACAAGGACTCGTACATCAAGAAATGGAGCATCCCGCAGCGCAGCATCGGGGGAGTGCTGCCGCGCCACGGGGTCGTCGTGGACGAGTCGTCGGGCAGCTCCGGAACGCCCACCAGCTGGGTGCGCGGCAAGGACGAGCGGCTGGCGACCCGTCAGCTCCTGCAGGTCGGGTTCGCGCGCACCGCGAACAGCCTGCGCAAGCAGCCCTTCGTGCTCAACGCGTTCTCGCTGGGCGCGTGGGCGACCGGGATGAACGTGAGCACCTCGCTCACCGAAGTGACGATGATGAAGTCCATCGGCCCCGACCGCAACAAGATCATCGCGACGATGACCGAGTTCGGCACCGGCTTCACGTACATCATCCTGAGCTACCCGCCGTTCCTGAAGTCGCTCTTCGAAGACGACCGCCTCGACTGGTCGCAGTACGACATCGTCGCGGCGTTCGGCGGCGAGGGCATCAGCGAGAACATGCGCAGCCACATCCTGCGCTACGCCCACAGCGCGTTCGGCTCCTACGGCGCGAGCGACCTCGAGATCAACATCGCCATCGAGACGGACTACACGGTCGCGCTCCGGCGGGCGATCGCGGCGGACCCGCGCCTGGCGCGGCGCATCACCAGGCAGGGGAGTACGGCGTGCTCCCGATGGTGTTCCAGTTCAATCCCTACGACTACCTGATCGAGACCAACGACGCGGGCGAACTGGTGGTGACGATCGTGCGCAAGCAGAACATCAATCCGCGCATCCGGTACAACATCCACGACCGCGGTCACGTGATGCGCCTCCGTGAGCTGACGCCGGTGCTGAAGGAGCTCGGTCACGGCGCGGTCATCGATCAGCAGTTCCTCGACCTGCCGTTGCTGTTCCACTACGGGCGCTCGGATCTGTCGGTCGACTATAACGGCGCAGTGGTGGCTCCGGATGCTCTGCGCGACGTGATCTACGCAGACCCCGCACTGCTCGAAGCCGTCGAGAACCACCGTCTGATCAGCTACGAGGATCAGAGCGGCGACCGGCAGCTGCACATCGCGCTCCAGCTCACCGAGCACGCGACCGCGGTCGGCGCCCTCGACATCGTGGGGTACCAGGACTCCGTGGTCCGCGAGCTGCGCCGCATGAACGGCGACTTCAACAACGCCATCCTGACGGCGCCCGACGGCACGCTTCCGACCATCGCGTTCTACCCGTTCCGGGCCGGTCCGTTCGCCCGCGACGGCGCCAAGCTGAAGAACGAGTACGTGTGGCAGCTCGCCGCCGGCGAACTCGCCACCTGGAACGTCGACCTCACCTCCGTGGCGGCCCGCTAAACTGGATGGGCCGCTTCAGCGGTGAGGGGCCTTTAGCTCAGCTGGTAGAGCGCCACGTTTACACCGTGGATGTCATCGGTTCGATCCCGGTAGGGCCCACTGCAGCGTCCGGTGTGATCCATTCGGGCCGCAGTCGTTCGATGCCGTCGAGCAGCAGGTCGAGCCCGATCGCGAACTCGGCGGCGTGGTCGTAGCCCGTCGTGGCGAGCTCGGTGACGACCTCGATGAGGAACGGATACTCGGCGGCGGCGACTTCGGCCGACGGTTGCCGGTCCAGGGTCTGCTGCGCCACCGTCCCGGACTCCTCCGGGGTGTCGAAGGGGAGCGTCCTCTCCTGCAGGGCGTAGCCGTACGTGTAGCTGTCGAGCGCGGTGTACGTGTGGATCGCCGTCCGGAACGAGAACCCCGCCTGGCGGAGGCACCCCATGACGGCGTTGTGGTGACGCAGATTGGCCGGGCCGGGTCGCATCCGGGACTCCATCTGGCCGACGGCCCAGCGATGCCGGGCGAGGGCTTCGCGCATGGAGACGGCACGCCGCCGCATGGCCGACCTCCAGTCGGGGCCGCCGGTGGGCATCTCCACCTCGCTGAAGATGATGTCGACCATGCCGTCGAGCAGTTCTTCCTTGTTGGCCACGTGCTTGTAGAGCGCCATCGGCACCACGCCCAACTCGTGCGAGAGCGTGCGCATGGTGAGGCCCTCGATCCCGGCCTGATCGGCGAGGGAGACGGCCGTGCGGAGCACCAGGCCCTTGTTGAGGCGAACCCGGCGGGGCGCCTCGTGTTGCGGCGTCATCGTGGCGGCCTCCCTGTTCGACCCGGCGCACTTCCGTGCTCAGGTGTTGACAAGTGTACGTTATACACCTACCGTTGCCGTATCGAGTGTACGCCGTACACCCACGATTCGGGAGCGTTCCGCCATGACCTTCTTTCAAGCGATCGACAACGGATTCCGGCGGTATGCCGACTTCCCGGGCCGAGCGGGCCGGCCGGAGTTCTGGTGGTGGATCCTGTTCACCGCGCTCGTCAGCGGAGCCCTCAACGCGATCCCCGCGCTGACCATCCGACTGCCGGACGGCGGAGTGATCGTCGGTCCGTCGATCGGCAACACGCTCGGCGCGATCTGGGGGATCGTCATCCTCGTGCCCACGCTCGCACTGATCGTCCGGCGCCTCCGCGACGCCGGCTTCGGCTGGGGCCACGTGTTCTGGCTCCTCGTCCCGATCGCCGGGCTCGTCGTCCTCGCCGTGCTCTGCGCGCAGCCGACCAAGCTGTACGCGCAGCAGCATCCGGCACCTCCGGCTCCGCCGGCACCTCCGGCACCGCCGGCCACGCAACGCTGATCAGAGGATCCGACATGACCTCAACCAGAAAGACGGCGCTCATCGCCGGAGTGCTGTTCATCATCACCATCGTCCTCTCCATCCCCGGGGCGCTCCTCTACGGGCCGCTCCTGAACGACCCGGACTACATCACCGGCTCCGGCGCCGACACGCAGATCGCCCTCGGCGCGTTCCTGGAGATCGGGGTCGCCATCGCCAACATCGGCACCGCCGTCGTGCTGTTCCCGATCCTCCGACGCCAGAACGAGGCGGTCGCCCTCGGTTACGTCGCGTCGCGGATCGTCGAATCCACGCTCATCGCCGTCGGCATCCTGAGCCTGCTCTCGGTGGTCAGCCTCCGACAGGACTTCGCCGCTGGCGACGGGGCGGATGCCGCCTCGTTCCTCGGAGCGGGAGACGCGCTGATCGCACTCCACGCCTGGACCTTCCTGCTCGGTCCCGGACTGCTCGCCGCCAGCACCGGCGTGCTGCTGGGCTACCTGATGTTCAGCTCCCGGCTGGTCCCGCGCTGGATGGCCCTCCTCGGCCTCGTGGGCGGCCCGATCATCTTCCTCTCCGGGATCGCGGTGCTGTTCGGTGTGTACGACCAGGTCTCCGTCTGGTCGGGACTCGCGACAGCCCTCGAGTTCGCCTGGGAGGCGTCGCTCGGCGTGTACCTCATCGTCAAGGGCTTCCGGCCGTCTCCGATCCTCCGCGAGGCGGAGGCTGCAGCCGAGGCCAAGGCCGCGGCCAGGGCCGCCGCTGGTCGCGTGCCCCAGGCGGCACTCTGACACCGGTCCCTTCCGCCGTCAGGACGGGGAGGGGATAATCGCAGCTATGCCGTCCATTGCGGCGCTCGACGCTCTGGCGAACGCACGCACTGCGTTCGCCGATCGACGGTGGGACGACGCCTTCGTGCTGCTCTCCGCCGCGGATCGCGAACGCCCGCTCGACCTCGCCGACCTCGAGCTCTACGGGAAGTCGGCGTCGCTCACGGCGCGGGACGACGAGGCCTTCGCCATCCTTGAGCGCGGCTACGACCAGTGCCTGGCCGCCGGTGACGAGAAGGGTGCCGCCGGTTGTGCCTTCTGGCTGGGCTTCCGGATGTCGTCGCTCGGCGAGCAGGGACGCGCGGGAGGGTGGCTCGCACGCTCCGCCGTCCTCGTCGACCACCTCGGCGACTGCGCCGAGCGCGGCTACCTCCTGGTCCCGCGCATCCACCAGGAGCTCCGCGTCCACCACACCGAGGCCGCCTACGAGCTCGCCCAGGAGGCCGCAGCCTGCGGCGACCGGTTCGGGGAGGCCGACCTCTCGGCACTGGCGCGACAGCTCGGCGGGCGCGCGCGCATCGAACAGGGCGACGTCGCCGGAGGGATGCGCCTGCTCGACGAAGCCATGCTCGTCGCCACCACCGGCACCGTCACGGAACTCGGCCGGGGGCTCGTCTACTGCTCGGTCATCGGATGCTGTCAGCGGGTCTTCGCCGTCGACCGGGCACGCGAATGGTCCGACGTGCTCGACTCGTGGTGCGCCTCGCAGGCGCAGCTGGGCATCTTCAACGGGACCTGCCGGGTGCACCGCGCCGAGCTGCTCCGATTCGGCGGGGCCTGGGCGGCGGCCCTCGACGAGGCGCAACTCGTGGCGGCCGGGATGAAGGCCGACGAACGCGAGCGGGCGGCAGCGACGTACGAGGAGGCGGAGATCCGCCGGCTCCGGGGCGAGCTGCAGAAGGCGGAAGACCTCTACGAGCACACGAGCCGGCGCGGCGTGGACCCGCAGCCCGGCCTCGCGCTGCTGCGGTTGGCCCAGGGCGACGTCGCGCGGGCGGCCGGGGCGATCCGCCGGGCATCCGGAACGTCGGGCAGCGACCTCGGGCGCATGCGGTTCCTGCCGGCGGCCGTCGAGATCCTGCTCGCCGCGGGCGCGACGGCGGAGGCGGAGGATGCGGCGGCCGAGCTCTCCCGGATCGCCGCGGCGTACGGGACCCCCGTGCTCGACGCGCTCGCCCAGGATGCGGCGGGACGCGTGCTCCTCGGCTCGGGGGAGGCGGCGAGCGCCGTGCCGCGGCTGACCGACGCCCTCGAAGCGTGGCTGGAGCTGGGCGCTCCCTATGCCGCCGCGCGGGTGCGGGCACTACTCGCCGAGGCCTTCGCGTCGCTCGGCGACAGCGAGGGCGCCCGGCAGCAACGGGATGCAGCGAGCGCGGTCTTCACCGAGCTCGGAGCGGCGACCGACCTGGCGGCCCTCCGGTCGAGCGAAGTCGCCCTCAGCGGGGGCGACGCCGACCACGGCCCGACCGGCGGCGCCCTGAGCACCCGCGAACTGCAGGTGCTCCGCCTCGCGGCCACCGGACGCACCAACAAGGAGATCGCGACCGACCTCGGCCTCAGCCCGCGCACGGTCGACCGGCACATCGGCAACCTGCTCGCGAAGCTGGGCGTCCCCTCTCGCGCCGCCGCGACGGCGTACGCCTACGAGCACGACCTCATCCGCCGCTGATCCGACTGGGTGGGAATACCCACTCCGGATGCCCGCCCCACGGCGCATTCTGCCGAAGCGCGCTCGGCGCCGCCGCCGTAGCGTTCGACCATGAACACCGAACAGAGCATCGACACCCTCGTCATCGGCGGCGGCCAGGCCGGCCTCTCCGTCTCGTATCACCTGCGCAAACGGGGCGTCGAGCACCTGGTCCTCGACGCGGCTCCGCACATCGGCGACGCCTGGCGCAACCGCTGGGACAGCCTCCGGCTCTTCACTCCTGCCCGCTACGACGGGCTCGACGGTCTGCCCTTCCCCGGTAACAAGGGCGCCTGGCCGACCAAGGACGCGATGGCCGACTACCTCGCCGCCTATGCGGCGCGCTTCGACCTCCCGGTGCTGAGCGGCAGGCGGGTGGACGAGCTGAGCGTCGCCGAGAGCGACAGCGGCGGCTTCCGCTTCGTCGCGCGCTGCGGCGACGAGACCTTCCGGGCTCGCCGGGTCGTGGTCGCGATGTCCAACTACCAGGTGCCGCGTCGCCCCGCCTTCGCCGCCGGCCTGAGCCAGAGCATCCGGCAGCTGCACGCGGGGGAGTACCGCAATCCCGGCCAGCTCGCGCCCGGACCGGTGCTGCTCGTCGGAGCGGGCAATTCGGGAGCCGAGATCGCGAACGAGCTCGCCGCGACCCATCCCGTCATCGTCGCCGGCCCGAGCACCGGAGACATCCCCGGGTCCTTCACGAGCTTCGTCAGCCGCCACATCGTCGTGCACATCCTCAACGGGATCGTCTTCAACCACGTGATGTCGGTCGGCACCCCGATGGGACGCAAGGCGCGACCGCGGATCATGGCCGCCGGCGTGCCGCTGATCCGGGTGAAGTCCCGCGACCTGGCACGTCTCGGGGTGCACCGCGCAGGCCGGGTCACCGGTGTCGAGAACGGAATGCCCGTCGTCGACGGGGCGACCCTCGAAGTCGCCGACGTCATCTGGTGCACCGGGTTCGCACCGGGCTTCGAGTGGCTCCGGATGCCCGTGCTCGACGACCGCGGCGAGCCGGCCCACGAGCTCGGCATCGTCGCCTCCGTGCCCGGGCTGTACTTCGTCGGCCTGCACTTCCTGACGTCGATGTCCTCGGCGATGGTGCACGGGGTGGGACGGGATGCCGCACGCATCGCCGCGCTGATCGCCGGGACGCCGACAAGCTTGGAGCCCGCTGCGCCCGCTGAGACCGAGACCGCCGAGACCGGTCGTGAGGCCCGGCCGCTCGGCGCCGCCCGCTGACGGTGAGGTGCTCGGGCGCCGCGCGGCTTCCGGATGACGGTGGTCGCGCCTAACCTGGCTGGCGCGGGCGCAGCGGGCGGCCCGCCCTGACAGGAGTGGAAGCGTGGCCGAGAGCGTCGAGCAGTGGTGGGCGCGCCGGAGCTGGTCGAAAGGTGTCGACGTACCGTACGCCGTCGGGCAGTACCGCAGCGAATGGGAGCGGTACCCGGTGCTCATCCGGCAGTACCATCCCGACCTCAACCACGGGCTGGTGCTCAGCCAGGTCCCTCCGGCCGCCGAGGTGTACCTGGTGTGGGAGTGCGACGCCGGGCATCGGTTCGTGGCCACCCCGGCCGAGCAGCGATCCCGCCCCGGCGGCTCGCGGCGCCGGTCGACCTGGTGCCCCGACTGCGCCGTGCTCGCCACCGGCCGCCGCGTGAGCCTTCCGCAACCGGATGCCGGCAGCTACGTCTGCGGGCACCCTCGCGACCCGCGACGCATCGAGAGCGAGCCCGGCGACGACCGCTGCTATCTGTGTCGGCGGCTCGACACGGCCCGGCTGACACGGGAAGAACTGGTGACGATGGCGGCCCCGCGCTCCCGCGCCGCGGTCTCGAACGAGACCGGCACGACGACACGTCATTCCTGGCAGTGCGATCGGGGACATCCGTCGTACGAGGCGACGGTCGAGCGCATCCTGAGTGGTCGACGCTGTCCGGTGTGCCGGCACGCGAGCGCCGGGGCGGATGCCGTGCCGGTCGGCGAGGCGTTCGTCAGCCGGTGGGCGCCCGCTGCGGCCTCGGCGGCGGAGCCGGAGCTCCGGCGCCGGCTGGCCGAGGCCCTCGACGTGGAACTGGGCATGAACGCCGTCCGCGTGGCGCGGCCGCTCTTCTCCCACCTGGAGGTCTGGCCCGACATCATCGTCCCGGAGCTGCGCGTCGCGATCGAGTACGACACCACCGGCCGTGACGGCCTCGAACACGTCGGACGACGCGAGGGGACCGACCGCAAGAAGGATCGCCTGCTCCGTGCAGCAGGCTGGGAAGTGGTGCGCGTCCGGTGCGGGAAGCTGCAGCCGATCGGGCCGTTCGACGTGACGGCGGCCGGAGTGTCGGCGGCTCTCGTGGAGCGCATCGTCGACCGTCTCGGAGACATCCGCGGAGAGCTGATCGTCGGCGCGTATCGCCGCTGAAAACTGCACTCGTGCAGCGTCGGTGGCCGTGAGTAGTGTGAAACCACATCCGCTCACGAGGAGGAGTACATCATGGTTTCACGGCTCAACCCTTACCTGAATTTCCGCGGTTCCGCTCGGGAGGCGATGGCCTTCTATCAGTCCGTGTTCGGTGGCTCACTCGAGAGCAACACGTTCGCGGAATTCAACGTCAGCGACGACCCGTCCGAGAGCGATCAGATAATGCACTCGCAGCTGACCACCCCCAGCGGCTTCGTGATCATGGCCGCCGACGTGCCGAAGAAGATGGACCTCAAGGAGGGATCCCAGCTGTCCATCTCACTCAGCGGCGACGACGAGGCCGAGCTCACCGGCTACTGGCAGAAGCTCATCGACGGCGGCACGGTGGTCGAGCCGCTCGCAAAGGCACCATGGGGCGACAGCTTCGGCATGACGGTCGACCGCTTCGGAATCGCCTGGCTGGTCAACATCTCGGGCACGCCTGCAGCCTGATCAGGTCGCGTGAGCGTGCAGCCACGCGAGCGGGTCGACTGCCGCACCGCCGCCGGGGTGCACCTCGAAGTGCAGGTGCGCGCCGGTCGAGACCCCGGTGTCGCCGACGGAAGCGATCTGCTGTCCGGCGGCGACCCGCTGCCCGGGCGCGACGACGACCGAGCCGACAGCGAGGTGGCAGTAGACCGTGGAGAACGGAGCGCCGTTCTGCCTGTGGTCGATCGTGATGTTCACGCCACAGCCACCGGAATCCGTGGTCACCGTCTCGCGGACGACGCCGGCGGCCGCCGAGTGCACGGGTGTTCCTAATCCCGGATCGAAGTCGACGCCCTGGTGATTCGATGAAGCTCCCGCGGTGGGCGCCACCCGGGCGCCGAAGCCGTCGGAGACCGCGGCGCCCGCGCCGACCGGCCAGACCACGCGCGGCGGTGGCGGCGGGAGCGGCACGTGACGCACCGTTGCGGTGTCCCTCGCGACGTTCGGCGTCTCCACAGCCGTGTCGACCTCGAGGGACTGTCGCGTGACGGGCGCAGCACTCGACTCGCCGGCAGCGGCAGTGAACACGACGCTGGCCTGAGCAGGCGCTCCGGCTGCGCCGGCGAGCAGACCGCCCACAGCGAGACCGACGAGCAGTCGCCGGCCCAGGCCGCTGAAGCGATCGCGCCCCATGTCGCTGCCGCCGTTCGACGCTCGGCGCAGCCGGACGGCTCCTGCACGAGAGGCGCGGCGAAAGGGCATCGTTCTCCAGGGTCAGTGGGGGAGGGGTGTGGGGGAGTGAGGGAGACATCAGCGCCTCGACCTCGTTCCATTCTAAAATATCGAGTTTGCGCGAATGCTGTGTGCGCCCATCCGGGGACCACTCACCGTCGTGCGCACTCTTGTCCACAACCGAGTGCGAGCCCCACAATGAGGCATGACGGAGTCACGGTGGTCCGGGCCGGTACTGGTGGGGGTGTATCCCGGCCAGTCGGCGACGGTGGTGATCGAAGCCGCAGCGCTCGCGGGTGAGCTGCGGAGACCTCTGCTCTGCGCGTACGTCGGCATCGACAGCTACCTCACCGAGTGGGAGAGCGGTGATCGGCGCATCCACGAATCGCTTCATCCCGCCGATCTCGACGCCGCCGACGACCGGGTGTCTCTCGAGCTGGCGAGCGCGATCACGACGGCGCTCGACGGCGCGGCCCAGCTGGAACACGGGTGGTCGTTGCGCATCCTGGCCGGTGATCCGAGTCAGGCGCTGGCCCGAGCCGCGGAGGAAGTGGATGCACGGATCGTGGTCGTCGGCACGCACGGCGCCGGCCCCGCTCACGCCATCGAGGCCTGGCTGTCCGGCGCGGTGGCCGTCCACCTGAGCAGAACGCTGACGCGGCCGGTGGTCGTCGTGCCGGTCGGACACGAGCAGCGGGGGAGCGCATCACTCGCGTGACCCGGGCGTGGCTGGAGGATGACACTCGGCGAGGGTGGGAGTAACGTCGCGGTCGCCGGAAAGCTGCTCAGAGAGGAGAGCCCGATGACCACCCTGCCCGACCGGCCCAACACCGCATTGCTGGTGCTCGACGTCCAGAACGGCGTCGTCGCCGAGGCCTACGAACGCGATGCCGTCGTCGCCAATGTTGCCACGTTGGTCGAGAGCGCGCGCGAACACGACGTGCCGATCGTCTGGGTGCAGCACTCCGACGAAGAGCTCGAAAAGGGGAGCGACGCCTGGCAGTACGTGCCGGAACTGACCCGGCGCGACGCCGAGCCGCTGGTCCACAAGCGCTACGCGGACGCGTTCGAGGACACCGACCTCGAGGCCGCCCTGGCCGACGCGGCCGTCGGGCGGCTGATCGTGGCCGGCGCGCAGACGGATGAGTGCATCCGGTCGACGATCCACGGTGCGTTCGTGCGCGGCTACGACGTGACGCTGATCGGCGACGCCCATACGACGGAAGACCTGAGCCCGTGGGGCGCTCCGCCGCCAGACAAGGTCATCGCCCACACCAACCTCTACTGGCAGAACCACGCGGCGCCCGGCCGCACCGCGGCGGTCACCACGACGACGGAGCTGACGTTCGGCGACTGAGATCCTCTGGCGCCCTCCGAAGAAATTCTGCCGGGATGTCGATCGGCGATTCCCTCGCACGACCTTGGAGTGAGAGGGTCGAAGGGCACCCTCCAGACCAAGGAGCACATCATGGCCAAGTACATGCTGATCATGCGATCGACCGACGAGGCGTTCGCGAAGTTCGAGAACCTCTCGTTCGGAGACATCCTCGACGCGATGGGCAGATTCAACGACGAACTCATCCGCGCCGGTGTCCTGCTGGCCGCCGAGGGACTCTCGCCCGCGAACGAGGGAGTGGTGGTCGACTTCACCGCCGAGGCTCCCGTCGTGACGGACGGCCCCTACGGCGAGACCAAGGAGCTGTTCAACGGCTACTACATCCTCGACGTCGCGTCGCAGGAGGAGGCCGTCGAGTGGGCCAAGCGCATGCCGTACTCCGACGGTTCGAAAGTCGAGATCCGTCGGGTGCCGACCATCGACGAATTCCCCCAGGACAACGTGTGGATCCAGAAGGAGCGCGCCTGGCGCCAGGAGACCGGCCAGCTGTGAGCGAAGCGAGACGCGCCGTCGAGGCGGTGTGGCGGATGGAGTCCGCCCGCATCGTCGGCGCGCTCGCCCGCTACACCCGGGACTTCGCGCTGGCGGAGGATGTGGCTCAGGAAGCCCTCGCGGAGGCGCTGGTCGGGTGGGAGACCGGCGGCGTTCCGGACAATCCGACCACCTGGTTGCTGGCGGTCGGGAGGCGCCGAGCGATCGACGCGTTCCGGCGGCGGTCGGGCCGGGACGAACGCTACGCGCTGCTCGCGCGAGATCTCGACGAGTCGACGCCGGGCGCGGATGTCCTCTTCGATCCCGATGCCATCGACGACGACGTCCTGACGCTGATGTTCACCGCCTGCCATCCGGTGCTGTCGAAGGAGGCGCGGATCGCGCTGACGCTCCGGGTCGTGGGCGGCCTGACCAGTGACGAGATCGCCAAGGCGTTCCTCGTGCCGGTCTCGACGGTGCAGGCCAGGATCACGCGTGCCAAGAAGACCCTCGCCGCCGCACAGGTGCCGTTCGCCGTTCCCGAGCCGCGTGAGCGCGCCGAGCGCCTGGGTTCGGTGCTGAGCGTCGTCTACCTGATCTTCACGGAGGGGTCGTCGGCGTCCGGCGGGGAGGAGTGGATCCGGTCCGACCTCGCGCAGGAGGCTCGACGACTGGCACGGGTGCTCACGCGACTCGCCCCCGAGCCGGAGGTGTTCGGCCTGCTCGCACTGCTGGAGCTGACCGCCGCCCGGTTCCCGGCACGACTCGACGAACACGGCAGGCCCGTACTGCTGGAGGAACAGGACCGCCGCCGATGGGACCGGTCGGCGATCAGGCGCGGCCGCGCAGCGCTCGCACGGGAGGTCGCCGCCGGGCGCGGTCTCGGCCCGTACGGGCTTCAGGCCTCGATCGCCGAATGTCACGCGCTGGCGCCGTCGGTGGGGGAGACCGACTGGGACCGCATCGTCCTGCTGTACGAGGCGCTCGGGCAGATCGCCCCGTCACCGGTCGTCGACCTCAACCGCGCCGTGGCCGTCGCCATGGCCTCGGGCCCGGCATCCGGATTGCAGATGGTGGATGAGATCAGGGAGCGCGACGGGCTCACCGAGACGCACCTGCTACCGGCCGTGCGGGCAGAGCTGCTGGCTCGCCTCGGTCGCCGGAGCGAGGCGCGCGAGGAGTATCTGCGTGCCGCGGCCTTGTGCGGCAATGCCGCCGAGCGCGGCATCCTGGAGGCGAAGGCCGCCCAGTACTAGCCCCTCAGACCGCGATCCTCCCGTCACGTCCCGGTCTTCGGGCGCGGGTGGAGGGCTCCCCGGTGCACCTCGAACAAGCGCGAATGGCCGGGCGAATCGGGGTCGTCGAAGATCGGCTGATCCGCCATGAACAACCGGATGATGTGGGCGAGCTCGCCGGGATGGCTGAAGTTGATCGCGTGCGCCGCCCCCTCGATCATCACCACCAGGACGTGGTTGTCGGTGCGCGAGGCGATCTCCTTCACCCGTGCCGGGCCCGGCATCAGCGGATCGCGGTCGCCGATGACCACCAGGGTGGGAATCTGCAACGCGAGCAGGCGTTCGAGCGACGGGTACCGGGTGAGCGCGCGGAACATCTTGACCGTGCTGGGAACGCCGAAGCGCAGGTAGTCCGGGGTCGCCACTCTCATCAGCTTCGGCGGCTCTCGGCGACCGTCGCGGGTGAGCTGTGCGATCGCCCGCCGCAACGGCTGGTTGTTCACTCCGCCGGCGGGAGAGACCAGCACCGCACGGTCGAGCCGCTCGGGATAGTGGTACGCGAACTCGCAGATGACCGGACAGCCCATCGAGTTGCCGACCAGTGTGACCGTGTCGATCCCGCGGTCGTCGAGGAACCGCGCCGCGGCGTGCGCGAGGTCGGGCACGTCGAGAGGCTCGGACGGCTTTCCGCTCCGCCCGAAGCCGGGCAGGTCGGGCACGAGGGTGTGGAATTCGTTCCGAAGCAGCGAATCGGTCGGGAGCAGATAGCGCCCCGACAGGCCGAAGCCGTGCAGATGCATCATGGCCGGGGCATCCGGAGGCTCTGGGGACTCGCGATAGAAGACGTCGACGCCGTCGATCGTGGTCCACCGTTCGGCCAGTTCCGAGGCCGGGCGCCTCGGAAGTCGCTTTTCCTGCCTCACACCCACAGTGTGTTCCCCGGTCGACGCGGGGTCGTCATCCGCAAAGGATGATCATGTCGTCGTCCGGTGGTAGCCTGCCGTCGATGGCCATCGACCCCGCCCTCCTCGACTGGATGCTCGACGCCGATCCGGCGCTGCGCTGGCAGGTCGAGCGCGACCTCGCAGGCGCGCCGCCGGAGGTGTGGGAGGCGACCAGGGCCCGGATCGCGACCGAGGGTTTCGGAGCGCGCCTGCTCGCGCTCCAGGATCCCGACGGGCAGTGGGCGGGCGGTGCGTACTTCCCGAAAGACTTCGACTTCCACGGCCCGGAGGCGGCCGAGGGTGCTGGGCAGCCCTACACAGCGACGACGTGGATGCTCAACTCGCTCCGCGAGTGGGGACTCGACCCCGGCGCACTCTCCGGCACGGCCGACCTCCTCGCCGCGAACAGCCGCTGGGAGTACGACGACCTGCCCTACTGGGGCGGCGAGGTCGACTGCTGCATCAACGGGTACACGCTCGCCAACGGGGTCTGGCTCGGCGCCGATGTCTCGGAGCTCGCCCAGTGGTTCGTCGATCACCGGCTGGCCGACGGCGGCTGGAACTGCGAGTGGGTCGAGGGCTCGACCCGCTCATCGTTCCACTCCACGCTCAACTCCCTGAAGGGCCTGGCCTCTTACGAGGCAGCGACCGGCGGAAGCGAAGCCCTCCGCGCGGCGCGTCGAGGAGGGGAGGAGTACCTGCTCGAGCGACGGCTGCTGCGCACTCTGTCGACCGGGGAGCTCGTCGCCCCGTGGGCGACGCACTTCGCCTACCCGTTCCGCTGGTTCTACAGCGCGCTCAAAGCGGTCGACTACTTCCGCGACGCCGCACGGCTCGACGGCGCCGTTCCCGATCCGCGGCTCGAAGAGGCGATCGAGGTGATCCGGGCCGCGCGTCGCCCGGACGGCACGTGGATTCAGGAGCGTCGCCATCCCGGCCGCGTGTGGTTCGAGATCGACGTGCCGGCAGGGGAGCCGTCCCGGTGGCTCACGTTCTACGGAACGCGCGTGCTCGAATGGTGGGATGCGCGCGACCCGGTCGGTCAGTAGACGGCGGAGTATCCGCCGTCGGCATGGAGGAGCTGCCCGCTGACCCAGCGGCCGGCGGGGGAGACGAGGTGGGCGACGTACTCGGCGACGTCCTGCGGTGTGCCGAGTCGTCCCGCGGGCTGGTCGGCCGTAATGGTGGCACGGACGTCGTCGTTCATCCACCCGGTGTCGATCGGCCCGGGGTTGAGGGCGTTCGACGAGATCCCGAGCGGCGCCAGCTCACGCGCGGCCGAGATGACGATCCGGTCGAGCGCGCCCTTGGAGGCGCCGTACGGCAGGTTGCCGGTGGTGTGGTCGCTGGTGAGCGCGACGATCGCCCCGCCGTCCGCCGGGACCTGCCGGGCGAACTCGCGGATGAGCAGCAGGCTCGCACGCGTGTTCACGGCGATGTGCCGATCGAAGCTCTCGACGCTCGTGTCGAGGATCCCGGACTCGACGTCGTAGGCGTGGCTCAGGATGAGCGCCGAGATCGGGCCGTGCGCGGAGCCGACGGATCGGATGAGGGTCGCCGGAGCGGACGGGTCAGACAGGTCGGCGGGGAAGTCGGCGTGGTCGAGGTCGCTGGTCGCGACCGTCCAGCCGTCGGCGACCAGCCTTTTCACGATTCCGGCGGCGATGCTGTTCTCCCGGGCGGTGCCGGTGATCAAGGCGAGGGGCATGCCCACAGGCTATCGGCCACCGAATCGCGGCGCCGCTACCGGGTGTCCCAGCGGAACCAGCGGATGCGTGTCGCCGAGGATGCCTGAAGGCGACCCTGCTTCGGAGAAGGACGATGGCGTCGGCTCGGAGCAGTGACCGCAGGGCCAAGCCCACCGGCGGACGGGCGACGATCGGATCAGTCACGGATCTCACTTCCCGTCAGGCCGATGCCATCGACCGCGGTCCGCTGCCCATAGCTGACCGACAGCTCGTCGACCCGCAATGCCGGCGGTGCTGCGCTTTCGTCGGATTCGCTCATCACCGTCAGTATGGCTGCTCGGGGGCGAGCGCATTCTGTCAATCTTGCTTGCTTTCGCGGGCGGCGGCCGTAGGCGGGGGTGGGGGAGGGCAGCGCGCGCAACAGGTCTATCGTTTGAGGTGGTGCGCCGGGAAGTCTGGTCGGCGGGCGGTCTGTCCGGCCGCTCTGATCGATCGATTGCGAGCGTCGCCATGCCATACGGAACAGCGCCGGCGACCGGTCGCCGACGCTCACCGACGTCCTCTCACCGTTCGCTCGCCCTCGCCAGGGACCCCGGATGAACAGCGTGGCTGAGGGGATGGTGCTGCGATCGGTGAGTCGTACCTACGGGGGAGCCGTCGGAGTACGGACCCTTTCACTCGTCGTGGCTCGCGCTGAGGTGCACGCCCTCGTCGGATTGAACGGTGCCGGAAAGTCGACACTCCTGAAACTGCTGCTCGGGATGCTGCGGCCGGACTCGGGAACCGTGAGCATCGGAGGGGAGGACATCCGGACAGCGGGAGCACGCCTGTGGTCGCGCGTCGGTCAGCTGGTGGAGACCCCCCTGACGTATCCCGAGTTCACCGTCACCGGGAATCTGTTGATGAATGCGGCACTGCACGACGTCGCACCCGGGCGGCGCCGAGCGATGGTGGACACCGCGATCGCGGAGTTCGGACTCGGTGAGTACGCCGACCGGCGGGCGCGCGTCCTCTCCTCGGGCAACCGCCAACGGCTCGGCGTGGCGGCCGCGCTCCAGCACCGGCCCGGCTTCGTCGTGCTCGACGAGCCGACGAACGCGCTGGACCCGGCCGGCACCATCCTGCTGAGGGATGCGCTCCGCAAGCGTGCGGAAGACGGCGCGGCCGTCCTGATCTCGAGCCATCACCTGGACGAAGTCGCTCGTGTGGCCGACCGGATCACGGTGATGAACGCGGGCCGTCTGATCGGACACCTCGACCCGGGCACGGCAGAACTCGAGAAGGCCTTCTTCGCCCTCGTGCTTCATGACGACGAGACGCGAGCAGAGAATCACGGACCGGAACGATGAGGATGCACGGACTCCGGGCAGCCGTCTGGGTGGAAGGTCGCAAGCTGCTCACGGCACGCGTGCCGATCGTCACCGCCATCCTTCTGGTCGCCGGCGTCGCCGCGATCTGCCTGTCCACCACCTTCGCAGCCGCCTCGGGCTCACCCGACTTCGCGGCAAAACTCGGCCCGCTGGTCGCCGAGGGAGGGTGGCCCGGTTATCTCAGCGCAGCCCTGCAGGTCACCGCGGCCGGGAGCGCCGGCGCCTGCGGAATTCTGCTCAGCTGGAGTTTCGGCCGGGAATTCAGCGAAGGCACCGTCTCCGGCCTCTTCGCCCTCCCCGTGTCGCGTCCGGCCATCGCCGCGTCGAAACTGCTCGTCTACCTCCTGTGGTCGATCCTCGCCGCGGCGGCCGTGACGGCCGTCCTCGTCGCGGCCGGCCTGGTCGCCGGTCTCGGCGCGCCGACCGCCTCGGACATCGGTGTCGTCGGCAGGCTCCCGCTCCTGATCGTCCTGACCGCGTGTATGGCGATCCCCGCCGCCTGGATCTCCTCGCTCACCCGAGGGCTTCTCGGAGGCATTGCCGTGACCATCGGGCTCGTGATCAGCGCCCAGGTCCTGGTCTTCGCGGGGTCGGGCCCGTGGTATCCGCCCGCAGCTCCCGCGCTGTGGGCGCTTCAGCCCACCGCGACGAACGGAATCGCGACCGTCATCGGTCTCCTTCTGCCCGCCGCGGCCACGACCCTGACCGTCTTTGCGTGGGGGCGACTCCAGCTCGATCGGTGAAGAACGTCGTCGGCGGGCGGCTGCGACAATCCCGGGACCGGTCGGGGGTGGCGGCTCGACTCGTCGTTAGCATGAGCGCATGGCAGAACTGGAACCCGTCTCCTGGCCACCGGGCCCGCTCAGGACCGAGCGCCTCGTGCTCCGTGGGTCCGAGGCGCGTGACCGCGCAGCCGTCATCGACCTGTTCAGCTCGCCCGAGGTCGGCGCCCACATCGGAGGCCCGCGTCCGCGGGTCGAACTCGAGCGCACGGTGCCCGAGGTGCCTGGGCGGCGGCCCGGTTTTTTCGTCGTCGAGCTCGACGGCACGATGATCGGCATCGTCACGCTCGATCGGCGCGACGCGGAGCATCCGGGTCTCGTGCATCCGGATGCCGGGGAAACTGAGCTCGGCTATCTGTTTCTGCCGCAGGCGTGGGGACGCGGGTACGCCACCGAGGCGTGCGCAGCCGCCCTCCGCTGGTTCGCGGATGCGCTTCCCGGAGAGTCCGTGGTGCTCAGCACTCAGACCGCCAACGACCAGTCGGTGCGCGTCGCCGAAAAGCTGGGGTTCACCGAGGTGGGGCGGTTCGAGCAGTACGGCGCCGAGCAGTGGTTCGGTGCGTGGTCGCCGATCGGCTGGACCGTCGAATCGTTTTGATCGTACGCTGGGCATTCCGGCTTCGTGGAAGGGACATCATGGCGGTACGCATCGACCTCAACCTCTCACTGGATGGCGTCGTCGCGACGACCGACCAGACACCCGAGAATCCGATGGGCGACGACTGGGGACGACTCGTGGAGGCCTACGTCGGCACCAGGACGTTCCGCGAGCGCGTCCTGCACGAGACGACGGGGGAGGGGACGACCGGCGTCGACGACAAATACGCCACGGCGTACTTCGAGAAGGTCGGCGCCGAGATCATGGGCGCAGGGATGTTCGGGCTTCACGCCTTTCCCGACGACCCGGACTGGCGCGGGTGGTGGGGCGAGGAGCCGCCTTTCCGGGGCACCGTGCTCGTGCTGACGCACCGGGAGCGCCCGGCCATCGACTTCGCCAACGGCACGCGCTTCGAGTTCCTCGTCGCCACGCCGGAGGAGGCGCTCGCTCGCGCCCAGGAGCTTTCTAGCGGCGGCGACATCCGGGTCGGCGGGGGAGCGCGTGTCGCGCGTGACTTCCTGCGCGCCGGCCTCGTCGATCGCCTGCATGTGGCGATCACCCCGATCGTCCTCGGCCGCGGCGAGCGGCTCTGGGATGATCTGCGATCGCTCGACCTCGGGTACACCGTCACGTCCGAGGTGGCCGAGAGCGGTGTCATCCACGTCACGTTCGCGCGCTGAGCTCCGCTGTAGGTATCCGCCGGCCCGAGCCATGATGCGAGGAGCGGTCATTTCGTGGGTGGGCAGGCTGTGGTGATCGCCGCCGCCTTCGGCCCATCCATGAGGCCACCGTCGCTCGGGAACCAGTTCTGGTGCGGCCACTCGGCGATGAACTCGGCGCGCGACGGAGCCGGATCGTTTTCGATCCCGTTGGCCGCGTAGCACGGGGCGAGGAACTTCGTCAGATAGTCGTAGAGCCAACCCAGCTGCTGCGGGGTGGGGGGAGAATACGGTCGCTAGGGGTGCTCGACGTTGCAGATGTAGGCCCCGACCGCTTCCTTCTCATCGGTCGCCTCCGCACCCACACTCGTTGGCTTGTCGCGCTTCTGCGCGCCATTCGGGTAACCGTAGGCGGTATTGACGTACCACCTCTTTCCAGTCCTGGTCCGTCCGCGCGATGCGCAGCTGCTCCGTCTGGGCCGCGGTCTGTGGTGCCGGCGCTGGAGATGGTCCGAGATCCGGCATCGGGACGGTGACGGCGGCCGGGATCGACGGCGACGTCGGCGTCGGCGTAGCCGGCGCTCCATCACGAGCTGATGCGGTCGTCGCACACCCCGCAAGGAGCCCAAGAGCTGCAACGAGAACTACGGCACGCGTTGGTTGCGCCGCGCGACCAATCGTCTTCCTCACAAGTCCGCCCTCCAAGACACCGCGAGAGTCAGGCTCGCACGAGCACACAATACGGTCTACCGCGATCCACGCGCTGCATCTCAATGCGAAGCGCTGGTACGCCCGACGCGTCTGGTCAATCATCAGCTACAACAGGGGAGTCGTTCTGGTCGACATTCGCACCCAACGTCCGGGTGGACGTCTGTTAGTGGTGAGAGTGCGTATTCGTGAGCGGCGTATTCTGCGCGGAGAGCGGGAGCCCAGCACGCTCCAGCGACGCGTTCGATCGCGAACGCGGGAGTGGTCCACTCGAGCGCAGGGGCGAGCGAGGAATGACAGACCCGCCGGCCAAGGGGTACCGTCCACCCTGACGCCTCCGGAATTCGGATGACGGGGCGTCCCGACCCGCTAGGGAGAATCACATGGAACTGAAGCTCGGTGTACTGGCGCTGCTCGAAGCGAAGCCCGACAAAGCGGGGGAACTGAAGGAGTTCCTGATCGGCGGCAAAGCCCTGGTCGAGCTCGAGCCGGGAACCCGCACCTGGTATGCCTTCCAGATCGACGAAACGCATTTCGGCATCTTCGACACTTTCGCGAAAGAAGATGCGCGGCAAGCACACCTGAACGGCGCCATTCCCAAGGCTCTCGGCGAGGTGGGTCCGAACCTGCTGGCGAAGGACCCTGAGCTGAGCACCATCGACCTGCTCGCCGTCAAGCACGACAAACACGACTGAGCCTGGCTGTACAAGAGCAACCCAATAGCGGAAAGTGCTGATAGCTCTGTGTGACTGGATAACGGGGTTACCCCTTTCGGATGTATTGCAACTCCGACGCCGCGGAGCCCGTCGCGCTACGCGGTGTCAACTGGTTGACCGTCGAACGGCAAGTTGCTCTAGAGACGCAGGGTAAGCCACTCCTCGTCTACCCTGTACCCGACCGACATGTTCGTTGCCAGGCTTCCCGCGTTCTCGGCGGATCCTCCGGTGCGGAACACGCGTACACCATCGCTGAGTAGCTCTTTCACGCTGGCCGCCTTGCGGCGGCTGAAGAAGTCCCGCAACCTCTCTAGTTGTTCTAGTACAATGGAAATATGTTAATTAGGCTCGATCAGGCGTCATCGATCGGGTTGGCGGAGCAGATTGCCGCCGCCATTCAGCAGAACATTCGGGAGGGCGCTCTCTCGATCGGGGAGAGGTTGCCAGCGGCAAGGGAGTTGGCAGCTGGACTCGGGGTCAACGTTCATACAGCGCTTCGGGCATATTCGATCTTGCGCGCTGCCGGTGTCATCGAGCTTCGTCAGGGACGGGGCGCTCGTGTTTTACCGCCGCCGGATGGGCTCCCGAAAGAGGTCGTCGACGCTATCGACGCGCTCGTTCGGGGTGCAGCCACTCGAGGAGTGTCGCGCCCACAGCTGGTCAGATATCTGGAGGAAATGTCATGATTGGCGACGCGCCGGTTACTCGGATCGGCTTCGTGCGAATGAGTGTTGCCGCGGTATTGGTTACTCTGCCCGTGATCGCGATTGTGTCGTCGTTGCTTGCGTGGTGGCCCACGTTGCCCGCCGAGCTGCCCGCGCAGTGGTCTGGGGACGAAGTGGTTTCGCGCCTGCCAACCTTCTTCTTTGCTGGGACCGCAGTCGTGATTTCTGGTGCTGCCGCGGCGTTCGCCTGGCATGCTGCGCTAAGCCCTCGCAGCTACGAACGCCACCGTCGGGTGTTCTTGATCTCGGGATCAGTCGCGGCCATAACCGCCGCCGTGTGGCTGATCAGCGCCACCGTCGTACGCAACCCTGACCAAGAAATCGGTGCCGCCGGGCTGCTGGCGATTGCCGCCCTGTTCTACGGATTGGTCCCCTTCGCGCTCGCGCCGACAAACTTGCCGGCCGAAGAGGCCGAGGAGCCAGACGAACTCGAGGTGAAGCCCAGCGAGACCCTTGCTTGGTCGCGGACGCAGGTCGTGCCGATCTTTGCCTGGGCTACCGTGATCTGCGTTCTGGCCGCGATCATATTCGGGTACCTGCCACTGATCTTGGCCGGCGTTGAGGCGTCCAATCTAAGCGTCGCGATCGTAACGTCGCTCCTCGCTGTAATGTTCTACGCCGGCGCTCGGATCCGGGTAACCGTGGACCTGCGAGGACTTCGGGCGCTGTCTGCGACCGTCGGGATCCGACTCGTCTCGGTTCGCCTGGCACAGGCAACATCGGCACGCGCGACCAATCTCGAACCGTTGCGCTGGGGCGGCTGGGGCTACCGGGTGGGCCCACGCGGAAAAGCCCTCGTCCTCCGTGGCGGCCCAGCAATCGTCGTCACCCTGCGCGGCGGAGCGGAAGTCGCGGTGACCACCCCGGACGCTGAACAAGCAGTGAGCGTGCTCCGAGCCCTGCAGCGGCGGAACGCTGCATGAGGAAAGCCCGCGACGCACCGCAGCGGCGATTGGAGCCTGACCTGAACACGGCGGCAGCGTGGGCGAACTAACAAATGGAGGAGCGGTGCCGCGGGGTCCCGAGGCTGCTGGTAGAGGTGCACGTCGAAGTCGAGTCGGACGACGAGCTCGACGAACTGACCCGGCGGCGGGAGCTGAACCAGTTCGGCCTGCTGCAGGGCGCTTCGTCGTTCGTGCCTGGCTGACCCTGGCCGACCCGCGGTGACCGCGAGTTGCGGGGGAGTGGCCAAGAGCCCCACTCCCGCCCAAAGCCTGTCGATCGCTGGATCACGCAGTTCTCGTCTGGCGTAGGCCATCGAGGGAAACAAGGGAACTGCAACGTGTCAAAATTCATCGACCGAGCGGCGATTCTCCCGGTCACAGAGTTCGCCCTTCCTGGCCCCCTGCGAGACCAGCTGAACGCTGCGATTCTGGCCGGCACGAAGACGACAACGACCTCTCTCCTGTCCGACTACCAGCGCACGAACGAGCCGCTGCCGAATGTAGGGCACCGCTGTCAGCTGATCGATTCCAGTGGAAGACCGATCGCGATCGTCGATCAGATTGAGTATTCAGTGATGCGAGTGGGGGATACACGATTTTCGGCTATCTGCAGAATTTGCGTATGGCTATGTTACTACTTGACATAATGTGCATTATCAGCGCATCGAATCAGGCCGTAAAATCACTGCCGACGGTACCGTCTACGTGAGTTTCACTCGTTCCAGAGAACAGGCTCCGGAGGCTTTTCACGGATGAGAGGCGCACACCATGGCGGTAACGATCCTCCCGGCGACCGCAGACCGCTGGGAAGACATCGTCCGTGTTTTCGGAATCCGCGGCGACGATCCGTCGTGGTGCTGGTGTCGACGATTCCTCACTCAACCGGACGGCCCGGCAGGCACAGACAATCGCAGCACGCTACGACGGGAAGTCGCCGAAGCTGCGACGCCACCCGGGTTGATCGCCTCCGTCGACGGTGTGCCGGTGGGATGGACCCGGGTCGGCCCGCGCTCCCGGTTCCCCGGCGTCACCAGCAACCGCGCATTGGCCCGGGTGCTGTACGACGATCCTGACGCCTGGTGGGTGACCTGCTTCGCGATCGATGGTCGGCACCGGCGATCGGGAGTCGGCTCTGCCCTTCTCCTGGCGGCCGTCGATTTCGCCCGGGACCACGGCGCGAGCGCTGTCGAAGGGCATCCGGTCGATGTGGCCGGTCTGACGACCGACACCGTGAGCGGCAGCGCTCTCTTCACCGGAACGATGACCATGTACGTGGCGGCAGGATTCGCCGAGATCGCCCGCACCTATCCGACCCGGCCGGTGATGCGACTCCCCCTGGCCCGCTGACGCCGGCGCCCGACGTCGATGCCTGCCTCGGGATCCGACGTCCCCATAGCGATCCCCGTTCCCCCCGTGGCACACTGGCTGCACCGACAAGGAGGTCGTCATGGCCGAACAGACGAACGCCGGAATCCGCGGAATCAGCACGGTCGGCATCCCCGTCAGCGATCAGCACAGAGCACTCGCGTTCTACCGAGACATCCTCGGCTTCGAGGTGCGCGTCGACGCGCCGGTCCCGCAGCTCGGTTCACGCTGGATCATGCTGGCTCCTCCCGGCGCCGACGTCTCGATCTCGTTGGTCGCAACTCCCGACAGCGCGCTTGTCGGCGTCGAGACGGGCATCCGGTTCTCGAGCCCGGATGCCGAAGCCACCTATGCCGCGCTCACAGCAAACGACGTGACGGTCGGCGAATTCATGCGGTGGCCGGGCGTGCCGCCGATGTTCGCTGCCAACGACCCCGACGGCAACCGCTTCGAGGTCGTCGAAGAGTAGGCTCGCCCGACGCGGAACCTCTCACATCTGACTCCCAGGAAACGCCGACGGCTACAGCGCTTCCCCGCAGGCGCGCCATTAGCTTGGCACCAGGCCACCACGCGGGCGGCCGGCAGAGGAAGGACGCACCATGACAGCTCCGGGTCCCGTCGATTCAGTGTTCCACGAGTTCTCGCTCGACGCCGAGAACCTTGACCGGTCCGCCATCAACGGCGTGCGCATCGCTCTCGGCATCAGCGGGGTCGCCGCCCTCGTGCTCGGCGTCGTCCTGCTCTTCTGGCCCGAGAAGACGCTCGCCGTCGCCGCCGTCTTCCTCGGCGTCTACTTCATCATCGCCGGAGTGATGCGCGTGGCTCTCGGCATCTTCGGCAGAGGCATCAACGGCGGGATGCGCACGCTCAACATCATCCTCGGCGTGCTGCTGGTCATCGCCGGCATCGTCGCTCTCAAGAATGTGTCCGCCGCCGCCGTGACGCTGGTGATCATCGCCATCGCGTTCGTCGGAATCGGGTGGATCATCGAAGGCGTGATGTCGATCGCCGAGTCCAGCCGCGCATCCCGGTCGGGCTGGGCGATCACCTACGGCGTCGTCAGCATCCTCGCCGGCATCGTGGTCCTGTTCCTGCCGGCGTCGTCCGCCGTGTTCCTCCTGTGGTTCGCCGCCATCGCTCTGGTGGTGCTCGGCATCATCGGCATCATGCGCGCCTTCACGTTCGGCCGCGACGCACGGAAGGCCTCCCCCGCCGTCGCGTGAGGCGGCGGCCCGAGGGAGGCTCCGTGAGCCCGGTCAGACGTCGTTGCGCGAGCTCGGCAGGTAGCGCGCCCACCAGTCGAGGATCGCGTCGAAACGCTGCTGACGGTGACGGGGGCGTCCCCCTCGGCTGAGCTCGTGGTCCTCACCGGGGAAGATCAGCAGCTCGGCGTCGACTCCCCCGCGTCTGAGCGCGGCGTAGTAGCGCTCGGCCTGCCCGAGCGGGCAGCGCAGGTCGTTCGCCGAGTGCAGCACCAGCGTCGGCGTCGTCACCTCTCCGACGACGGCCTGCGGGCTCTGCGACCGGATCAGCTCCGGATCGGTGCCCGTGTACTCGTCGCTGAAGAAGCTGCCGATGTCGCTCGTCCCCACGAACGCCTCGGGGTCGAGGTAGCCGCGTTCCACGATCGCTCCGGCGAAGCGGTGGTCGTGCGCGATGGTCCAGGCCGTGAGGTACCCGCCGTAGGAGCCGCCCATGATCCCGACGCGCGACCCGTCGAGGCCGGGCGTCTCGGCGATCGCGCCGTCGAGGAAGTCGAGCACGTCGGTGAAGTCGACCGTCCCCATCGCCTGCCGGATCGCTCGGCCGTGCTCCTGTCCGTACCCCGCGGATCCCCGCGGGTTGGACATCACGACCGCGTAGCCGGCGTCGGCATACACCTGGGCTTCATCGAAGATGCTTCCCGTGTACGACGCGAACGGCCCGCCGTGGATGCTGAGCAGCACCGGATGCGGCCCCTCGCCTTCCGGGACCACCACCCAGCCGTGCACCGGGTAGCCATCACGGCCGCTCACTGTGAGCTCGCGCGGAGTGACGATGCCGCTCCCCCGCAGTTCGCGCGAGAAGTCGGTCAGGCGTCGCAGGCCGCCCACTTCGACTAGCGCGACGTCGCCGAAGGTCGTCTCGTCGGCGACGGACGCGACCACGGTCGTCCCGGCGACTCCGACGCCGTTGACGATCGTCTTCGGAGCCGTCAGCCGACGGGAAGCCCCGGATGCGCTCACCACGGTGAGCACGAGCCCGCCTCTGCTGGTGTCGCGCACCAGCACCGAGTCGTCTTCGTACGCGACGATGTCGGAGTCGGTGAGGTCGACCGTCTCGGGGTCGGTCAGCCGGCGCGGCTCCGCGTTCGGCGTGTCGATGGCGTACAGCGCCGTGTTGCGCGCGACGAAGTCGGTGCCGCTCGGGCCCACATCCTGTGCGGTGAAGTAGAGCACCCCGTTCAGTCCGTACCCGACGGCGACCGTCGAGAAGTCGCCGAACGACCCGGTCGCATCCTGGGGCTCGGCGTCACTGCCCAGGACGAGCAGGAAGACGTTCTCCCGCAGATCGTCGTCGCGTCCCTCGTGCCGTGACGAGAGGAAGGCGAGCGTCGAGCCGTCCGGCGAGAACGCGATCCCGTGGTCGTCCCACTCCCCCGACGTCAGCTGCACCGGCTCGGAGACGGCCGGCCTGGCCGGGGCCGTGCCCTCCGCCGTCGGAGCGGGCTGAGCGATCGGCTCGCCCCACACGTCGGGCACCGGGATCGAGAAGACATGGGCGGGCCGATCAGTGATGAAACCGAGTCCGTTCGACTGATATTTCAGTGTCCGGATGCGCCGCGGAGCCTCCGCGTCCGGCTCGAGACCGTCGACCGTTCCGTACCGGCCCTGCTCGGGCTCCCGGCTGACGAAGGCGAGCGTGCGCCCATCCGGAGCCCAGGCGAACTCGGAGACGCCGAGGGTGCGGTCGGTGGCCTGTACGGGCTCGCCTCCGGCCGCGTCCACCACGTAGACCTGGGGCGGCGACTTGGGCACGACCCGCAGGAAGGCGATCAACCGGCCGTCCGGTGAGAACTGCGGCGCCCCGTCGCGGAAGCCGCGCGTGAAGCGCTTGGGGGCGGCGTGGCCGGTGAGCGGAACGGTCCAGAGCTGCCCGACCGTGGCGTCCGCCTCGAGCGACGGATGCGTCACGCCGACGACGGCGCGACCCCCGCCCGGATGCACGGTCGGCTTCGAGACGCTGGTCAGCAGCCCGAGATCGGCGGCCCTCATTCGGAGACCGGCTCGAAGCTCGAGACGTCGCCGACCAGCCGCGTGTGGTCGGCCGGGATCGGGTCGACGACCGCCTGCGTGATCTCGGCTGCGAACTCGCTCACGTTGTAGAGCTTGCCTGCCGCCTCCTTCCTCGCGTCGATCGCGCCCGGATTGAGGCGGTTGAGGAGGGTCGCGGTGATCGTGCCCTCGATCATGTCCCCCGAGACCACGACGAAGTCGATGCCCTTCTCGGTGAGCGACGGAATGAGCGCACGCAAGGCGTCTTCGCCGGCGCGCTTGCTCTGAGCGACGGCCTCGTACTCGGGCATCGTCTCGGTCGTCTTGATGAAGTGCGCCTGGTGGCTGGTCACGAACACCACCCGCGAGCCGGGGGCGAGCAGCGGCAACGCCGCGTTCAGGGTGCTGACCTGCGCGTCGCGGTTGAGCTGCATGGCGTAGTCCGCGGCCATGCCCGACTCCATCCCGCCGGAGGCGTTGAGGATCAGCACGTCGAGGCCGCCCCACTCCGTCGCGACCGTGTCGAACATCCCGGCCACCGACACCGGGTCGGTGAGGTCGGCGCCCACGGTGAGGGCGGTGCCGCCCGCCTCGCGGATGGCGTCGGCGAGCTTCACGGCGCGCGCCTCCTTGTTGCGGAAGTTGATGACCACAGCGGCGCCGGCGGACGCGAGGTTTTGAGCGGTGTCGGCGCCGATTCCGCGGGAAGAGCCCGTGATCAGGGCGCGCTTTCCGTCGAGGGCACCGGGGGCGAGAGGGTTGGACACGAAGACTCCTAGCACGATGGTTTACTCGTCCCTGAGACTACCAAGTGGGTTCCGCACGTCCGGCCTCGCAACTGATACCTTCGAATCAACCAGCGAAGGGAGCCGACATGGACATCACGTCCTTTGCCTGGATCGTGTGGCTCGTCCTCATCCTGGTGTTCATCATCATTGAGATGCTGACCCTCGATTTCGTGTTTCTGATGATCGCCGTCGGCAGCGTCGGCGGCCTGATCTCCGGGTTGTTCGGAGCCGAATGGTGGCTGCAGCTGCTCATCGCCGCGGCGCTGTCCGTGTTGCTGATCTTCACCATCCGGCCGCCGTTGCTGCGCCTGTTGAAACGCGGCGGCGACCCCACCAAGAGCAACGTGGATGCTCTCATCGGAATGTCCGGTGCAGTCGTCTCGACGGTCTCCCGCACCTCCGGGCTGGTCAAGCTCGCCGTCGGCGAGACCTGGACCTCCCGGCTCGCGCCCGGCTCGGCTCCCGCCGACCTCGTGCCGGGCGAGCATGTCGTCGTCGTCGCGATCGAGGGGGCGACCGCCGTCGTGGCGCCCGCACCCATCTCGGCCGGCGCAGACGGCTTCACCGAAAGGAGCGTCTCGTGACTCCCGCAACCCAGCTGGTCGTCCAGATCGTGGTCTTCGTGATCGTCGCGATCATCGCGATCTTCGTTCTCGTCACCCTGTTCAGGGCCATCCGGATCGTTCCGCAGGCCACGGCGGGTGTCGTCGAGCGTCTCGGCCGCTACCACAAGACCCTCAACCCGGGGTTGAACATCGTGGTGCCGTTCGTCGACCGGGTGCGACCGCTCCTCGACATGCGCGAGCAGGTCGTGTCGTTCCCGCCGCAGCCCGTGATCACAGAGGACAACCTCGTGGTCTCGATCGACACCGTCGTCTACTTCCAGGTGACGGATGCCCGTGCCGCGACCTACGAGATCGCCAACTATCTCGGTGCGGTCGAGCAGCTGACCACCACGACGCTCCGTAACGTCGTCGGCGGGCTGAACCTCGAAGAGGCGCTGACCAGCCGCGACGAGATCAACGGCCAGCTCCGCATCGTGCTCGACGAAGCCACCGGCAAGTGGGGCATCCGGGTGTCGCGCGTCGAGCTCAAGGCGATCGACCCGCCCCTCTCCATCCAGGACTCGATGGAGAAGCAGATGCGCGCCGAGCGTGACCGCCGTGCGGTCATCCTCACCGCAGAGGGCACCAAGCAGTCCGAGATCCTCAACGCGGAGGGCATGCGGCAGGCCTCCATCCTCAAGGCTGAGGGCGACGCGAAGGCGGCCGTACTCCGGGCCGAGGGCGAGGCGAAAGCCATCACCACCGTGTTCGGCGCCATCCACGAGGGCAACCCCGACAACCTGCTCCTCGCCTACCAGTACCTGCAGACGCTTCCGAAGCTGGCCGAGGGTCCCGCCAACAAGCTGTGGATCATCCCGAGCGAGCTCACCCAGGCGCTTCAGGGCCTCGGCCAGGCGTTCGGACCGAAGGGCGCGCCGGGAGCTCCCGAGACGTCGGGCGTCGCCTCTGCTCCTGATGTCGCGGCCGCCCCCAGCGTCGCGGCGGCCTCCGCCGGCGGTGACACCGCTCCTCCGGCGTGACGTTCCTCTCCGGTCCGCTCCCCCGGATCATCGCTCACCGGGGCCTCGCGATCGAGGCTCCGGAGAACACGCTCCTCGCGTTCCTGCACGCACTCAACGCGGGCGCCACGCATCTCGAGACCGATGTGCACGCGAGCGCCGACGGCGTGGCGGTGATCAGTCACGACTCCGACCTCTCCCGACTCGTCGGCCGCGACGTGCGGATCGAGCAGCTCACGATGCCCGAGCTGCGCCGCGTCGACCTCGGGCACGGTCAGTCGTTCTGCTCGCTCACCGAAGCGCTCGACGCGTTCCACCACGCCCGATTCAACGTCGACATCAAGGATGCCCGCGCCGCCGGCCCGACCGCGGATGCCGTGCTGAAAGCGCGCGCGACCGGGCGCGTGCTGATCACGAGCTTCGACGAGAAGCGCAGGCGCGCGGCCGCGGATGCCCTTCCCGGGGTCGCGAGCTCGGCATCCGTCACCCGATTCCTCCCGGCCATCCTCGGCGCGAAGCTCGGGCTGACCGGGGTCGCGCGTCGCGCGCTGCGTGGCCTGGTGGCCGTGCAGATCCCCGAACGCGACCACGGCGTGCGTCTGGTGACCGCCCGGACGGTGCGGATCCTGCACGCTGCCGGCGTCGAAGTGCACGTGTGGACCGTCAATGAACCGCTCGATATGGAACGCCTGCTGGATCTCGGCGTGGACGGCCTCGTCACCGACCGCTGCGACCTCCTGAAATCGCTGGTCGCGTCACGAATCCGAGCCTGAGAAGGCCCTGGGAGAAACGCGCCGACGGAAAGAGAATCCCCAGCTTGTTGGTTTATAACTGGTGAGCATCGCGCGAAGAGGAGACCACACAATGGCAGATCGTAGTTTGCGCGGAATGAGGCTCGGCGCCCAGAGCTTACAGAGTGAAGAAGGCGTCGTCTACTCCCCGCGTTCCCGTTATACATACCTGTGCCCCGAGTGCGGCCAGGAGACCGAGATGGTGTTCTCGGCCGAGGCAGAGGCCCCCGACACCTGGGAGTGCAGGCACTGCGGGCACGAGGCGACTCTGCTCGTCGGCGACCTCCCCGTCGAGGTCGACCGTTCCGACGTCAAGACCCCTCGCAGCCACTGGGACATGCTGCTCGAGCGTCGCACCCGTGCCGAGCTCGAAGAGCTCCTCGAGGAGCGCCTCACGTACCTGCGCGCCCGTCGCGGCGGCGAGCACAAGATCGGCGCCTGAGCGCCCACCCGCACGACCCGAAGGCCGTTCTCATCTCACGATGGGGGCGGCCTTCTCCACGTCCGGGTGCGGCTGCTTACGGGCGCCGAAGGCGATCAGCAGCCCGAACAGTCCCAGGCCCGCGACCAGGAACTCGATTCCGCGGCTCAGGAGCGTGGCGGGTGTCGTCGTCGTTCCGAGCGGCACATCCGCCACCATGTGGCCTGGGGTGAACGGTGGGATGCTCGCGATGGTGCGACCGGACGGGTCGATGATCTGGCTGCTGCCGACCGTCGAGATGTTCACGAGCGAGCGTCCGGACTCGATGGACCGCAGCCGGGCGATCGCGAGCTGCTGCTGGTTCTCGTCGGTCTCCCCGAAGTCCGCGTTGTTCGTCTGGGCCAGGATGACCTGCGCGCCGCCGTCCATCATGTCGGTGAGGAGCTGGTCGTCGACGATGTCGAAGCAGATCGAGATGCCGGCCCGGACACCGTTCACGTCGAAGACGTTGTTCCGCGTGCCCGGGGTGTAGTCGCGTCCGATCAGGTCGATCAGCGACGGGGCGAACTGACGCCAGAAGGCACGGTCGGGCACGTACTCGCCGAACGGCACCGGGTGCTTCTTGTCGTAGTAGTCCACCGCACCCTGCCCGCTTTTCCAGAGCAGCGATGTGTTGAAGTACTCGCCGTCACGCTGGGTGATGGTCCCGACGATGAACGGGGCGCCCATCCGGCGGCTGAGGGCGTCGAGGATGGCGGCCGTGTCGTCGTCGCGGGTCGGGTCGGGCTGCGCCGTTCCCTCGGGCCAGACGACCATGTCGGCCTTCTGGTCCTCGATCTTCTGGGTCTCGGCGATCTGGCTGTTCAGCACGGCATCCGGCGGCGCGTTGTCGAAGTAGCCGGCCGGTCCGTTCCCCTGCACCGCCGCGATACGCGTCGTGCCGTGGGTCGCAGCCGGCCAGGCCGGGACGACGAGCACGAGGGCGACCGCTCCGATCGCCAGGGCGCCGCGCCACACGCGCTGCACGTCGAACGCGAAGCAGAGCTCGAGCAGCAGCGCCACCAGCCACACCATCACGAAACCGAGGCCGGAGATGCCGAGCCAGGCGACCAGCGGCGCGAACGGGCTCTCCGACTGGGATTCGGCGACCCGGCCCCAGGAGAACCCGCCGTACGGCCAGTTGCCCGCGACGTACTCGCGGAGGACCCACAGGCCGGAGACGATCAGCGGGAGCATCCCGAGCCGTCCTGCTCTGCTGGGCCACGCCCTCGGCACCCAGCGGTAGGCCAGGGCGACCAGCATCCCGCCCAGGCCGAAGAACAGAGCTTCCAGCGTCGACAGCGCCACCCAGGGGACGGGACCGAGGTAGAGCGAGGTCCACGACACGTGCACCAGGTAGAACGACTCCCCCGCGACGGTCGCGACGAGGAAGGCGCTGCCCGCGCGACGTCCCCGGAGGGAGATGAGCACCATGCCGACGCCGACGAAGGTGAGCGGCCACCAGTCCATGTCGGGGAAGCCCGCGTCCATCACCGGCCCGGCCAGCACCGCGATCGCGAGCGCCAGCCAGAGCGGCAGCGGCGCGCGGGGGAAACGGGTCACGGGGACAGAGCCTAGAGCACCCGGCCGAGCGGTCTCCGCACGTGCGCTGAGCGTTCCCTCGTCAAGCAACGGAGGAGTACGCGACGATGCCGCGTCTGATCGATTCGAGCGCCTGGCGCGCCGTGCGCCCCACCGGTCCCTGGGCGACCAGGGAGAGCTGATCGAGGAGGTCGATGGTCTGCTTGGTCCAGCGCACGAAGTCGCCCGCGGCCATGTCCGCCTCCGAGAGCACGGCGTTCAGGCTCGTCCCTCTGGCCCAGGCGTGCATCGCCAGCGCCAGGCTGGTCGAGGGCGGTTCGCTCCCCGACAGCCGGTTCTCGCGCTCCAGGTCGTCGAGCCTGCTCCAGATCTCGATCGTCTTCTCCAGGGCGGGCCGGAACGCGCCCTTCGGCAAATACCGGTCGTGGGCGAGCCCTTCATCCCGTCTCGGCTCGAAGACGAGGGCGCACGCCATGGCGGCGAGACTCGGCGCGTCGAGCTGGTTCCAGATGTTGCGACGCAGGCATTCGGCCACCAGCAGGTCGCGTTCGCCGTAGATGCGCTTGAGGGTGCGGCCGTGCACGGTCAGGGCGGTGGTCCCGTCGTCGTCCGTGAGGTAGCCGAGTTCGAGCAGCACGTCGGTGACGCGGTCGAAGACCTTCGCCACGGCGCCGGTGCGCGACCGGATCTGCCCGCTGAGAGCATCCGTCTCCCGCTTCAGCTTCCACCAGCGTTCCGCCCAGCGCGCGTGCTGCTCGCGGTCGGGGCAGCGATGGCACGGATGCTCTTTCATGCGCTTGCGCAAGGCTGTGAGCTGGCGCTGGCGGCGTTCGCGGTCGGCACGCGAGGCGTTCTCGATGCGCGCGCCTTTGCGCTCCAGGTCGCTGAGCTCACGCCGGATGCCCGAGTACTCCTTGAAGTCGCCCAGGTGACAGGTCATCGCCTTCTCGTAGCCGGCGAGCGACTCCTCCTGCTGGCGCACCTTGCGCGCGAGGTCGACCACGGCCCGGTCGGCCTGGAACTGGGCGAACGACGACTCGAGGATCTCGCGGGTGCGCTCCCGGCCGAACTGGTCGACCAGGTTGACCGCCATGTTGTAGGTCGGCCGGAAGCTCGAGTTGAGCGGGTAGCTGCGACGGGACGCGAGCGAGGCCACCGACTGCGGGTCGAGGCCGTCCTGCCATTGGATGACGGAGTGCCCTTCGACGTCGATGCCGCGACGGCCGGCGCGACCGGTGAGCTGGGTGTACTCCCCCGGCGTGATCGGCACCCGCGCCTCGCCGTTGAACTTCTCCAGCTTCTCCAGCACGACGGTGCGCGCCGGCATGTTGATGCCGAGCGCGAGCGTCTCGGTGGCGAACACGACCTTCACGAGCTTGCGGCGGAAGAGCTCCTCGACGACCTCTTTGAACGCCGGGAGCATGCCGGCGTGGTGCGCGGCGACACCGCGCTCGAGCCCTTCGAGCCACTCCCAGTAGCCGAGCACCGCGAGGTCCTCGTCGAGGAACGTACGGCACCGGTCCTCGACGATCGCCCGGATCTCGTCGCGCTCATGCTGCTCGGTCAGCCGCACCCCCGACCGCAGCGTCTGGCGCACGGCCTGGTCGCAGCCGTTGCGGCTGAAGATGAAGAAGATCGCCGGCAACAGGTTGCGCTCCGCCAGCAGGTGCACGATCTCCGCACGGTCCATCCGGAACGACTCGACCCGGCCGCCCCGGGAGTGGTATCGCCCGACATCCCGCATCTGGCGCGAGTTCAGGGTGCGGCCGCCGTACCGGGCCATCTGCACGAGCTCCGGATTCACGCGGTTGGTCGCGGCGAGACCCGACGAGTCGAAGAGGTCGATGAGCTTGGTGCGCATCAGGATGTGCTGCTCCAGCGGCACCGGACGCTCTTCGGACACGATGACGTCGGTGTCGCCGCGCACGGCCTGCAGCCAGTCGCCGAACTCCTCGGCGTTCGAGACCGTCGCGCTGAGCGAGACCATCCGCACCTCCGAGGGCAGATGGATGATCACCTCTTCCCACACGGCGCCGCGGAACCGGTCGGCGAGGTAGTGCACCTCATCCATCACGACGTATGCCAGGTCGGTGAGGAGGTCGGAGTCGGCGTAGAGCATGTTGCGCAGCACCTCGGTCGTCATCACGACGATGCGGGCCCGCGAGTTGATGTTGGTGTCGCCGGTGAGCAGGCCGACCGACTCGGGGCCCCAGACCTCGACGAGCTCCTGGAACTTCTGGTTGCTCAGCGCCTTCATGGGCGCCGTGTAGAAGACCTTCGCGTTCGCCTCGCGCATGGCGAGGAAGACGGCGAACTCGGCGACGATCGTCTTGCCGGCGCCGGTGGGGGCGGCGACCAGCACGCTCTTGCCGTTCTCCAGACTCGCGCACGCCTCACGCTGGAACGGGTCGAGGTCGAAACGCAGGCCCGCTCGGAACGCCTCCAGCAGGGGTTGCCGGGTGCGGGAGCGGGAGGCCGCGAAGCGTTCGGCCGGGGACAGCTGATCGGTCACTGCACCAGCCTATGTCGCGAGTTCGGCCTCCAGGCGCAAGGCGGCTTTCGCCGCGCGGCGGTCGTGCAGCCACGCCACCCCGTAGGCGGCCAGATAGAGCACCACCATCGGGATGGCCAGGAGGAACATCGAGATCACATCGGCGGCCGGCGTCGCGATCGCCGTGAACAGCGCGATCAGGATGAACGCCCAGCGCCACGACCGGATGATCGACTTCGCGCTCAGCACTCCGACGAAGTTGAGGAGCACCAGGAACACGGGGAGCACGAACGCCACTCCGACGGCGAGGACCAGCTTGAGCACGAAGTCGAAGTAGGTCTTGGCCGAGATGATGGCGGAGTCCTCTCCCGGCGCGAAGCTCGTCAGGAGGTTGACGATGTGGGGCACCAGCAGCCAGCCCGCGAAGGCGCCGGCCAGGAAGAGCGGGACCGCGGTGAAGAAGAAGCCGAAGCCGTACCTGAGCTCCTTGCGGCTCAGCGCGGGCACGAAGAACGCCCAGATCTGGTAGAGCCAGATCGGGCTCGAGATCAGCACGCCGATCGTGATCGCGACCTGCATCTTGAGGTCGAACGCGCCGGTGATGCTGTCGTAGTTGAGCTGGGCCTGGCGGCCCTGCTGGGTGGCGATCTCCGTGATCGGCCCGCGCAGAGCATCCAGGAGATAGTCCGCGAGGAACCAGCCGGCGATCGCGCCGGCGAGAAGTCCCAGGGCAGAACGGAAGAGGCGTTTGCGAAGCTCGACGAAATGCTCGCCGAGCGTCATGCGACCTTCGCGGTTCCTGCCTCGCTTATCGGAGGCCACGACCTACGGCTTCGTGGGCGATTCGGACGACGGAGCGGCGGGAGCGGGAGGAGGCGTGGGAGCGGCGGACGCCTGCGTGCCGTCGACCGGAGCCGCAGCGTCGCCGGGAGCGGTCTTCTCGCCGTCCTTCTTCATCTCGTTGACTTCACCCTTGAAGATGCGCATGGACTGGCCGATGCTGCGCGCGAGACCCGGGAGCTTGGGCGCACCGAAGAGAAGCAAGATCACAGCGAGGATGATGAGCAGGTGCCATCCGGTGAGTCCGCCGAGCATGAGATCAATTCCTTCGAGTCAGGTGCGAAAACTGGGTGGGATCCGCGTTGACCAGAAGTTTACCTCGTCTGACCCGTGCGTCCCTGCGAGCTTGCCGCGCAACGGCACGATCGGCGACGGCCTGCTCCCGCTCGGCGCGGAGCTTCCCGGCATCCTCGAAGACGGCCGACCGGAAGGGGGCCTCGCGGAGCTCGTCGGCCCGCTCCGAGAGCACCTGCGCCTTCTCGGCGAGGGCGGTCACCTCGGCCGCGGCCGCCATGAGCTTGCGGAAGAGCCGGACGGCGAAGAGCGCGAGCATCCCCAGGAGCGCCAGCACGAGCGCTCCCCAGATCACCAGCCACGACCACCAGGGCATGTCGGGCAGCCTACCGGTACCGCTCGGCGCCGGCACGCGCCCAGTCGGCGACCACGCGGCGCGCCTCGGGCGGGTCGAGCACGGTGAGCACGCCCGAGTGCCCGGCGACGAGGCGTTTGAGCCCGTGGTAGTGGGCGACGCGCACGCTCGTGCGGACCAGGCCGTCCTGTTCGTCCCGCGGCGCACCGTCGGGGATGTAGTCGACGATCAGCGGGATGGCCGACGCCGACACCTCGATCTGCACGAGGAGGTCGTCGGGGGTGCCCTCGAAGAGCGTCTCGGGCAGTGTCACGTCGCCCGGGCGGTACGTGATCGGCTCGTCGGTGGCCGTCAGGTCGTCGATGCGGTCGAGACGGAAGGTGCGGATCGCGGTTCGGAGGTGGTCCCAGCCGCGCAGGTACCAGTCCTGGTCGATCGACTCGATGCGCAGAGGGTCGACACGGCGCCGTTCCCGTTCGCCCCGCGAGTTGAGGTAGTCGAAGTCGAGCTGGGTGCCGGTGGCGACGGCGTCCCGGATGATCGCGAGGGTCTCATCCGTCTCGGAGCCCGCGACGGCGACCTGACTCGGCGCCCCGGACGCGCCCCGTGCGAGCTTGGCCATCAGCGAGCCGATCACATCGCGGTCGGCGTTCTCCGGCAGCGAGGTGAGGTATTGCAGCCCCGCGATCAGGGCCGCCGCCTCCCGTGCTGAGAAGCGCGGCGAGTCGTCGATCGCGACCTGGTGGGTGAGGACGATCTGGTCGTTCTCCTCGAAGTCGTCCCAGGCGATGTCGAACAGGTCGCCCGGCTGGTACTGGTTGGTCTCACCGGGGATGCCGGACACCGCGATGAGCCGTACGGCGTCGCGCAGCTGCTCCTTCTCGACGCCGAAGTGCGAGGCGGCCTCGGAGACGCTCACCCGGTCGCGATCCATGAGGTAGGGGACGAGGGCGAGCAGGAACGCGAGCTTGTCCTGCGCCTGCATCGGTCTGCGGCGCTCAGCCATCGACGGCCTCCCCGCGTCGCTCGCCGGAGTCGGCCGGGTCGGCTGAGTCGCCGGAGATGCCGTCATCGTCGTGCGCCCGGAAGGTCACCAGCAGTCGGTCACGCACGGCATCGCGCAGCTCCGGAGGCGAGAGCACCACCACCTCGGGGCCGAAACTCGCCAGCTGGTCGGCGAGGATGTTGAAGTCGGAGTAGTTGACGGTGAGGCGGAAGGACTCGCCGTCGCGAGCGGTGGGAACCGCGTCACCGTAGCGCTTGCCGAGCCGGGTCGCCGCATCGGTGCCCGCCGCGACCTCGATCTCGGCGAGGTTGTCGGCCCAGATGCGTTCGAGCTCCTCCAGCGCCTTGGCCGCGAAGTCCGTGCCCTCGGGCTCGAAGGTGCGGCTGGTCACCTTGACCGGGCCGACCATGCGCGAGAGCAGGAACGTGCGCGAGCCCTTCGCGTCCTGATCGATGCCCTGCAGGTGCCAGCGGCCCTGATGCTGCACGAGCGCGAGCGGCGCGACGGTTCGCGTGCGCCCGGAGCTCTCACCGGGCTTGAGATACGGGAACTGCACGATCGCGTGCCGTTCGAGAGCGATGTTGAGCGGGTCGAACGCGCTCTCGCGCGCGCGCAGCCGAGGCGCGTAGCCCACGATCGGGTCGTCGGCCTCGACACCGAGCGAACGCAGCTTCATAAGGGCACGACGCGACTCGGACGAGAGGCTCCCCTCGCGCCAGACGGTGGCCGCGAGCCCGAGCAGGGTGATCTCCTCCGGAGAGAAGACGACGTCGGCCGGCAGATCGTATGCCCCTTTGGGAATGCGATAGCGCAGCAGCTGGTTGTTGCCCGCATCTCCCGGCGCCTCGACGGTCTCGAGAGGCACGCCCAGCTCGCGGATGTCGTCTTTGTCGCGCTCGAACTGGCGCTCGAGGCTGCTGTTGTCACCGCGGGACGCGTATCGCTGACGGTAGCCCTGAACAGTCGAGAGGATCTCGTTCTTCGTCAGTCCCGTCTCGGTCGCGAGCAACGCGAGCACAAGGCTGAAGAGACGCTCCTCGACCGGCACGCGGGAGGGCGAAGACGAGGACGGAGGCACCCCTCCATCCTAATCGGCTAGCGCACTCCCAGGATGTCGACGACCCAGACCAGAGCGGGCGTGCTGCCGTCGGTCGGGGTCACGACGGCGACCTGCGAGCCCACCTTCTTGCCGACCAGTTCCTTGAGCATGGCCTGCGGAAGCGCCGAGCCCTGCTGCACAGCGCTCGCGCCCGTGTCCATGGTGACCACGTCGGGGCTGCCGCCCTGCCACGTGCTCAGCGCGACGTTCTTGTTCTCCCAGCCGACCGCCGTGTAGTGCAGCACCGCACTGCTGTCTTTCTTGACGGTCGCGCCGGAACCCGCTTTCAGCTCTTCGGTCTCGACCTTCTTGGGCGCCGAACCGCTGGGGATCGTGACGCCCGGCTGGCCGGTCGGCGCAAGCACGACGGTCGGGAACCCGGAGACCGACGGCTGCGGCGTTCCGTTCGCCCGCGGCAGGTAGGCCTTGACGATGTCGACGACCGCGATCGCGGAGTCGGTCGACTGCGAAGACGGGTCGGCCGAGGTGTCTTTCGGAGCGATGGCGATGGCCAGGCGCGAGCCCACCGTCGCGCAGAGCAGACCGTCGTTCAGTGCAGGGATCGGGATGGCGCCGACGGCGATCAGCGGACCTCCGCCACCCTCATAGGTGCTGGCGCCGAGGCTCTGCTTGGTCGCCCCGTCGAGGAAGGAGTACTGGAACTCCACCATCTGCCCCTTCTGGAGCTTCTCCCCATCGCCCTGGATGATCGTCGACCGCTGCGAGGTCGTGGTCTCGACCGGGGTCGGGAACGTGACCTTCGGCTTCTCGCCGAACTTTCCGCTGACACTGATCAGGGCGGAGGCCGCTCCCGGCTTCAGAGCCTTGCTGCAGTCGGCGTTCGGGTCTGACGAGCATCCCGTGAGTGTGATGGCCAGCAGCCCAGCGGCTACGACGAGTGCGGTTGCTCTGCGCACGAGTCCTCTTTCGGTGCGATCGGTGGGAGAGGAGGGACGCGCCCTCCGGCCTCCCATGCTAGTTGATGGCGGGGTCGTCGTCGGACGCCCCGTCGAGGCCGCGCGCCTTGGAGAGCTCGGCGCTCGTGGCCGCCGCCCTGACCCGCTTGCGCAGGCTCTTCGGGCTCGACTGGCGCTCCCCCAGCGCTCCGGGCGTCCACGCTTCCACGTCCTCGTCGCTGTAGTCGCTCTTCGACGGACGGCGTTTGAGTTCGGGCAGCACGGTCCCCGGCGCGAGCCGTCGTGCAGTGATGAGGAAGCCGGTGTGGCCGATCATCCGGTGGTCGGGCCGCACGGCGAGTCCCTCGACGTGCCAGCCGCGCACCATGGTCTCGCTGGACTGCGGGTGCGTGTACTGACCGGATGCGCGGATCGCCTCGGCGACGCGCGACAGCTGGGTGACCGTGGCGATGTAGCAGAGCAGCACGCCGCCCGGCTTGAGCGCGGCCGTGACCACGTCCAGGCACTCCCACGGCGCGAGCATGTCGAGCACGACGCGGTCGACGCTCTGATCCTCGACGGCCGACGGAAGCGCTACCTGAAGATCCCCGACGGTGATCGACCAGTTCTCGGGGTCGCGCCCGAGGAACGTCGCGGCGTTGGCGCGCGCCACCTCTGCGAACTCGTCCCGCCGTTCGAACGAGCGGAGCGTTCCCGCCGAGCCGATCGCTCGCAGCAGCCAGAGCGACAGCGCGCCGGAGCCGACTCCGGCCTCCACGACGTTCGCGCCGGGGAAGATGTCGGCGAGGGCGAGGATCTGCGCCGCGTCCTTCGGGTAGATGATGGCGGCGCCGCGTGGCATCGACATCACGAAGTCGTTGAGCAGCGGGCGCAGCGCGAGGTGCTCGACGCCGACGTTGTTCGTGACCACGGACGCGTCGGGAAGGCCGATGATCGTGTCGTGCTCGAGGATCCCGCGGTGGGTGTGGAACACCTTGCCCGGCTCGAGCGTGATGGTGTTCATCTTCCCCTTGGGGCCGGTGAGCTGCACACGATCGCCGGCGCGGAACGGTCCGCTGCTCTGCGGCAGCTCGGTGTCGCTCATCGCACGACCGCCCGGGAGTTGAAGAGGTCGATGAGGTCGGCGGCGGTCTTGCCCTCCAGCGACGGCCAGAGTGCGTGCTCGTCGCTCTCGGGCAGCGGGACGGTGTGGGGAACGCCGATGGCGACGGCGCCGGAGTCGACGGCCGAGGTGAGACCCACGAGGGAGTCCTCGATGGCGACGGCGGAGGCCGGGGCGACGCCGAGGAGCTCAGCGGCGCGCAGGTAGGGCTCCGGATGCGGCTTCGCCTCGGTGACCTCGTCGCCGCTGACGATCACGTCGAAGGCGTCGAACGGGATCTGCGACACGATCTGCTCGGCCATGGAGCGCACCGACATGGTGACGAGCGCGGTCGGGATGCCCCGCTCCCGCAGCTCGGCGAGGAGCTCGCGCGCGCCCGGCCGCCACGGCACCCCTTCGGCGTCGAGCATCCGCTGGACGCGGTCGGTCAGCCACCGCACGATCTCGTCGGGCGTCAGGTCGACTCCGCGCGACTGGAGGATCTTCGCCGAGTTCCACAGGCCGAGCCCGACGAGGGTCAGGCCGTCGTCGTGGGTCCACGTGCCCCCGAACGATCCCACCAGCTCGGACTCGGAGGCCATCCAGTACGGTTCGGTGTCGACGAGGGTGCCGTCCATGTCCCATAAAACAGCGGATGGCAGCGACGGAGGAGTCAGAGAGGTCACGGGCCACAAGTGTATCGGTGACGCGCGGGCCTATCCTGGATGGATGGCGTCCGAACGGGCGCATGGGAGAGGACGAGGTACACCCACTGTGACCCAGGGCACGAACTTCCTCAGCGGCCGCATCCTGGTCGTGGCGTTCGAAGGCTGGAACGACGCGGGCGAGGCGGCGAGCGGCGCCGTCAAGACGTTGCAAGACGTCCTCGATGTGGTGCCGATCGCCGAAGTCGACCCTGAGCTCTACTTCGACTTCCAGTTCAATCGGCCCACGGTGACCGACGACGACGGGCACCGAAGGCTGATCTGGCCGTCCGCGTTGATGTACGGTCCCGTGCATCCGGGTGATCCGTCGCATGAACTGGCCGACGACGCCAATCTGCGGGTGAGCGGCGACAACACCGGCAACATCTATCTGCTGCTCGGCACCGAGCCGTCGCGCTCGTGGAAGAGCTTCACCGCCGAGATCCTCGACGCGGCGCTCGCCTCCGACGTCGGGGGAATCGTCTTCCTCGGCGCGATGCTGGCCGACGTGCCGCACACCCGCCCCATCTCCATCTTCGCCTCGAGCGAGAACTCGGCCGTCCGCACCGAGCTGGGCATCGAGCGCTCCACCTACGAGGGCCCGGTGGGCATCCTGAGCGCGATCGCCGAGGGTGCGGAGGCCGTGGGCATCCCGACCGTCACGATCTGGGCGTCCGTGCCCCACTACGTGCACAACGCGCCGAGCCCCAAAGCGATGCTCGCCCTGATCGACAAGCTCGAGGAGCTCGTCGACGTGACGATCCCCCGGGGAACCCTCGTCGACGAGGCGTCGGCGTGGGAGGCCGGCATCGACGCGCTCGCGGCCGACGACGAGGAGATGGCCGCCTACATCCAGCAGCTGGAGCAGGCGCGCGACACGGTCGACTCCCCCGAGGCGAGCGGCGAGGCGATCGCCCAGGAGTTCGAGCGCTACCTCCGGCGCCGAGGCGACGGACGGGACGGCCGCGACGGCCAGGCGGGCGGTCGCCCGGACGAGCCCTGGCGCTCCTGAGCCCCAGCCCTCGGCCTGACGACCGCTAGAGCCGGATGCCCAGCAGCGCGTCGATCGCGTCGGTGAGCTGCGTCGACACGGCACCAGGACGGCCCGCCGCCCACTCATCGATGGCACGCAGGGCGCCGGGGGTGTCGAGGTCGTCGCGGAGCGCTGCGCGCATCCGGTCGAGCATCTCCCGCTCCGCGGGCGCCGGGACGGCCTCGAGCACGCCGTTGGCGCGCGCCCGGTCGACGACCGCGGCCCAGGTCGCGAGCCGCTGGGCCGCCTCGCCCAGCCCGTCGTCGAACCACTCCCAGTCCGACCGGTAGTGGTGCGCGAGCAGGGCGAGGCGGATGGCACGCGGGTCGGCACCGGCGTCGCGCAGCTGCGACACGAGCACCAGATTCCTGAGCGACTTGCTCATCTTCTCGCCCTGGTATGCGACCATCCCGGCGTGGCTGTACACCCGGGCCAGCGGATGCCCGCTGAGCGCCGCCGCGTGGCCTGCGCTCAGCTCGTGGTGCGGGAACACCAGGTCGGAGCCGCCTCCCTGGACCGTGAAGTCGCGTCCGAGGTGCATGAGCGCGATCACGGAGCATTCGATGTGCCAGCCGGGACGCCCGGCGCCGGCCTCCGAGGGCCAGCTCGGCTCCCCGTCGCGGCTCGCGCGCCAGAGCAGCGGGTCGAGGGGGTCCTTCTTGCCTGCACGGTCGGGGTCTCCCCCACGCTCGGCGAACAGAGCGAGCATCGTCTGGCGGTCGAGGTTGCTCTCGTCGCCCAGCACCCACGGCGCGGCCTCCTGGGCCGCCCGGTTGTCGAAGTACACGTCGTCGTCGACGAGGTACGCGATGCCGCGGTCGAGCAGGATGCGCGTGGCGCGCCCCACCTGCTCGATCACCTCGGTCACGGCCACGTAGTCGTCGGGCGGGAGGATCCTCAGACTCTCCATGTCGTGACGGAAGAGCTCGATCTGCTGCGCCGCGAGGTCCCGCCAGTCGACCCCCGTCGCCGCCGCACGCTCCAGGAGCGGGTCGTCGACGTCGGTGACGTTCTGCGCGTAGTGCACGCGATAGCCGGCGTCCAGCCACACCCGCTGCAGGGTGTCGAACGCGAGGTAGGTCGCAGCGTGACCGAGGTGCGTCGCGTCATACGGGGTGATGCCGCACACATACAGCCGGGCGACATCGTCCGGCCGCGTTTCCACCAGCTGCTGGGACGCGGTGTCGTACAACCGGGGAGGGACGGACTCGCCGGCGGCGTGCGGCACCGCTGGCCGCGTCCAGGCGCGCATCCGGGGCTAGGCGGCGAGGACGCCGGTGGAGAGCAGCACGACCAGCAGTCCACCGAGCGCGAGGCGGTAGATCACGAACGGCAGGAAGCTGTGGCGCGAGATGTAGCCCATGAAGAAGACGATGACCAGGAGGCCGACGACGAAGGCGACGATGGTGGCGACAGCGGTCTCACCCGGGCCGAACACCTCGAGCGTGCAGGTGTTGGCAGCGGCCAGCGCCTCCGTGCACGGCTCCTTGATGGATTTGTAGAGCTGGAAGAATCCGCTCCCGAACACCGCCGGAAGCGCCAGGAGGAAGGAGTAGCGGGCGGCGGCCTTGCGCTGGTAGCCCATGAACAGCCCGGCGGTGATGGTGCCGCCCGAGCGGGAGACGCCCGGGATCAGTGCGAGGGCCTGCGCGAAGCCGAAGATGATGCCGTGGCCCCAGGTGAGGTCTTTGAGCCGGCGGGTCTTGGCGCCGACGTAATCGGCGACGCCGAGCAGGATGCCGAAGATGATCATCGTGGCCGCCACGATCCAGAGCGACCGGAGGGTGGTCTCGATCGCGTTCTGGAACAGCACGCCGAGCACCACGATCGGGATGCTGCCGATGATGACCAGCCAGCCCATCCGGGCATCCGGGTCGTTGCGGGGAATCCGGCCGAGCAGGGCGCGGAACCAGGCCGAGACGATCCGGACGATGTCCTTCCAGAAGTACAGCAGCACCGCCGCCTCGGTGCCGAGCTGGATGATCGCGGTGAAGCGCGCACCCGGGTCGGCCCCGGTGCCGAGCAGCTCCCCCACGATCCGGATGTGCGCGCTCGACGAGATCGGGAGGAACTCCGTGAGGCCCTGCACGAGCCCGAGGATGATGGCGTTGATGTAGTCCATGCGTGCTTTCGCTGACGGGAGGGGAAGAAGGGACGGTCGTCAGTAGCTGAGCAGAAGATCGCGCAGCACAGTTCTACCGAACACTAGCGCGTCGAGAGGGACGCGCTCGTCCACGCCGTGGAACATGCCGGGGAAGTCGAGATCGGCGGGAAGACGCAGCGGGGCGAAGCCGTAGCCGGTGATCCCGAGCGTGCTGAGCGCCTTGTTGTCGGTTCCGCCGGAGAGCAGGTAGGGCAGGACGGGCGCGCCGGGGTCGTGCCGATCGAGAGTGCCGACGATCGCGTCGATCAGGGGTCCGTCGAAGCTCGCCTCGAGGCCGACGTCGCGGTGCATGATCTGGATCTCGATGTCGTCGCCGACGATCTGCTGCACGCGCTGCAGCACGTGGTCTTCGTCGCCGGGCAGGGTGCGGATGTCGATGAGCGCCTCGGCCGTGTCGGGGATGACGTTGTGCTTGTAGCCGGCGCTGAGGAGCGTCGGGTTCGTCGTGGTGCGCAGCGTGGCCAGGATGAAGCCCGCGGCGGTTCCGGTGCGCAGGACGATCTCGTCGGGTCCGACCTTCTCGGGATCGACGCCCAGGATGCGGGACAGCTCGGCGAGCAGCTGCGTCGTCGTGTCGGTCAGCTGGATCGGCCACTCCTGGCGGCCGATCGCGACCACCGCCTCGGCCAGCCGGGTGATCGCGTTGTCGCGGATGAGGCGCGAACCGTGCGCTGCGCGTCCCCGGGCGATCAGCTTGATCCAGACGAGGGACTTCTCCCCCGTCTGCATCAGGTAGGCGCGCTTGCCGTCGAGCTCGATCGAATAGCCGCCGACCTCGCTGATCGCCTCGGTCGCACCGGCGAAGAGTTCCGGATGGTTGTCGACGAGATAGTGCGAGCCGCGACGGCCGCCGTCCTCCTCGTCGGCGAAGAAGGCCACGACCAGGTCGCGCTCGGGCTGCCCGCCCGCGCCCAGGATGTCGCCCACGGCCGTGAGGATCATCGCGTCCATGTTCTTCATGTCCACCGCGCCGCGGCCCCACAGCAGGCCGTCCTTGATTACGCCGCCGAACGGATCGACCGTCCAGTTGTGAGGATCGGCCGGTACGACATCCAGATGCCCGTGCACGACCAGAGCAGGCTTCGACGCGTCGCGCCCGGCGACACGCGCGACGACGCTCGTGCGCCCCGGGTCCGAGTCGAACATGCGCGGCTCGAGGCCGATCGCCCTCAGTTTCGCCTCGACGTACTCCGCGGCGTCCGTCTCGCCGTTCGAGCGGCCCTCGCCGTAATTGGTGGTGTCGAAGCGGATCAGATCGCGGGCGATGATCGCCGTCTCGTCGAGCTGACTCTCGTTGCGGGAATCCGTCATAGACTCAACCTATCAACGCGACCGAGGTGTGAAATCGGTGACGCTTTTCATGCTAATGTCTTTCTTCGGCGGCCGGTTCGGCCTGCTGCCGAAAACACTCGTCCGGGTGGCGGAAATGGCAGACGCGCTAGCTTGAGGTGCTAGTGCCCGTATAGGGCGTGGGGGTTCAAGTCCCCCCTCGGACACAGAGAGAACCCCGGTCATCGACCGGGGTTCTCTGCATTCGGAGCACCCGGGTTCTCTGCAGCCGGGGCTACGCTGGCCGCATGTCGGACGACCGCGGATCCTCCAGCCTCCTCACGGTTCTCATCGCGTTCGGCGCGAATGTGCTGGTCGCGATCGCCAAGACGATCGCCGCCGTGCTGACCGGTTCGGCGTCGATGGTGGCCGAGTCCGCGCACTCGTGGGCGGATGCCGGCAACGAGGTCTTCCTGCTGCAGGCCGAACGCAGCTCGGCCAAGCCACGGGACGCCGCGCATCCGGGTGGGTACGGTCGCGACGCCTACATCTGGTCGCTGTTCGCGGCCGTCGGTCTGTTCACGGCGGGAGCCGTGGTCTCGGTTCTGCACGGCGTGTCGCAGTTGAGCAGCAGCGAGCCGGCCGGCGACTACCTGGTCGGCTACATCGTGCTCGCGGTGTCGTTCGTGTTCGAGGGCATCTCGTTCCTGCAGTCGTACCGCCAGGCCCACGAGGTGGCGACGCGACGGGGCGTCAGCACGATCGGGCACGTTCTGAGGACTTCCAACCCCACGCTGCGAGCTGTGTTCGCCGAAGACTCCGCGGCCCTCATCGGCCTGGTCATCGCGTTCCTCGGCCTGCTCCTCCATCAGCTCACCGGTCAGGCCGTCTATGACGCGATGGGGTCCATCCTGATCGGTCTGCTGCTCGCCGTGGTCGCGGTCATCCTGATCGACCGCAACCGGCGGTTCCTGCTCGGCGAGCCTGCGCCCGACCGCGTCCAACGCGCGGTGCTCGTGGTGCTGCTCGAACATCCGGAGGTCGACAGGGTGACCTATCTGCACCTCGAGTTCCTCGGACCCGAACGCTTCTACCTGGTGGCCGCCGTCGACCTGGTGGGCAACGATCCCGAATCGGATGTCGCAGCCGACCTGGCGGCCGTCGGCGCGCGGCTCGAACGCAGCCCCTACATCACGGAGGCCATCCTCACCCTCTCGCGGCCCGGTGCGACGGCTCTGACGACGGAGACGACAGGCTGACGCGAGGGGCCCACGCGACGCGCGTATGCTCGATAGCGGACACTTTCCGACCGCAATACCGTCGAGACTGAGCGCATGGCCACCACAGGATCCCGAACCCTCCAGCTCCTCTCGCTGCTGCAGACGCACCGGTACTGGCCCGGCAGCGAGCTCGCCGACCGCCTCGAGGTCTCGGTCCGCACACTGCGCCGCGACGTCGACCGGCTGAGGGAGCTCGGCTACCCGGTCGACGCCACCCGCGGAGTCGACGGCGGCTACCAGCTGGCCGCCGGCGCGTCGCTTCCGCCGCTCGTCGTCGACGACGAAGAGGCGGTGGCGCTCGCCGTGGGACTGCGCACGGCGGCGCAGAGCGGCATCGCGGGCATCGAAGACGCCTCGGTCCGCGCGCTCGCGAAGGTCGTGCAGGTCATGCCGCCGCGCCTGCGTCGCCGCGTCGAGGCCCTCCGCACGGCAACGGTCGCCGGCGAGCTGCGTCCCGGTCCCAGTGTCGACGCCGAGGTGCTCACCGCCGTCGCCCAGGCCTGCCGCGACGAGGAGCGTCTCGACTTCGTCTACGTCGCCCGCGACGGACAGCGCACCGAGCGACGCGTGGAGCCGCACCGCCTGGTCTCGGTGGGGAGACGCTGGTATCTGGTCGCCTACGACCTCACCCGATTCGACTGGCGCAGCTTCCGGCTGGACCGGCTCGCCGAGCCGCGACCCACCGGCGTCCGGTTCCGCCCGCGCACCCTGCCGGCCGACGACGCCGCCGACTTCGTCACAGCCTCCCTCGGCAGCATCGCACCGACCACGCTCCAGATCGAGGCGATCGTCCATGCTCCCCTGGCTCAGGTCGAAGCCACGATCGGCCGGTGGGTGCAGGCCGAGGAGATCGACGACGGCCGCACGCGCATCCGGATGACCGCCGACAGCACCGACTGGGCGCTCTTCGGCCTCGGTGCGGTCGAAGCGCCGATCGAGGCCGTGTCACCGCCCGAGCTGGTCGAGCGGATGCGCGACTGGGGCCGCCGCTTCACCGACGGGGCCGCGCAGAGCAGCCCGCCGAGCAGGGAAGCCCCATAGACTCGTCTACCGTTATGAGCATCGAGACGTCCTCCCGCCAGCCCGGTCCCGCCGACATCCGCCGCTGGCGCCGATACCTCGCCGACGAACGCGCGGAAGCCGCCGTGTACCGCGACCTGGCCGGCCGACGGAGCGGTGAGGAGCGGGAGATCCTGCTCGCCCTCGCCGAAGCGGAACGGCGCCACGAGCAGCATTGGCTCGACCTCCTCGGCGACCAGGTGGGCAAGCCGCTGCGGGGCGACCTCCGCACGCGCGTGCTCGGCTTCCTCGCGCGCCGGTTCGGCTCGGTCTTCGTGCTCGCCCTCGCCCAGCGCGCCGAAGCACGTTCGCCGTACAGCGCCGACACGGATGCGACCCCGCAGATGGCCGCCGACGAGCAGATCCACGAGGAGGTCGTCCGCGCCCTGGCCGCCCGGGGCCGGCAACGGCTCTCCGGAACGTTCCGCGCCGCCGTGTTCGGTGCGAACGACGGCCTCGTCAGCAACCTCGCGCTCGTGCTCGGAATCAGCGCGAGCGGAGTCCCCACCCATGTGGTGCTGCTGACCGGCATCTCCGGTCTGCTCGCCGGAGCCCTCTCGATGGGGGCCGGGGAGTACGTGTCGGTGCGATCGCAGCGCGAACTGCTCGAGGCATCCACCCCCAACCCGGCGACCCGGTCGGTGCTCCCCCACCTCGACGTCGACGCCAACGAGCTCACCCTCGTGTACCGGGCGCGCGGGATGTCGGCGGACGAGGCGCAGAGCCATGCGGACGAGGTCCTGCACGGGCTCTCCACCTACACCGTCGAACCGGATACCGCTTCCGACGTCGACGCGATCGACGAGCACGAAGCGGTCGGCAACGGTTGGAGCGCCGCGATCTCGAGCTTCTGCTTCTTCGCCTCGGGGGCGCTCATCCCGATCATCCCGTACCTGTTCGGACTGGGCGGAACGACCGCGGTCATCGTCGCCGCCGTGCTGGTCGGCATCGTTCTGCTGGGCACGGGAGCGGTCGTCGGACTGCTCTCGGGAGCATCCCCGCTCAAGCGCGCGCTGCGCCAGCTCGGGATCGGCTTCGGCGCCGCCGCGGCGACGTACCTGCTCGGCCTGGTGTTCGGCGCGACGCTCGGCTAGTCGCTGCGGAGGCGCGAGCCGGCGCTTCGCCGGGTCTCCGGGTCAGCGCCGGTCGCGGTCTCGGTCGCGTTCGCGCCCGCCGTATCCACTGCCGTAGACGATCACGCCCACGATCGGGACGAGCAGGAACCACAGCCAGCTGTAGGCGAAACCCCACACCCAGCTCGACAGGAAGAACAGGATGAGCGCGATGAACGGCGTGATCGAGACGATGATGTAGCCGTTGCGGCCGAACGGCTGACCCGACCCGCTCTCATACGGGCGTTGGGCGGTCGAGGAGCCGAAACCGGCACCCGGCGCCTGCGGGCGGCCTCCGTCGAAGGCGACGAACCCGGGCAGGTCGGCGAACAGCGGGGCGAGGTCTCCGCGCGTGACCGCCGAGCGGGCCGACTGCACCCGCGTCTGGAGCTCGACGTCGGAGAGGCGGCCGTCGCCGGCATGGGCCTGAAGGGCGGCGACCGCGCGGTCGCGCTCCGCGTTGCTGAGGCGCAACGATGCGCCGGACGAGTCGGAGAAGTCGTTCATGGCGCCAGTATGGCAGCAGGCGCCTCGCGACGCGACCGGTCGTCATGCCGTCGACAGGTGCCCCGGGGGCGAGATCCAGGGTGCGGATGCACGCGGATCGTCTTACACTCGTTAATCGAACATACGTTCGACTGATCGAGGTGGAGAGAATGGCGGAGATCGACGAGGCCGTCACGGTGTGGACGACCGAGGAGGGCATCCCGACCCGGCTGGTGTGGCGTACGACGCGCTACCGCGTGACGGACACGCCGACGGTGTGGGCGGATGTCTGCGCCTGGTGGCGACCGTTCGGCGAGCACCACTACGGGGTCGGAACGCTGCCGAGGGAGATCGGCGGCTGGCGGTTCCAGGCCACCGACGATCGCGGCGAGGCGCACGTCTTCGATGTGCGGCACGACAACGACCGGCGCACGTGGCAGCTGGTGCGCATCTTCGACTGACACCGCGACCGCTCGCGCGACCCCCGCCCGAGCTCCCGCTCGCCAGCCGCGACCATCACTCACCCCATCCGCCGCGTGCCTCCGACGGTCGGCGGCCGGCGCGAACTACTCTCGCCGGGTGACGTACGACCGCTATGGATCCGATGTGCTGGCCTCCGACTGGAAGAACGCCGGCCGCAAGCCCGTTCCCGAGGTGGAGGCCGTGCGCGACCTCGTGGTCGAGGATGCCGCCAGCGGTTTCTGCGGCGCCGTCACCCGGATCGAGGTCCAGACCGTCGAACTGGAGGACTATTTCGGCAAGAAGCGGGTGTTCCCGCTCGGCGGCGGCTTCCTGATCGACGGCGAACCGGTGACCCTCGTGGTGCCCGGCAAGGCGGGCGGCGGGTCGCGGGCGCGCACCGCATCCGGATCGTTCGCGGTCGGCGACCAGAAGGCGCGTGTCGCCCGTGCCAGCCGGATCTTCGTCGAGGGCAGGCACGACGCCGAGCTCGTCGAACGGGTATGGGGAGACGACCTCCGGGTCGAAGGAGTGGTCGTCGAATACCTCGAAGGAGTCGACGATCTCGACGCGATCGTTCGGGAGTTCGCGCCCGACCGGAACCGCCGAATCGGCGTTCTGGTCGATCATCTGGTCTCCGGATCGAAAGAAAGTAGAATTGCCGACAAAGTCGCAGGTGGGCCCTTCGGGGCGCACGTCCTGGTCGTCGGGCATCCGTACATCGACATCTGGCAGGCCGTGAAACCGGCACGTGTCGGGCTGGCGGCGTGGCCGGACATCCCTCGCTCGATCCCTTGGAAACACGGGATCTGCGAGGCACTCGGACTCCCCCACGAGACCCAGGCGGATGTCGCTCACGCATGGAAGCGGATCCTCGGGACGGTGCGCAGCTACGCCGATCTGGAGCCCGTGCTCCTCGGCCGTGTCGAGCAGCTGATCGACTTCGTCACCGAACCGTGAGGTCATAAACGGGTGAATTTTCGCTTTCCTGCCGCTAGGCTGGACCATACGCCACGTGTTTTGCATGTGTTGGAGCGGTACGTCCCCAAAGCGGAGCGTGGCCACCTTTTCAGGAGCAGGCTTACAACACGAGGCGAGGCCTCGACGTTCGAGGTCGACAATTCGCTCCTGGAGGAGACATGGCAACAGGTACGGTCAAATGGTTCAACGCCGAAAAGGGCTTCGGATTCATCGCCCCCGATGACGGTGGCGCTGACGTTTTCGCGCACTATTCGGCAATCACCACGGGCGGCTACCGCTCGCTGGAAGAGAACCAGAAGGTCGAGTTCGAGGTGACCCAGGGTCCGAAGGGCCTGCAGGCGGAGAACATCCGTCCGCTCTAGTCGTTGAGCTCGGAGAAGGGGTCGGACCGATGGTCCGGCCCCTTCTCTCGTTGTCGGACCGTCCGCGTCGTCAGTCCCAGCCGAACTCGGTGTAGGTCTCGCCGCGTTCGATCGCCTCGAGGGCGTGGCGCACGACCGGGACGACATCGGCCGGCAGCCGGTCGACCGGCGCCCAGAGCAGCTCCGAGGCCTTGTCCGGCTCGCCGATGGCCGGTTGCGCGTCGCCGCGGTCGGCCGTGAAGAAGAAGTCGACGTAGGTGTCGCCGTCGGCGCGGCCGTGCTGCACGAGCGCCATGCGCACGTCGTCCGGCGCGAGATCGAGCTGGATCTCCTCGCGTGTCTCACGGAGGACGGCCCGGGTGGCCGACTCCCCCGCCTCGATGTGCCCGGCCGGCACGGCGAGCTCCCCGTCGCGGTGACCCGTTCCGGCGCGCCGCAACAAGAGGATGTCCGCTCCGTCGCGCAGGCACAGGTAGACGGCGGCCGGGAACGTGGGGCGCATAGTCGATTGTCGCACCGGAGGCGTATCGTCCTCTCTGCACCCTGAAAATTGCATTTGCGATCTTCGAACATATGTTCGAAACTTGAAGGGTGTTCACGACAGCAGCCGCCCTCGCCTCCCCGGTCCCCGACCGGGCGCAGGTGCATGAGCTGCAGTCGCGCATCCGGCAGATGCAGGCCACCAAGCTCGACGACCGGCGTCAGGAGACGCATCCCGTCCTCGCCTCCCTGCTGCCCGGCGGGGCGCTGAAGGCGGGGGCCGCCTATTCGGTGCGCGGGTCCACCACTCTCGTCATGGCCCTGCTGGCCGGCCCGAGCGCGGCCGGCGCGTGGTGCGGCGTGGTCGGCATGCCCGATTTCGGCGCTGAGGCCGCCAGGCGGTTCGGCATCGACCTGGAACGCCTCGTGCTGGTCCCGCATCCCGGCGAGCAATGGCTCACCGTGACGGCGGCCGTCGTCGACGTGCTGAGCGTGGTGGTGATCGTTCCCCCCACCCGGGCGCGCGACGGCGACGTGGCCAGGCTCACCGCCCGGCTGCGGCAGCGCGAGGCGACCCTGATCGTGGTCGGCGACTGGCCGCAGGTCGAGGCGACGCTCACCGTGTCGCGCAGCGGGTGGGACGGCCTCGGCGCCGGCACCGGCTACCTCGCGGCGCACCGGGTCACCGTGGAGTCGGCCGCCCGCGGTGGCCCGGGGTCGCTGCGCCGCGCCGATCTGTGGCTGCCCGACCTGGGCGAGACCTTCCGGCCGGCCGCGTCGGTCCCCGTATCGGCCGGGTCCGAATCCGCGCTGAGCGAGCGTGCCCCGAGCGAGCAGCGGGCCTCGCTCGAGCAGCGCACACCGGCCGAGCTCCGCTCCCCGCACCTGGAGGCGGTGGTCTGAGTGCCGGCCGTGACCAGAGCGATCGTGCTGTGGTGCCCCGACTGGCCGGTCACAGCGACCGTGCAGACCCTCGAGCTCCCCGCCGACAGCCCCCTCGCCCTCGTGCACCACAACCTCGTGTTCGCCTGCTCCGCCGCAGCGCGGGCCGACGGCGTCAAACGCGGGCTGCGCATCCGGGAGGCCCAGGCACGGTGCACGCAGCTGCTGGTGCACCCCTATGACCCGGTGGTGGATGCTCGCGCCTTCGAGCCGGTGCTCGCCGCCGTCGAGGAGATCACTCCCGGCGTGCAGCTGGTGCGCCCGGGAACCTGCGTGCTGCGCGCACGCGGCCCCGCCCGCTACTACGGCGGCGAGGAGCAGGCGGCTGCCGAGCTGCTGCGCTGCCTGGAAGGGCTCGGCATCCCGGATGCGCGCATCGGCATCGCCGACGGACCGTTCGCGGCCGAGCAGGCGGCACGCAGCACAGGAGCAGACCGGGTGCGGGTGATTCCCCCCGGCGCCTCCCCCTCCTTCCTGGCCCCTCTCCCGGTCTCGGTGCTCGGCCAGGATGCGCTCACTCCCCTGCTGCACCGGCTCGGCATCCACCGGCTCGGCGACCTGTCCGCGCTCGACCCCACCGATGTACGGGAGCGGTTCGGCGAGCTGGGCGCCCGCTGCCACACCCTGGCGAGCGGTCTGGACGGGGCGGCGGTCGTTCCGCGCACCCCGCCCAAACAACTCGACCGCGTCATCGAGTTCGAACCGCCGCTCGACCGCGTCGACCAGGTGACCTTCGCCTTCCGCGGCACCGCCGAGGCGTTCGTCGCCGGTCTCACCAAGGCGGGGCTCGTCTGCACCTCGCTGCGCATCGAGGTGACCGACGAGTCCGGCCGCCTCAGCGAACGCACCTGGCTGCACCCGCGGCTCTTCTCGGCCGCCGACGTCGTCGACCGGGTGCGCTGGCAGCTGCAGGGCAGCGGGGCGATCGACAGCGGGCTCGGTTCCCCCATCGCACGGGTGGTGGTGGCGCCCGAGAGCGTGGACGACATCGGCCACCACGAAGACGGCCTCTGGGGCGGCGGCGCCGACGAGCGCATCCACCACGGCCTCTCCCGCGTGCAGAGCATGCTCGGCCACGACGCCGTGCTCACCGCCACCATCGGCGGCGGTCGTGCCCTCGCCGAACGGCAGGTGCTGGTGCCGTGGGGCGATCGGCCGGTCGGCGTGGCCCGCATCGAGCAGCCGTGGCCGGGCAGCCTCCCGGCCCCGGCGCCCGCGACCGTGTTCGAGGCGCCGCGCCAGGTGGGCGTGTTCTCCGAGCAGGGCGACCCGGTGGCGGTGGATGTGCGGGGCTCGGTCAGTGCGCCCATCCATCGGTTCTCGGCCACCGGCTCCCCCCGCGACGCCCGCGAGGTCGACGCCTGGGCGGGGCCGTGGCCGGTGCGTGAGCGCTGGTGGGACCCCGAGCACGCCCGCACGGTGCAGCGCTTCCAGGTGGTCGACTCCGACGGCACCGCCTGGCTGCTGGTGCTCGACGACGGGGGCTGGCGTGCGGAGGCCCGCTATGACTGACCGCGGAGCGGGAAGGGGCGGACGCCATGGGCTTCAATAACCCGCCGATCCCCTGGGCCGAGTTCGAGCGGCGGCTCTCCGGCACACGGCGCACCGGCGAGCAGGTCGACGAGCGCCCGTCGTCGCGCAAACGCCCCGCATACATTCCGCCCCCGCCGCCGCCCGACGAGGCGGACGACGGCCACGTCCCGTACGCCGAGCTGCACGCGCACTCCAACTTCAGTTTCCTCGACGGCGCCAGCTCGCCGGAGGAACTGCTCGAGGAGGCCACCCGGCTGCGGCTGCACGCCCTGGCGATGACCGACCACGACGGTCTCTACGGCGTCGTGCACCTGGCCGAGGCGGCCGAAGCGTACGACCGGGTGAAGACCGTGTTCGGCGCCGAGCTCTCCCTCGAGCTCAGCCGGCCGCAGAACGGCGAAGCCGACCCCGAGGGCAGCCACCTGGTCGTGCTCGCCCGGCAGCAGGCCGGCTACCACAAGCTGGCCGCCGCCCTCACCGCCGCCCAGCTCGCCGGTCAGGAGAAAGGCCGCCCGGTCTACGACCTCGCCGCCCTGTCCGACCGGGCCGGCGGCGACTGGACCGTGCTCACCGGCTGCCGCAAAGGCGACGTGCGCCTGGCCCTCGCCGACGGCGGAGAGCGCGCGGCCGAACGCGAGATCGCGCGCCTGGCCGACCTGTTCGGCCGTGACAACGTGCTCGTCGAGCTCACCGACCAGGGCAACCCCCGCGACACCACCGACAACGACACGCTCGCCCGCATCGCCGGCCGGCTCCGGATGCCCGTGGTCGCCACCAACAACGTGCACTATGCCACGCCCGCCCAGCATCCGCTCGCCTCCGCACTCGCCGCCGTGCGCGCCCGCCGCAGCCTCGACGAGCTGGACGGCTGGCTGCCCGCCGCCGACACGGCCCACCTGCGCAGCGGCCGGGAGATGGCCACCCGGTTCGCCCGCTATCCCGGCGCCGTCGAACGCACCGTGGAGGTCGCGGACGACCTCTCGTTCCGGCTGCGCAGCGCCCGGCCCAACCTGCCCAAGCAGGAGGTCCCCGAGGGCCACACCCCGATGAGCTGGCTGCGCGAGCTCACCTGGCGCGGCGCGGCCGAACGCTATCCGCAGCTCGACGCGGCCAAGCGGGAGCGCATCGAGAAAGAGCTCAACGTGATCGAGGCCAAAGACTTCCCCGGCTACTTCCTGATCGTGTACGACATCGTGAAGTACGCGCGTGAGCAGGGCATCCTGTGCCAGGGTCGCGGATCGGCGGCGAACTCGGCGGTCTGCTACCTGCTGGGCATCACCGCCGTCGACTCGATCAAATACGACCTGCCGTTCGAGCGGTTCCTCTCCAGCATGCGCGAGGAGGAGCCGGACATCGACGTCGACTTCGACTCCGACCGGCGCGAGGAGGTCATCCAGTACGTGTACCGCAAGTACGGCCGGCTGAACGCCGCGCAGGTCGCCAACGTCATCACCTACCGGCCGAAGAACGCGGTGCGCGACATGGCCAAGGCGCTCGGCTACAGCCCCGGCCAGCAAGACGGCTGGTCGAAGCAGATCGACTCGTGGGGCTCGGTGCAGGCCACGGCCGACCACGACATCCCGGATGCGGTGGTCGGCCTGGCGCAGCAGGTGCTCAAGTTCCCGAGGCACCTCGGCATCCACTCCGGCGGCATGGTGCTCACCGACCGGCCGGTCGGCGAGGTGTGCCCGATCGAGCACGCCCGCATGGAGAACCGCACCGTGCTGCAGTGGGACAAAGACGACTGCGCCTGGATGGGGCTGGTCAAGTTCGACCTGCTGGGGCTCGGGATGCTCAGCGCGCTCGACTACTCGATGAAGACGATCGCGGCGTCCCTCGGCGAGGAATGGACGCTCGACAGCATCCCGAAAGAGGAGCAGGGCGTGTACGACATGCTCTGCCGGGCCGACTCCATCGGCGTGTTCCAGGTGGAGAGCCGAGCCCAGATCGGCACGTTGCCCCGCCTTCAGCCGCGTGCGTTCTACGACCTGGTGATCGAGATCGCGCTCATCCGGCCCGGGCCCATCCAGGGCGGCGCGGTGCATCCGTACATCCGCCGCAAGCTCGGCCAGGAGGAGGTCACCTACCTGCACCCGAAGCTGGAGCCGGTGCTGGAGCGAACGATGGGCGTGCCGCTCTTCCAGGAGCAGCTCATGCAGATGGCGGTGGCGGTCGGCGACTGCACGGCCGAAGACGCCGACCTGCTGCGGCGGGCGATGGGGTCGAAACGCGGTCAGGAGAAGATCGGCACACTGCGCGACAAGCTCTACGCGGGCATGGCGAACAACGGGATCACGGGCGACGACGCCGACGCCATCTATTCGAAGATCGAGGCGTTCGCCAACTTCGGGTTCGCCGAGAGCCACGCGATCAGCTTCGCTCTGCTCGTCTACGTGAGCTCGTGGATGAAGCTGCACTACCCCGGCGCCTTCCTCGCCGCCCTGCTGCGGGCGCAGCCGATGGGCTTCTACTCCCCGCGCACGCTCACGGCGGATGCCCGGCGGCACGGCGTCGTCGTGCACCGCCCCGATATCCAGCTCTCCGACGTGTTCCCTGTGCTCGAGCCGCTCGACACCGCGCATCCGGGGCCAACCGGGATGGACCCGTGCCTGACGACCGAGCAGCCGGAGATCGGGCCGTACCGGCGCGCGGTTCCCCTCGACTACGACAGCCACCGCCGCGATGCCGGGCACGCCGTGCGGCTGGGCCTCGCCGGTGTCACCTCGATCGGCGAGAAGCTGGCGGGGCGGATCGTGGCGGAACGAGCATCCGGCGGCCCGTTCACCGACCTCGGCGACCTGTCCCGGCGCGTCGGGCTCACCGTGACCCAGCTGGAGGCGCTGGCCGCCGCCGGCGCCTTCGAGAGCCTCGCCCTGAGCCGCCGCCAGGCGATCTGGGAGGCCGGGAACGCGGCGCAGGAGAAGCCGGAGTACCTGGCCGGCACCACCATCTCGGTGCAGCCGCCGCTGCTGCCCATGCTCACGCCGGCCGAGCAACTGGCCAGCGACCTGTGGGCCACCGGCATCTCGACCGACGACCATCCCATCGGCTTCCTCCGGACGCAGCTGGCCGACCGCGGTGTGCTCAGCGCCGAGCAGCTGCCGTTCGCCGAGTCGGGCCGCCGCGTGGAGGTGGGCGGCGTGGTGACGCACCGGCAGCGTCCGGCGACAGCGGCCGGGGTCACCTTCCTCAACCTGGAGGACGAGACCGGTCTGGTCAACGTGGTGTGCCCGGTGGGGGTCTGGAACCGCTACCGCCGGGTCGCCCGGGAGGCGCCGGCCATGGTCATCCGGGGCATGCTGGAACGATCGGAGGAAGGCGTGATCAACGTGATCGCCGACCGGCTGGAGACCCTCACCGTCGGGATGCGCACCACGTCGCGCGACTTCCGGTAGGCCGGCACTGCCGCTCGGCCGACGCCGGCTACCCGCCTACTCGTCTTCGAAGCGCAGGTGCCGTACGCTCCGGCCGTTGCGCCGCACGAGCTTGAGCGACTCGACTCCGACCCGGATGTGCAGGTCGACGAACTCGGCCGTCACGCTGCGGTCGCTCGCCTCGGTCTTCACACCCTCGGGCACCATCGGCTGGTCGGACACGAGCAGCAGTGCCCCGCACGGGATCCGGTTGGCGAAGCCGGCCGCGAAGATGGTCGCCGTCTCCATGTCGACCGCCATGCACCGGGTGCGCCGCAGGTACGTCTTGAACGCGTCGTCGTGCTCCCAGACCCGGCGGTTGGTCGTGTAGACCGTTCCCGTCCAGTAGTCGTGGCCGAGGTCCCGGATGGTCGTGGAGACGCCGCGCTGCAACTGGAAGGCTGGCAGCGCAGGGACCTCGGGCGGCAGGTAGTCGTTCGACGTCCCTTCACCGCGGATGGCCGCGATCGGCAGCACCAGGTCGCCGATCGAATTCTTCTTCTTCACGCCGCCGCATTTGCCGAGGAACAGCACGGCCTGAGGCGACACCGCGCTCAGCAGGTCCATCACCGTCGCCGCGTTGGGGCTGCCCATCCCGAAGTTGATCATCGTGATGCCATCGGCCGTGGCATTCGGCATCGCCCGGTCCGCCCCGCGCACCTTCACGCCGTTCCAGCTCGCGAACCGTTCGACGTAGTCGCCGAAGTTGGTGAGGAGGATGTGGTCGCCGAAGTCCTCGAGCGGCGTGCCGGTGTAGCGGGGCAGCCAATTGGAGACGATCTCCTCTTTGTCTTTCACGACCACTCCCTTCGAACCCGCACAACACGCACGTCGAGGCCAGTCTCCTCCTAGACCACGCCCGTCGTGCCGAGCAGCGCGCCGATCGCGAAGGTCGCGATGAGGGCGAGCGCTCCGCCGATCACCACGCGCAGGGTCGCACGCCCGCGTGAGCTGCCCCCGATGTAGGCGGCCACCCATCCGGTGATCGCCAGAGCGACGAGCACCACGACGAAGGTGACGGGCACCCGCGCGGCCGCCGGCAGCAGCAGCATCGGGATGAGGGGCAGGATGCCGCCGATCATGAACGCGACCGCGGATGCGAGTGCGGCATGCCACGGGCTGACGACGTCGTTCTGGTCGATGCCGAGCTCGGCGGACAGGTGCGCGGCCAGCACATCGTGGTCGGTGAGCTCGACGGCGACCTTCTGGGCGGTCTCGCGGCTCAAGCCCTTCGCCACGTACAGGCCGGTGAGCTCTTCCAGCTCCTGCTCCGGCATCTCGGCGAGCTCGCGCCGCTCTTTCGCGATCAGCGCATGCTCGCTGTCCCGCTGGCTGCTCACCGAGACGTACTCGCCAAGCGCCATCGAGATCGCCCCGCCGACCAGTGCGGCGAGACCGGCGGTGAGGATGGGGGCGATCGCCGTGGTGGCGCCCGCGACACCCACCGCGACGGCGGCGACCGAGACGATGCCGTCGTTCGCGCCGAGCACGCCGGCGCGCAGCCAATTCAATCGTTGGGCGAGTCCTTCGCGGTGCGGTTCCTCCGGGTGCTGCCCCGGAGCGAACGTCTCGCCATCTGCAGCGTCAGTCATGCCTCAAGCACAGCACTTCTGTCGATCGCGCACCACCAAGGACAGGCTCACCGAACGTGCGCGCTGCGAACGACCTGCGCCGGAGGTGCGAAAGGTGCCGCATTCTCGCCGGATGAGGCCCTTTTCGCACCCCCACGGCCCGGCACGCCATCAGACGAGCGGGCGGCCGAGGCGCTTGCGCAGGAAGTCGATGCGCGACTGCAGCTGGGTGACGCTCGCCTGAGCGACGGCCGGTCCACCACAGACCCGGCGCAGCTCGGCGTGGATCAGGCCGTGCGCCTCGCCCGTGTTCTTCGAGTAGAGGCCGACCAGGCTGTTCAGGAGAGTCCGCTGCTCCTTGAGGTTGCGGTACAGCGGCGCCGGCGGATGCCCCTCGGCCGTAGCGGGACGCGACGATGTGCGCCGCGCCTGGCGCTGTTGCCGCTGTTTCAACAGCTCGTGCACCTGCTCCGGCTCCAGGATGCCCGGCAGGCCGATGAAGTCGTGCTCTTCGTCACTGCCCGGCACCGCGAAGCTGCCGAACTCCTGGCCGTCGTAGAGGACCCGGTCGAAGTTCGCCTCCGAGCCGAGCGCCTCGAACGCGAACAGCTCGTTGAGGGCCTCCGACGCCTTCTCGTCACGGTTGGCCTCGGCCATCATCGCGTCTTCGGGGTTGAAGAGGTCGCCTTCGGCGTTCTCCTCGCTCTGCCGGTCGAGCGCATGGTCGCGCTCCAGTTCGAGCGCGTTCGCGAGGGCCATGAGACTGGGCACGTTCGGCAGGAACACCGACGCCGTCTCGCCGCGGCGCCTGGCACGGACGAAGCGGCCGATCGCCTGCGCGAAGAACAGGGGCGTCGACGCACTCGTCGCGTACACCCCGACCGCGAGCCGGGGCACGTCGACACCCTCGGACACCATGCGCACGGCGACCATCCAGCGGGACGTCCCGTTCGAGAAGTCCGCGATCCGGTCGCTGGCCTCCTTCTCGTCGGAGAGGACGACCGTCACCGGCTCGCCGGAGATCTGCTCCAGCAGGTCGGCGTAGGCGCGCGCCGTGTAGTGGTCGGTGGCGATGACCAGGCCGCCGGCATCCGGAATCGCGTTGCGCACCTCGGTGAGGCGCCGGTTCGCCGCGTTCAGCACCGCCGGGATCCATTCGCCACTCGGATCGAGGGCGGTGCGCCACGCCTGCGAGGTGATGTCTTTGGTGTTGCCCTCGCCGAGCCGCGCCTCCATCTCGTCGCCGGCCTTGGTGCGCCAGCGCATGTGGCCGGCGTAGACCATGAAGATCACCGGCCGGACGACACCGTCTTCGAGCGCGCGGCCGTAGCCGTAGTTGTAGTCGGTCAGCGACGTGCGGATGCCGTGCTCGTCTGGCAGATAGGTCACGAACGGGATGGGCGCGGTGTCGGAGCGGAACGGGGTTCCGGTGAGCGAGAGCCGGCGCGTGGCCCGCTCGAACGCATCCCGGATGCCGTCCCCCCAGCTGAGCGCGTCGCCGCCGTGATGCACCTCGTCGAGGATGACCAGGGTGCGGTAGTTCTCGGTGATGTCCTTGTGCAGCTTGGGCCGCATCGCGACCTGGGCATACGTGACGGCCACGCCTTTGAAGTGCCGCGCGTACCTCCCGTCGGAGTTCTTGAACTCGGGGTCGAGGTGGAGTCCGACGCGCTCCGCCGCCTCTGCCCACTGCCGCTTGAGGTGCTCGGTCGGGGCGACGACGGTCACCCGCTCGACCACCCGACGGGCGAGCAGTTCGGTGGCGAGCCTCAGCGCGAAGGTGGTCTTGCCGGCGCCCGGTGTCGCCGCGGCGAGGAAGTCGCGCGGTTCGTTCTGGAAGTAGACGTCGAGCGCCTCCGCCTGCCACGCACGGAGCTTCTCGGCCGTGCCCCAGGCGGCGCGCTCCGGGAAGGAGGGAGAGAGATGTTCCGCCGCGAAGGTACCCGCGCGCGCGCCCGGACGATCGGGTTCAGGGGGTGAGGTCGGCGTTTCCACGTGTATCGAATTTACCGCCTGCCGCTGACAAACCGCCGACCCGTCGCGACGCCCGGGCGTGCCGCGCGATTTGCCGGCCTCCGGCCGGTGTGCAGAATGGAGACATGGCCGAAGTTCAGCATCCCTGGTCCCGCTACGTCGCCCTGGGCGACTCGTTCACCGAAGGGATCGGCGACCCGGAGCCGCGCAGCCCCGGCGGTCACCGCGGGTGGGCGGATCGTGTGGCCGAGGTGCTCAGCCGGCAGACCGACGACTTCGCCTACGCCAATCTCGCGGTGCGGGGCAAGCTCATCAAGCAGATCCTCGAGGAGCAGGTGGAGCCCGCCCTCGCCCTGCGCCCCGACCTGATCACGATCTCGGCGGGCGGCAACGATGTGATCCGTCCCGGCACCGACCCCGACCAGATCGCTCTGTACTTCGATCAGGCCGTGCGCCGGCTCGCCTCCGACGGCGCGACGGTCGTCGTGTTCACCGGCGTCGACGTCGGCTTCTCCCCGGTGTTCCGAGGCATTCGCGGCAAGGTGGCCATCTACAACGAGAACGTGCGCGCCATCGCCGCCCGGTACGACTGCATCGTCGCCGACCAGTGGTCGCTCACCGGCATCCAGGACTCTCGGATGTGGGCGCCCGACCGCCTGCACCTCGCGCCCCTCGGTCACCACACCGTGGCGCGCATGGTCCTCGCCGCCCTCAACGTGGAGAACGACCTGCAGCCGCTCCAGCCGGAGCCCCTTCCGCCGCACACCTGGCGTCGCGCCCGCTCGGAGGATCTGTCCTGGGCGCGCGAATACCTGGTTCCATGGGTCATCCGGCGCATCCGGCACCAGTCGTCCGGCGATCGCATCACGGCGAAGCGTCCCGATGCGGTGCCGTTCCTCCTGCGCTCCGAGGACTGACGCCGGCCCGCCGAGCATCCGGCTACGCGCCGAGCCCACCCGGATGCGCGAGCCGCCACCAGAGACCGGGGTCGGGAATCGCCTTGGCGAGGGCCAGCTGCGCCGTCTGCGTCGTGCCGTTCAGCGTGAAGCGCACCTGACCGACCACCTCGCCCTTCTCCCCCGACTGAACCGGTCGCGTCTGCATCGAGACCTGGATCGGGGTGTCCGACCACACGACGAACATCTTCGTCGCCGTCGACACCAGGGTCGACTTCGCGCCCCACGGCGTCGTGTAGGTGCCGTACGCCCGGCCCGCCTTCGACGCGTCGACCTCGTGGAAGCCGTTCGTCATGCTGTTCAGGAGGGTCTTCACCCCGGCCCACAGGTCGTCGTGGGTGGGGGCGCCGAGCACGACCCCGATCACGCGGACTTTGCTCTGACCGACGGTCACCTGGGCGGAGAACAGCAGGCAGTTGCCCGCCTGGTCGGTGTTGCCGGTCTTGATCCCGTCGATTCCGCCCACGCCCAGGAGCGTGTTGGTGTTGTCCTGCTTGCCGGCCCCGGGCAGGCTGACGCTCTTCTGCGACACGATGGCCGACAGCACCGGATTCGCGAGCGCCAGCTTTCCGATGCCGATGAGGTCTTTCGTCGTGCTGACGCTGCCCGGCGTCAGCCCGTCGGGGCTGTCGAGCTTGCTGCCGGTGAACTTGTGCGCGGCGAGCCAGGCGTTGGCCGCCTTGACGAACGCGCGACTCGAGCCGAACGCCCAGTTCGTCAGCGAGATGGCGTAGTTGTTGGCCGACGGCAGCAGCATCGCCTCGAGCGCCTGCTTCTCCGACATCGACGTTCCGGCGACCGCCGGCGCCCACGACCCGCCCTCGGCGATCACCTGGTTCCAGATGTCGACGTCTTTCTGGGTGAACGAGATCGTCGGTCCGTTCTGACCGGATGCGATCGGCTTCTTGTCGAGCACCACGAGCGCCGTGATCGTCTTGGTCACGCTCGCGATGGGGACGCTCGCCGACGACCCGTGGTATTCGGTGGCGCCCGGATAGTCCGGAGCCGTGATCCCGCTCGCACCCCAGCCCGGCCAGGTCAGCGCGGCTTTCGGCTGCGCGATGCTCGCCTCGTGCTCCGTGACGGCCGCGGTGGCCGGTACGGGCGCGAACAGCGACCCGGAGACGTACAGGATGCCCACCAGCACGACGCTGAGAAGGCTGAAGACGACCATCCGGCGTCGGCGATACACCTGACGGGAGACTCTGCGGGGCTGATCGTGCACCCGAAGATTCTACGGTGGGCTACTCAGGCGATGCCTGAGAACGCGCCCGCAGCGCCCAGAGTGCCACGGCGCTGGCGGAGGCCACGTTGAGCGAGTCGACCCCGTGCAGCATCGGGATCGTCACGACCCGGTCCGCTGCCGCCAGCGCCCGGCGGCTGAGACCGTCGCCTTCGGAGCCCAGCACCATCGCCACGCGCTCGGGCGGGTCGGCCGCATAGTCGTCGAGCGACACAGCGCCTTCCGCCAGGGCGAGCGCGGCGATCTCGAAGCCGGCGTCGTGCAGGATGGGCGCCGCGGAATCCCACTCCGGGATGCGCGTCCAGGGCACCTGCAGCACCGTGCCCATGCTCACCCGCACGCTCCGGCGGTAGAGCGGGTCGGCGCACCGCGGGCTGATCAGCACGGCGTCAGCCCCGAGCCCGGCGACCGAGCGGAAGATGGCCCCGACGTTCGTGTGGTCGACGATGTCCTCGAGGACCACGACGCGCCTCGCGTCCCTGAGCAGCTCGGTCACAGCGGGCAGCTCCGGCCGGTGCATCGCCGCGAGGGCGCCCCGGTGCAGGTGGTATCCGGTCAGCTCCTCCAGCACGGCGCTCTCCCCCACGAACACCGGCACGTCGGCGAACCCGGCGAGCAACGGCTCGATGTCGGCCAGCCACTGCTCCTGGAGCAGCACCGACCGCGGGGTGTGGCCCGCAGCGAGGGCCCGCGTGATGACCTTGGTCGACTCGGCGATGTAGAGACCGCCCGCCGGCTCGCTCACGCGGCGGAGGGCGACATCCGTGAGTCGCGAGTAGTCGGCGAGGCCCTCGTCGCTCAGATCGGTGATGCGGTGGATGCGCACGGGGGCCGCCTTTCTTCGGGAGTGCAGCATCCAGATTGCCAGTAGCTGGAAACAATTCGGAAAACTCCCGTGTTTAGACTCAGTGCAAGCTGTTCCTGGAGGTGTCGATGGCTGCGTTCACGACCGAGGTCCCGCCTGACCTCGCGAGCGGGATCGACCGAGCGGTCGACCTGCTCTCCGGCCGGCGGTTCGCGATGCTCACCGGCGCAGGGGTGAGCACCGACTCGGGCATCCCCGACTACCGCGGGGAGGGCGCGCCCAAGCGCACGCCCATGACGTTCCAGCAGTTCCTCTCCGACGACAGCTTCCGCAAGCGCTACTGGGCGGGCAGCCACCTCGGCTACCGCCGGTTCGCCGCGGCAGCTCCGAACGCGGGGCACCGGGCGATCGCCGACCTCGAGGCGTCCGGGGCGGCGAACGGCGTGATCACGCAGAACGTCGACGGTCTCCACAAGCAGGCGGGCTCCCGCAAGGTGGTCGACCTGCACGGCGCGATGGACCGCGTGCTCTGCCTCACGTGCGGCCAGGTCTTCGCCCGCGAGAGCGTCTCGGCGCGCATCGATGCGGCCAATCCGTGGCTCGACGGCGACGGCGCCGTGGAGATCGCGCCCGACGGCGACGCGATCGTCACCGACATCGACGCGTTCGTGATTCCGGACTGCACGGTGTGCGGCGGCCGGCTGAAGCCCGACGTCGTCTTCTTCGGCGAGTTCATCCCGGCCGAGAAGTACCGTGAGGCGAGCGCCCTGGTGCGGTCTTCGGATGCCCTCCTGATCGCCGGCTCGTCGCTGGTCGTCAACTCGGGCATCCGTCTGCTGGAGGAGGCACGCCGTCGGCGGCTCCCCATCGTGATCGTCAACCGGGGCGTGACCAAAGGCGACACGCGCGCTGCGGTTAAGCTGGACGCCGGGACCACGGAAACCCTGGTCGAACTCGCCAGGCGGCTCGGCTGACCTCCGCGCGTCCTGCGACGAAAGGACGCGCGTGACCCGGATCTCCCTCGTTCGGCACGGTCAGACCGACTGGAACCTCTCGAAGCGCATCCAGGGGTCGAGCGACATCCCGCTGAACGACACGGGCCGCGAACAGGCCGAGTCCACCGGCCGCGCCCTGGCCGGCGGGAGCTATGACGCCATCTACGCGAGCCCGCTGAGCCGGGCGAACGAGACAGCCAGCATCATCGCGAGACACACGGGGCTCGACACTCCGCTGCCGCTGGAGGCGGTGGCCGAGCGGCGGTACGGCGAGGCAGAAGGTCTGACCGGCTCGGAGATCCTGGCACGCTGGCCGGAGGGCACGCCCGTCCCGGGACGCGAGTCGCGCGACGCCGTGGTGGAGCGCGCGCTGCCGGCGCTGCTGGACCTCGGCGAGAAGCATCCGGGCGAGTCGATCATCGTCGTCAGCCACGGCGGGGTGATCGGCTCTCTGGTGCGTCACGTGACCGGCCACGCGCTGCCGGGCCCCGGCGAGGTCATCCCGAACGGCTCCGTGCACGAGTTCGTCTACGACGACGGCACGCTCACCCTCGACCGCTTCAACCTGAAGCCGGAGGACCGCGACCTCTTCACCGCCTCCGTCCTCTGACCGGACGGCGTCGAGGCAGCCGGAGGGAGCCGGTGGGACGCTAGTCGAGCTTGCGCCGGGCGCGGGCGACCGCCGCGGTGAGCACGGTCATCAGGTGCTCGGCCGACGCGTCCCAGGTGAAACGGGCCGCCTCCGCACGCGAGGCGGCAGAGCGAGCGGCCCACACCCCGTCCTCTTCGAGCTGTCGGATGCGCGCCGCCAACTCGTCCGCTCCGTGGGGGGTGAAGTACAGCGCCGCGTCCCCGCCGATCTCACGGAAGATCGGGATGTCGCTGACGACGACCGGCGTCCCCAGCGTCATCGACTCCACCAGCGGGATGCCGAAGCCCTCGTCGAGCGACGCCGTCACCAGCGCGGTCGCCCGCGCCAGCGTCTCGGCGTAGTCGGCGTCGCTGGCCCCGTTGTGGAACACCACGCGCGCCGACGGGGCGACCGCGGTGAGACGTTCGCGCTCGGCATCGGTGATGCGGCTCATCAGGTGCAGCTCGTAGTCGGGCAGCAGAGCGGCCGCCCGCACCAGCGTCTCCACGTTCTTGTACGGCATGAACGAGCCCATGTACACGAGGCTCTTGCTCTCGGGCGCGGTGCGCGACGCGCGCTCCTCGGAGATGGCGGGCATGTCCGCCGCGTTCGGCACCACGTGCACCGGCCGCTTCGTGAGGTGGTGCTCCGCGATGAGCTGCTTGGTGGTGTTCGACACCGTGACCACCGCATCCGACCGGTTGAGGAGCATCCGCTGCGGCCACCAGGCCAGGTGGTACAACCGCCACAGCAACCGGATGGGCGCGGGCAGGTCGCGCGGCGGCGTGCGGTTGCGGTAATAGATGAGGTCGTGCACCGTCAGCACCAGCCGGTACCGACGGCCCCAGCCGCCCATGGTCTGCATCGGGGTGAACACGACGTCGGGCCGCAGCCGGTTGACCGTGCGGGCCACCCACGGCTCCGCCGCGCTCGTCGGAGAGCTGACGATCTCCCACGGCAGGTCGGGGAGCATCTCCAGCTGCCGGTGGTCGCTGATCAGCATCGTGACGGCGTGACGCTTCGCGAGGGCCGTGACGAGGCCGGCCGTGTAGCGGCTGATCCCGTCGTGCCGTCCGATCCGCGTGTAGCGGCAGTCGAACACGATCCTCATCGGGCGCCCTCCGCGAGGAACTCCTCGATGGCGCTCGCGGCCTGGCCCGGGGTCTCGTAGTGGATGAGGTGGCCGACACCGGGGATCACGATCAGCCGGGCATCCGGGAACAGCGTCTGCAACCGGTACTCGGCGGCCACCGGCGTGATGTCGTCCTTCTCGGCGGCGATCAGCAACGTGCGCTCCGGGATGCCCGGCGCGTACTCGCTCACATCGTGCGACACCGAGGCCTTGAACGCCTCCAGCACCACCTGTCGGTCGCTGAACGCGCTGAAGTAGCGGTCGTGCTGGTCGTGGATCCAGCGCCGGAGGCCCTTCTGCTTGGTCTTCGCCATCGTGATGCTCATCACGCGCACGATCAGGCCGTTGCGGAGGAGCCAGAAGCCGAGCCTCTCGGGGAGCACGGCGGCCAGCCAGTAGTAGAAGATCGCGAGCCGGGTGAACACACCGCGCGGGCCTTCGAGAGCGGGCTGACCGATCGGGTTCACCAGGATGACGGCGGCGGGCTCCAGAGCATCCGGAACGTCGTGACCCGCGAGGGTCGCCGCGACCACGATCGAGCCGAACGAGTGGCCGAGGATCACCAGACGCCCCTCGATGCCGAGGCCGGCGACGAACGCCCGCAGCCACCGTGCGTAGCCGTCGATGTCGTGGGCGGCCTCGCCGAGCGGGTCGGACTCGCCGAAGCCCGGGAGGTCGGGCGAGACGATGCGGGCGCTCCCCAGGCTGGCGACCACCGGCTCGAGGCCGTGGTGGTCGCCGCGGAAGCCGTGGACGAGCACGATCGTAGTGCCGGCGTGCGGATCGCCGTAGTCCCAGTAGCGGGTGACGCCGCCCAGCACGGACAGCTCGGCAGCGCGCACGGGTATACGTCCGAGCGCGTCGGCGTAAGGTGAAGCTGCATACCGTGTGAGGGGGATCATCGCAGACCAGTCTAGGCAGCGCTGCTGGACGCTTCCGGCAATCGACCGCCGGGACTGGACAGGCCACCATCGCCAGCACCTAGACTCATCTGGTTGTAATCGCTTGCAGTCGGCCACCGTGCCAGAAGGAGAACCGTGAGTTTCACTGCGCCCATCACGCTCCCCGGGCTCACCCTCGACCCTGCGTGGTACCGACGCTCGGTGTTCTACGAAGTCATGGTGCGGTCGTTCGTCGACAGCAACGGCGACGGCTCCGGCGACATCGCCGGACTCACCTCAAAACTCGACTACCTGCAGTGGCTCGGCATCGACGCCCTCTGGCTTCCGCCGTTCTTCCAGTCGCCGCTGCGCGACGGCGGATACGACGTCTCCGACTTCCGGGCGATCCTCCCCGAGTTCGGCACGATCGACGAGTTCAAAGACCTCGTCACCAAGGCGCACGAGCGCAACATGCGCATCATCATCGACCTGCCGATGAACCACACCTCCGATCAGCACGAGTGGTTCCAGCAGTCGCGCTCCGATCCCGAGGGGCCGTACGGCGACTTCTACGTGTGGAACGACACCGACGACAAGTGGCCGGACATCCGCATCATCTTCGTCGACACGGAGGACTCCAACTGGGCGTTCGACGAGGCGCGTCGCCAGTTCTACTTCCACCGCTTCTTCTCGCACCAGCCCGACCTCAACTTCGAGAACCCGGCCGTCCACGAGGCGATGTTCGACATCGTCCGGTTCTGGCTCGACCTGGGCGTCGACGGCTTCCGGCTCGACGCGATCCCCTACCTGTACGAGTCCGACGAGGGCAACGGCGAGGGCGAGCCGAAGACCCACGACTTCATCAAGCAGTTGCGTTCGATGGTCGACCGCGACTACCCGGGGCGCGTGATGGTCGCAGAGGCCAACCAGTGGCCTCGTGAGGTCGCCGCGTTCTTCGGCACCGAGGAGGAGCCCGAATGCCACATGGCGTTCGACTTCCCCGTGATGCCGCGCATCTTCTACGCCCTCCGCTCGCAGCAGGCGGCCGAGCTCATCCGGGTGCTCTCCGAGACCACCGACATCCCCGAGGGCGCCGGCTGGGGCGTGTTCCTGCGCAACCACGACGAGCTCACGCTCGAGATGGTGAGCGAGGAGTACCGGCAGGCGATGTACGGCTGGTACGCCTACGACCCGCGGATGCGCGCCAACATCGGCATCCGCCGCCGCCTCGCCCCCCTGCTCGACAATTCGCGCGCCGAGCTCGAACTGGCCCACGCCCTGCTCTTCTCGCTGCCGGGGAGCCCGTTCCTCTACTACGGCGACGAAGTCGGGATGGGCGACAACATCTGGCTGCCCGACCGCGACAGCTCCCGCACGCCCATGCAGTGGACGCCCGACCGCAACGCCGGGTTCTCGACCGCCGACCCGGGAAAGCTGTTCCTCCCCGTCGTGCAGTCGCTGGTCTACCACTACAACCAGGTCAACGTCGAGGCGCAGCTCGCGCAGTCGCGGTCGCTCCTGCACTGGATCCGCAACGTCATCCACGTCCGCAAGGCGCACCCCGTCTTCGGCCTCGGTTCCATCCGCGTCCTGCAGACCAATCACGAGTCCGTGCTGGCGTTCGTGCGCTCCTACGAGGGCAGCGGCACGCACTTCGGCGACCAGCCGGAGGACGTGCTCTGCGTGTTCTCGTTCGCACACAACCCGGTCTCCGTCTCGCTGGAGGCGCCCGAGTTCGCGGGCAGCACGCTGTACGACATGTTCGGCGGCGCGGAGTTCCCGACGGTCGCCGAAGACGGCCGGTTCACCCTCACCCTCGGGACGCAGAACTTCTACTGGCTGCACATCGAGCCGCGGCACAGCTGACGCGCCGGGCGAACGCCGTCCGATGACGGTGGTGCCTCCTACGCTTGATCCATGAGCAACTGGCACGACGAACTGGGCGTCTTCGATCTCGAGACCACGGGGATCGACGTCGAATCCGCCCGGGTCGTCTCGGCTCATGTCGGTCTCCTCGACCACACCGGTCAGGTCGCCCGGCGCCGCGACTGGCTCGTCGACCCGGGCGTCGAGATCCCCGCCGGCGCCACCGCCGTGCATGGCATCACGACTGAGCACGCTCGAGCATCCGGGATGCCCGCTGCACGCGCCGTCGCCGAGATCGTCGCCGCCCTGCGGGAGCTCTTCAACCGCGGTGTCCCCGTCGTGGCCTACAACGCGCCGTACGACTTCACCCTGCTCGACCGCGAGGCGCACCGTCACGGCATCACGCCCCTCGTCTCCCCCGGGCCGATCATCGACCCGCTCGTGATCGACAAGGCCGTCGACAAGTACCGCCGCGGCAAGCGCACCCTCGAGGTCACCGCCCTGCACTACGGCGTCGACCTCACCGACGCCCACGATGCAGGAGCGGATGCGATCGCGGCCGGTCGCGTCGCCCAGGCACTCGCCCGCGTGCACACCGAAGCGCTCGCCCTCGAGGCCGCCGAGCTGCACCGCCTGCAGATCGCCTGGTGCCAGGAGCAGGCCGACGACTTCCAGGCCTACATGCGTCGCGAACGCGACCCCGCCTTCACCACGTCCGGCACCTGGCCGGTGCGCTGACCCTCTGGTGGAGGGTTCCGCCAGGCACGCCCGCGCCGCTAGAGTCGGCGCATGAGCACACCAGACCTGCCTCCGCAGCAGCCCCAGCAGCCGCAGTATCAGCCCGCGCCCGGCGCTCCGCAGTATCAGCCAGGTCAGCAGCCCGGCTACAACACGATGGCGATCGTCGCCTTCATCCTGTCGTTCTTCATCTCACTGGTCGGAGTCATCCTGGGCTTCGTCGCCCTCTCCCAGATCAAGAAGACCGGCGAACAGGGCCGCGGCTTCGCGATCGCCGGCATCATCATCGGCTTCGCCGAGATCGTTCTCGGCATCATCATCACGATCATCTTCATTGCGATCGCAGCGAGCGTCGGCTACCAGTACAGCACCAACTGACGGCGCTCCCTGATCTGCTGCCGGCGGTCGCTCAATCGGCGGGAAGCGAGGCCACTGCTTCGATCTCGACGAGGGCGCCCGGGCGGGCCGGCGTGACGGCCAAGACGGTCACGGCCGTGCGGTGGTCGCCCCAGACCGTGCGGGTCGCAGCGTACGCCTCGCCGGGGTCGATTCCGGCAGCGAGGTAGATCGTCAGCTTGGCGACCTGCTCCGGGCCCGTCCCGGCCTCGGCCAGCACGGCGAGCACGTTGCGCAGCGCCTGCTCCGTCTGCGCCTCGAGCCCCTCGAGGAGCGCGCCGTCGGAGTCTGTCCCGTTCTGTCCGCCGACGTACAGCGTCGGTCCGGCAGGAAGAATCATGCCGTGGGCGAAGGCGGGGCTGTGATGAAGCTGAGGCGGGTCGATGGGTGTCGGCAGGTTGGTCATGGTGGTGTCCCCTTCCATCAGATCCTCCTGAGTATGCCGCCGTCCTCCGACACTCCGCCACCCTCGCCGACACCGCCGGGCGTGCTTCTCGGGACCTGGAACGTCGTGATGGAGGCCACGCAGAGCACGACACTGAGGACGATGCCGACGACGGGTGCGACCCACGCGAAGCGGCGGCGCGGGCTCAGGATCAGGACCCAGGCGCCCGTCGCTCCGAACAGGATCGGGATGCACGCACCATAGGCGGCGTTCACCGGTCCGGGGCCGAGGGTGTAGAGAGCGTCGGCGCTCACACCGTGACCCGCGACCCGGTCGGCGCTGATCAGCACGACGACGATCAGGATGCCGGCTACGAGCACGTGCGCGCCGACCGCTCCGACGGCGATCCCGATGGGCTTCCAGCGTCGTGCCCCCGCCGACCCCTCGGCAACCCCCGTGTTCCCCACGCAGTCAGCATACGGGCGCGGGACCGACGACGGGGCAACGAGAACGGCCCCCGCCGTGAGGCGAGGGCCGTTCGTCGTGCGAAGTAGTGACTACTTGCCGAAGTTCTTGTAGCGCGAGTTGAACTTCTCGACGCGACCGGCCGAGTCGAGGATGCGCTGCTTGCCCGTGTAGAACGGGTGCGAGGCGGAGGAGATCTCGACGTCGATCACCGGGTAGGTGTTGCCGTCTTCCCACTCGATGGTCTTGTCGCTCGACACCGTGGAACGGGTGAGGAACGTCGCACCCGAGGCCAGGTCGCGGAAAACTACCGGAGCGTAGTCGGGGTGGATGCCAGTCTTCATGAGGACTTCCTTGTTGCGTAGTGTGTGTTGGTCGTGTCCAGGCTCAGCCAGGACGGGAAGCATAGTGGCGCGAGTCAAGGGGCTCGACGGCCAGCTACCGAGTTTAGCAGATGCTCGGCGGGATTACGGTCTCTACTCGGCGACGGCCTGTCGAGCGCGCGCGGTGTAGCGCCCGCCCTGCTCGATGAGGTCGACTTCGATGCCGAACGTGTCGCTCAGTCGCTCGGACGTGATCACGTTGTCGACCGTGCCCTGGGCCGAGACGCCGCCGTTCTTCAGCAGCAGTGCATGCCCGAATCCGAGCGGGATCTCCTCGACGTGATGGGTGACCATGACGATGGCGGGAGAGCGCGGATCGCTGGCGAAGCCGCCGAGCAGCTGCAGCAGCTCTTCGCGGCCTCCGAGGTCGAGGCTGGCGGCCGGCTCGTCGAGCAGCAGGATCTCCGGGTCGGTCATCACGGCCCGGGCGATCTGCACCCGCTTCTGCTCGCCGTCGCTGAGGTGGCCGAAGGTGCGCTCGGCCAGGTGGTCGAGGTGCCACTCGGCGAGCACGCGGCGAGCACGACGCTCGTCGATCTCCTCGTACTCCTCGTTCCAGCGGCCGGTGACCGCGTAGGCGGCGGTCATGACCACGTCGAGCACCTTCTCGTTGCGCGGGATGCGGCGGGCCAGCGCGCTCGACGCGAAGCCGAGGCGCGGTCGCAGCTCCGCGAGGTCGCTGTGCCCGATCGGCTCGCCGAGCACGGTCGCGTGCCCGGACGTGGGGTGCATCGCGGCTGCCGCGATCTGCAACAGCGTGGTTTTTCCGGCGCCGTTCGGCCCGAGCACGACCCAGCGTTCGTCCGGCTCGATGGTCCAGTTGACCGAGTCGAGAATCGTATTCCCATCACGGACGACGGACACATCTTCGAGCTTGAGAACGCTGGCCATGACCTCTAGCCTAGCGGCGTCGTCAGCTCACGAGTGACCGGTAGATCTCCCGTGTCTGCTCCGCGATGGAGGCCCAGCCGAACGACGTCTCGGCCCGCAACCGGCCCGCAGCGCCCATCAGCGCGGCGCGCTCCGGGTCGTTCACGACGTCGATCAGGGCGGCCGCCAGCTCGGCGACGAACGCGTCGGGATTCGTGGGCGTCCCCGTGCCGTCTGCGGCCTGCTCGATCGGCACCAGCCGCCCCGTCACGCCCTCGACGATCACCTCGGGGATTCCCCCGGTGGCCGTTCCGACGACCGGCAGCCCGCAGGCCATGGCCTCCAGGTTCACGATCCCGAGGGGCTCGTAGATCGATGGGCACACGAACACCGTGGATGCCGTGAGCGCGATCCGCAGCTCCTCCTGCGAGAGCAGGCGGTCGATCCACACCACGCCGTCGCGCTCGGCCTGCAGCGCCTCGACACCGCGCGTGACCTCGGCCATGATCTCCGGAGTGTCCGGCGCTCCTGCGCAGAGGATCACCTGCACGTCCTTCGGCAGCAGCCGGGCGGCCCGCAGCAGATACGGCAGACCCTTCTGACGTGTGATCCGGCCGACGAAGACGACGGCCGGGCGCGACGGGTCGATTCCCAGCGCGCGCGCTCGCTCGTCGTCGTGCAGCGGCTTCCAGCGCTCCAGGTCGATGCCGTTGTAGACGACGGTGACCTTCTCGGGATCGAGGGCGGGGTACGACGCCAGGATGTCGCGGCGCATCCCCTCGCTCACCGCGATCACGCGGTCCGCACCCTCGAACGCCGTCTTCTCGATCCAGCTGGACACGCGGTAGCCGCCGCCGAGCTGCTCGGCCTTCCACGGCCGCAGCGGCTCCAGACTGTGCGCGGTGACCACGTGCGGGATGCCGTGCAGCAGCTTCGCGAGATGGCCGGCCGCGTTCGCGTACCAGGTGTGCGAGTGCACCAGGTCTGCTCCGCCGGCATCCTGAGCCATCTGCAGGTCGACGCCGAGCGTCGTGAGCGAGCCGTTGGCGCCCTGGAGCTCCTCCGGGACCCGGTAGCCGACCGTGTCGGCCTCGTCTCGGGGGGCGCCGAAACAGCGCACGATCACCTCGGTGTCGGCCCGGAGGGCGCGCACCAACTCGGTCACATGGACCCCGGCGCCGCCGTAGATCTCCGGCGGGTACTCACGGGTCAGAAGGTCAACGCGCATGACCTGAACGCTAGTACACCACTCGTGTTGCCTCTACTGTGGTGCCTATGGCAAGCAAGAAGATCTTCGGCATAGTTCTCGCGGGTGGCGAAGGGAAGCGCTTGATGCCGCTCACGGCCGACCGCGCCAAGCCCGCGGTGCCCTTCGGTGGCCAGTACCGCCTCATCGACTTCGCATTGTCCAACCTGATCAATTCCCGGCTCCGCCAGATCGTCGTCCTCACGCAGTACAAGTCGCACAGCCTCGACCGCCACGTGTCGCAGACCTGGCGGCTCGACGGGATGCTCAACTCGTACATCGCCTCGGTGCCCGCCCAGCAGCGGCTCGGCAAGCGCTGGTTCAGCGGCTCGGCCGACGCGATCCTGCAGAGCCTCAACCTGCTCCGCGACGAGAAGCCCGACATCGTGGCCGTGGTCGGAGCCGACCACGTGTACCGCATGGACTTCGGCCAGATGATCGAGGCCCACATCGCGTCCGGCGCCCCCGCGACCGTCGCGGCCATCCGGCAGCCGATCAGCCTCGCCGATCAGTTCGGCGTCATCGAGGTCGACCCCGCGCATCCGGACCGCATCGCCGCGTTCCTCGAGAAGCCGTCCGACCCGGCGGGCCTGCCCGACTCCCCCGACGAGGTGCTCGCCTCGATGGGCAACTACGTGTTCGACGCCGACGCGCTCATCGACGCCGTGGTGCGCGACGGCGACCGCCCCGACTCGAACCACGACATGGGCGGCGACATCATCCCCGACTTCGTCGACCGCGGCGAGGCCGGCGTCTACGACTTCAACCGCAACGACGTGCCGGGGTCCACCGACCGCGACCGTTACTACTGGCGCGACGTGGGAACGATCGACTCCTTCTTCGAGGCGCACCAAGACTTGATCTCGGCCCTGCCGGTCTTCAATCTGTACAACCGCGAGTGGCCGATCTTCAGCCAGGTGCTCAACTCGCCTCCGGCGAAGATCGTCCGCGACGGGCGCGGGGCACTCGGGTCGACCGTCGACTCGATCGTCTCGCTGGGCTCCGTCATCTCGGGCGCTCACCTGGAGCGGAGCGTCCTCGGCCCGTGGGCGAAGGTCGACTCCGGCGCCAAGGTCGTGGACTCCGTCGTGTTCGAGCGGGCGGTCATCGATCCCAACGCCGTCGTGCGCCGCGCCATCCTCGACAAAGACGTGGTCGTCGCCGAGGGCGCGACGATCGGCGTCGACCCGGAACGCGACCGGGCCCGCGGGTTCACCGTCACCGACAGCGGCCTCACCGTCGTCGGCAAAGGAGTGCACGTCGTTCCATGACGGTCAGCGGACACAATCGGACATCCCCCCGCTTCCTGGTGGTCCTCGACGCCGACTCGACGCTCATCCACGACGAGGTCATCGAGCTGCTCGCCGAGGAGGCCGGCGCCCGCACGGAGGTCGCCGACATCACCGAGCGGGCCATGCGCGGCGAGCTCGACTTCGAGCAGAGCCTGCGCGAACGCGTCAAGACCCTCGCCGGTCTTCCCGCCGAGGTCTTCGCCCGTGTGGGTGAGCGCATCCGAGTCACCGACGGTGTGCCGGAGCTGATCGCCGGCGTGCACGCCGCCGGAGGGTTCGTCGGTGTCGTCTCAGGGGGCTTCCACGAGACGCTCGACCCGCTGGGTCGCCGGCTGGGCCTCGACCAGTGGCGCGCGAACCGGCTGGAGGTCGTGGATGGAGCACTCACCGGCGGTCTCGTCGGTCATGTGGTCGACGCCGACGCCAAAGCGACGGCGCTCACCGAGTGGGCGGCGGATGCGGGCATCCCGCTCTCCCGCACGGTCGCTATCGGCGACGGGGCCAACGATCTGCGGATGATGTCGATCGCCGGTCTCGCGGTCGCGTTCAACGCCAAGCCGCGGGTGCGCGCGGAGGCCGACGTCGTGGTAGACCGCCAGGACCTCTCGCAGATCCTCCCGCTGCTCGGCCTGCGCGGCTGACCGCCCGCCGTCGAGTTCCGGCTAGTGGCCCATTCCGAGGCCGCCGTCGACGGGGATCACCGCTCCGGAGATGTAGCCGGCGTCGTCGCCGGCTACCCACGCCACGACCTTCGCGACCTCGGAGGCGGTCGCGAATCGGCCGGCCGGGATGTTCTTCTTGTACTCGGCCTGCTGCGTGTCGGGCAGCGCCGCCGTCATGTCGGTCTCGATGAACCCGGGAGCGACGACGTTGGCGGTGATTCCTCTGGCGCCGAGCTCGCGCGTGATCGACCGTGCCATTCCCACGAGCCCTGCCTTCGAAGCGGCGTAGTTCACCTGGCCGGCCGAGCCGTAGAGGCCGACCACGCTCGAGATCAGCACGATGCGACCGAAACGCGCTTTGAGCATCCCCTTCGACGCGCGCTTGATGACCCGGAACGACCCCCCGAGGTTGGTGTCGACGACCGTGTCGAAGTCCTCGGCGGTCATGCGCATCAGGAGTGTGTCGCGGGTGATCCCGGCGTTCGCCACCACGACCTCCACCGGTCCGAGCTTCTCTTCGATCTCTGTGAACGCGGCATCGATGGCCTCGCTGTCGGTCACATCGGCGCGTACCGTGAGAGTTCCCTCAGGACCTTCGCCCGAGCGGGCGGTGACGGCGACCCGGTACCCTCGGGCGACGAACTCCTCAGCGATCGCGTAGCCTATCCCGCGGTTTCCTCCGGTGACGAGCACAGTGCGTGGGGTGGTCATTCAATATCCTCTCGAACGGAACGGGTACCAGTTTATGGACGTAGGCTGGGGGCAACGCACATGAAGCATCAGCAGCAGTCGATCACGAATCTTCCGCTCTCGCCCGACGAAGAGCGACGCAACCGGATGATCAAGTATTCGGTCGCCATGGGCATCCGTGTGCTCTGCATCATCTCGATCCTGTTCGTCCCCGGCTGGTGGGTCATCATCCCGGCGATCGGCGCTGTCTTCCTCCCCTACTTCGCGGTGGTCATCGCGAACGTCTCGACCGACCCGCGCAAAGCGGACGTTCAGCGGCCAGGCAATATCCTTCCCCTGGTACCTCCGCCGTCTGCGGAGTCCCACGACGACACGAAAGGCGACGACGAGTGATCGGGTTCGGAGAGCCAGAGGCTTTGACCTGCTCGCGCGCCGGATGCTCCGACACGGCCACGTGGCGCATCGAATGGCGCAATCCCAAGATCCACACCGCCGATCGTGTGAAGGTCTGGCTCGCCTGCGACGAGCACGTCGATTTCCTCCGGGAGTTCCTCGCCGCGCGTGATTTCCCGCTGACTGTCCTGGCCGTGTCCGACGAGAGGTCGACCGCGTGAGCGGCGGCTGGGGCTTCGCGTTCTCGCGCCGCTGGCTCGGCTACCTGGCCTTCGCGATCGCGTTCGCGATCGCCTGCGCCGGCCTGTCGGCGTGGCAGCTCGCCCGCAGCAAGGAGGCGGCGGCGGCCAACGCGCTGATCTCCGCGAACTTCGACTCGCATCCGGTGCCGCTCACCGACGAGCTGTCCGGGCTCGACGCGTTCAGCTCGAAGCAGGAGTGGACGCGCGTCACCGTCACGGGCACCTACGAGCGCGACCACGAGCTGCTCGTGCGCAACCGGCCGTTCAACGGCGGCCCCGGCTTCGAGGTGCTCACACCGCTGCGCACCGCGAGCGGAGCCCTCTTCATCGTCGACCGCGGCTGGGTGCCCACAGGCAACTCGGACGACTCCCCCGACTCCGTCCCGGCTGCCCCGTCAGGCACAGTCACCGTCATCGCGCGCCTGAAGCCGAGCGAGCCGGGCATCCCGGGGCGTTCCGCATCCGGCAAACAGGTCGGCACGATCCAGCTCTCCGTCGTCAAGCAGAAGCTGGGCGGCGCCGACGTGTACACGGGCGCCTACGGCCTGCTCGACTCGCAGAAGCCGTCGCCGGCGTCCGCGCCGGTGCCGACGGTCACCGACCCGCCCACGCAGGACGAGGGCCTTCACTGGTCGTACATGATCCAGTGGATCATCTTCGCGCTGATCGGCTTCTTCGGTCTCGGCTACGCGCTGCGCACGGAGTACCGCAAGCGCAACGAGGACGACCCCGAGGAGAAGGCCCGGGCGGCGGAGCGCCAGCGCAAGCGTGCGCTGCGGCGCACCGACGCCGACGTGGAGGACGACCTGCTCGACGCCACGCGCTGAGGTCGGCTCAGGTGGCTGCCGCTGCAGCAGCAGCCGCTCGGCTCACGCCAGCGAGATGAGGTCCAGGTAGTCGCGGTTCCAGTGGTCCTCGACGCCGTCGGGCAGGATCAGGACCCGCTCGGGGTTCAGCGCCTCGACGGCGCCCTCGTCGTGGCTGACCAGCACGACCGCGCCCTCGTAGTGGGCAAGCGCATCCAGGATCTCCTCGCGGCTCGCGGGGTCGAGGTTGTTCGTGGGCTCGTCGAGCAGCAGCACGTTGGCGCCGGAGACGACGATCATCGCCAGCGCGAGACGCGTCTTCTCGCCGCCGGAGAGCACACCCGCTGGCTTGTGCGAGTCGTCGCCGGTGAACAGGAAGGAGCCGAGCACGCGACGCGCCTCGGTCTCTGTGAGGTTCGGGGACGACGACACCATGTTCTCGAGCACTGAGCGCTCCACGTCGATGGTCTCGTGCTCCTGCGCGTAGTAGCCGATGCGCAGACCGTGCCCGGGCTCGACCTGGCCGGTGTCGGGGGCGTCGACTCCGGCGAGCATCCGGAGCAGCGTGGTCTTGCCCGCGCCGTTCAGTCCGAGCACGACCACCTTGGAGCCGCGGTCGATCGCGAGGTCGACGGCGGTGAAGATCTCGAGCGACCCGTAGCTCTTGGAGAGGTCGCTGGCCTGCAAGGGCGTGCGGCCGCAGGGCGCCGGCGTCGGGAACCGCAGCTTGGCCACGCGGTCGGCCACGCGCACGTCGTCCAGTCCGGAGAGTAGCTTCTCGGCACGGGCGACCATCTGGTGGGCGGCTGCCGCCTTCGAGGCCTTGGCACCGAACTTGGCGGCCTGCAATTGCAGCGCGCCGGCCTTCTTCTCGGCGTTGGAGCGTTCCTTCTTGCGGCGTTCCTCGTCGGCCGCCCGCTGGCGCTGGTAGTGCTTCCAGCCCATGTTGTAGATGTCGATGTGCTGGCGATTCGCGTCGAGATAGAAGACGCGGTTGACCGTCTCCCCCACGAGCTCGACGTCGTGCGAGATGACGATGAACCCGCCCGAGTAGTTCTTGAGGAAGTCGCGCAGCCAGACGACGGAATCGGCGTCGAGGTGGTTCGTGGGCTCGTCGAGGATCATCGTCTGCGCGTCCGAGAACAGGATGCGCGCCAGCTCGATGCGGCGGCGCTGACCGCCGGAGAGCGTCTTGAGCGGCTGGTCGAGGATGCGGTCGGGCAGGTTGAGGTTGCTCGCGATCGACGCGGCCTCCGCCTCCGCCGCGTACCCGCCGAGCATGTGGAAGCTCTCCTCCAGCCGGCCGTACTTCTTCATCGCCGCGTCGGAGACCGCGGAGTCGGAGCTGGCCATGTCGTGGGTCGCCTGCTGCATGCCGAGCACGATCGACCCGAGCCCGCGGGCGTCCAGGATGCGCGTGCGGGCCAGGTCGTCGAGGTTTCCGGAACGCGGGTCCTGCGGCAGGTAGCCGAGGTTCTCGCTGCGCTCCACCTTGCCGCCGTTGGGCAGGAGATCGCCGGCGAGCACCTTCGTGAGGGTGGTCTTGCCGGCGCCGTTGCGTCCGACGAGACCGATCTTGTCTCCGGCGGCCACGCGGAAGCTCACGTTCTCCATCAGGAGGCGGGCTCCGACTCTGAGCTCAAGGTCGTGCACGGTGAGCACAGGCGTCATCCACTTTCATTCGTCGGGGGGAAGTCATCAGTATATTGCGGCACAACACGAAGGAGGCCCCGGCTTCAGCCGGGGCCACGTCGTCATGGTCAGATTGCGAATCCGAGAGCGCGCATCATGTCGCGCCCGTCGTCGGTGATCCGCTCGGGGCCCCACGGCGGCATCCACACCCAGTTGATGCGGAATGCCTCCACGATGCCGTCGAGGGATTCGGCCGTCTGCTCCTCGAGCACGTCGGTGAGCGGGCAGCCGGCGGAGGTCAGCGTCATCGAGATGATGAGCGCGTTGTTCTCCTCGTCCCAGGCCAGGTCGTAGATCAGGCCCAGGTCGACGACGTTGATGCCCAGTTCAGGGTCCATGACGTTCTTCAGCGCCTCTTCGACCTGGTCGAAGAGCGCGGGGGCTAATGTGGCGGGCATGCTCTCAGCCTACGCTTCCGCGCTGACCGGAGCATCCGAATCCAGAGCGTCGGCCTTGGCGGGCTCCGGAGCATCCACGAAACGGTCGTAGCCTTCTTCTTCGAGACGCTCGGCGAGCTCGGGGCCGCCCTCCTCGGCCACCCGGCCGGCGACGAACACGTGCACGAAGTCCGGCTCGATGTAGCGCAGGATACGGGTGTAGTGGGTGATGAGCAGGATGCCCAGGCCGGTGTTCTCCTTGGCGCGGTTGACGCCCTCGGAGACCACCTTGAGAGCGTCGACGTCGAGGCCGGAGTCGGTCTCGTCGAGCACCGCGAACTTGGGCTTGAGCAGTTCGAGCTGGAGGATCTCGTTGCGCTTCTTCTCGCCGCCCGAGAAGCCCTCGTTGACGTTGCGCTCCGCGAACGAGCTGTCCATGCGGAGCTTGTTCATCGACTCGCGCACGTCTTTGACCCAGCTGCGGATCGAGGGGGCCTCGCCGTCGATCGCGGTCTTCGCGGTGCGCAGGAAGTTGGTGTTGGTGACGCCGGGGATCTCGACCGGGTACTGCATGGCCAGGAAGAGGCCTGCACGGGCGCGCTCGTCGACGGTCATCGCGAGCACGTCCGCACCGTCGAGCGTGATGGTGCCCTGGGTGACCTTGTACTTCGGGTGACCGGCGATCGTGTAGGCCAGCGTGGACTTGCCGGAACCGTTCGGTCCCATGATCGCGTGGATCTCGCCCTCGCGGATGACGAGGTCGACGCCGTTCAGGATCGGCTTGGTGCCCTGCTCGGTCTCCACGGTGACGTGGAGGTCGCGGATTTCGAGAACTGACATGGATCTAAATCTCTTTCGTTGCATTCGGGTCGATGTAGACGTCTCCGTCGATGATCTCGACCGGGTAGACGGGAACCGGCTCGTACGCCGGGAGGTTGATGGGCTTGCCCGAGACCAGCGAGAACTGCGAGCCGTGGGCCCAGCATTCGAGGGTCTCGCCTTCGACGAAGCCCTCCGCCAGCGAGATCTCGCCGTGGGTGCAGGTGTCGCCGATGGCGTGGACGTGACCGTCGGAGTCCTTGACCACCGCGATCGGCACGCCGTCGATGACGACGCGCGACGCCTGATTCTCTACGAGCTCGTCGATCGAGCAGATACGGACGGGCATCAGCCGGCCGCTACCGCGACGGCTTCGAGCTCCGCCTCGATCGCAGCCTGCAGTCGTTCCTGCAGGGCGGGCGAGCCGATCTGCTGCACGATCTCCGAGAGGAAACCGCGAACGACCAGGCGGCGTGCCTCGTCTTCGGTGATCCCCCGGGACTGCAGGTAGAAGAGCTGCTCGTCGTCGAACCGGCCGGTGGCGCTGGCGTGGCCGGCGCCGACGATGTCCCCGGTCTCGATCTCGAGGTTCGGCACCGAGTCGGCGCGGGCGCCGTCGGTGAGGACCAGGTTGCGGTTCTGCTCGTAGGTGTCGGTGCCGACGGCCTTCGGGCCGATGAGCACGTCGCCGATCCAGACCGTGCGAGCGCCCGCGCCCTGCAGAGCACCCTTGTAGGTGACCCGGCTGCGCGTGTTGGCCGCGTCGTGGAAGACGTAGACCTGCTGCTCGAGGTGCTGGCCGGCATCCGCGAAGTACGCCCCGTACAGCTCGGCGTCGGATCCGGTGCCGACGAGGTGGGCGGTCGGATTGATGCGGACGACGCCGCCACCCAGGGTGACGACCACGTGCTTCAGGAGGGCGTCGCGACCGAGGGACGCGAAGTGCGTCGCCACATGGAGCGCGTCGTCGTCCCATTCCTGCACCGAGACGACGGTGATGTGCGCACCGTCGCCGATCAGCAGCTCGACGTTCTCGGCGAGGTGTGCCGGGCCGTCGTTCTGCAGGATGAGGGTGGCCCGGCTGAACGGGGCCGCCTCGATGATCGTGTGAGCGGCTCGCGCGCCGTTGCCCAGCGCCGACCGCGTGACGGTCACCTCTTTCGCGTCCTCCCCCGCGATCGAGATCACGAGGGCCTGCTCGAACCCGGTCCAGGCGTTGGCCGAGGCGCGATCCTCCGGCTTGCCGGCCGAGCCGATGCGGGCGTCGTCGCGCGCGGTCCACGAGGTGGTCACGCCGGGGGCGGTGGTCGCCTCGTAGGCGTACGGCGAGCCGTCGAGCTCGCCCGAGATCAGTTCGGCGATGCGCGCGACCGGGGTGTACTTCCACCCGGCCTCACGACCCGTGACGTCGGGGAAGTCGGCCACGTTCGTGGAGTGGAAACGATCGGAGCGCGTCTGAACGGGCACGGCGCTGCGCAGGTGCGTGGGCGCGGCCGGTCTGTCGGTGTCGATGGTCTTCGTCGGAGTGCTGGCGGAGGTCATTTAGCCGACGGATCCTTCCATGCCCATCTCGATGAGCTTGTTGAGTTCGAGTGCGTACTCCATGGGGAGCTCGCGTGCGATCGGCTCGATGAACCCGCGCACGATCATGGCCATGGCCTCGTCTTCGGGCATGCCGCGCGACATGAGGTAGAACAGCTGCTCCTCGCTCACGCGCGACACCGTCGCCTCGTGGCCGAGCTGCACGTCGTCGACGCGGATGTCGATGGCCGGATACGTGTCGGACCGCGAGATCGAGTCGACGAGCAGAGCGTCGCAGCGCACGGTGTTGGCGGCATGGTGCGCGTTCGCGTCCACCCGGACCTCACCGCGGTAGCCGGCACGGCCGCCGCCACGGGCGATCGACTTGGAGACGATCGACGACTGCGTGTAGGGAGCCATGTGGATCATCTTGGCGCCCGCATCCTGGTGCTGGCCGGGGCCGGCGAATGCGACGGAGAGGGTCTCGCCCTTGGCGTGCTCCCCCATCAGGTAGATCGACGGGTACTTCATCGTCACCTTGGAGCCGATGTTGCCGTCGATCCACTCCATCGTCGCGCCCTCGGCGGCCGTGGCGCGCTTGGTGACGAGGTTGTAGACGTTGTTCGACCAGTTCTGGATCGTCGTGTAACGGACGCGGGCGTTCTTCTTGACGATGATCTCGACCACAGCGGAGTGCAGCGAGTCCGACTTGTAGATCGGCGCCGTGCATCCTTCGATGTAGTGCACGTAGCTGCCCTCGTCGGCGATGATGAGCGTGCGCTCGAACTGGCCCATGTTCTCCGTGTTGATGCGGAAGTAGGCCTGCAGCGGGATGTCGACGTGCACACCCGGCGGGACGTAGACGAACGAGCCGCCCGACCACACCGCGGAGTTGAGCGCCGCGAACTTGTTGTCGCCGCTCGGGATGACCGTGCCGAAGTACTCTTCGAAGAACTCCGGATGCTCGCGCAGCGCCGTGTCGGTGTCCATGAAGATCACGCCCTGAGCCTCGAGCTCTTCGTTGATCTGGTGGTATACCACCTCGGACTCGTACTGCGCGGCGACGCCGGCGACGAGACGCTGACGCTCGGCCTCGGGGATGCCGAGCTTCTCGTAGGTGTTCTTGATGTCGTCGGGCAGGTCCTCCCAGGTCTGGGCCTGCTTCTCCGTGGAACGCACGAAGTACTTGATGTTGTCGAAGTCGATCTCCGACAGGTCGGCGCCCCAGGTGGGCATCGGCTTGCGCTCGAAGAGCTGGAGGGCCTTGAGCCGGCGCTGCAGCATCCACTCCGGCTCGCTCTTGAGCGCGGAGATGTCGGTCACCACCTCCGGCGAGATCCCGCGGCGTGCTGAGGCACCCGCTGCGTCGGAATCCGCCCAGCCGAACTCGTATTGCCCAAGGCTCTCGAGTTCGGGGCGGTCGATCAGGATGTCTGACATATCTACCTCGTTTCCTACCACTCGTAACCGGCTATCAATCCGGCTCATTCCCCTTCACGGCTGACAGGCGTCTGCCGAAACGGTTCGTGATTGTGCGGGTGGCTGGTGTGCGTACCTAAACTGTTCAAGGACACGGGCGACGTTGCCCCGGCCGCACCACGGGAAAGCGGTGCGGACACGCGCATGAACGGCGCGTTTCTCGAACCCACCAATTCTACAGGTGCGGCGCGGTAATAGTAGAGGCGCGCCTGCACGTTGGCCGAGTATCCGATCCAGAAGCAAGGAAAACCCCCCGAGAATGAACCGCATCACCGCTTGGCTGCCCGATCGAGTCGATGTCAGGCTGCGAGTGATCGCCTGGGTGTACCTCGTCGCCCAGATCGTGCTGGTCGGCACCGGCGGCCTGGTGCGGCTCACCAGCAGCGGCCTCGGCTGCCCGACCTGGCCCAGCTGCACCGGCAACTCGCTCGTCAACACGCCAGAGATGGGCATCCACGGCGTCATCGAGTTCGGCAACCGGCTCCTCGGCGTCCTGCTCGGCATCATCGCGATCGTCGCGTTCGTGGCCGTGCTGCGCATCCGCAAGCAGCGCCCCGACCTGTTCTGGCTCACCCTCCTCGCGGGTCTCGGCATCCCGATGCAGGCCGTCATCGGCGGTCTGAGCGTGCTGACCGACCTCAACCCGTACGTCGTCGGGCTGCACTTCGTCGTGTCCATGGTGCTCGTCGCGCTGTGCACCGCCTTCCTGGTGCGCGTCTACGCCGTGCCCGGTCCGCGTGAGCGCGCGGTCCCGCGCTGGTTCGCCATCACCGCGCACCTCACGAGCTTCGTGGTCGCTCTCACGATCCTCGTCGGCATCCTCACGACCGGGTCCGGCCCCCACGCCGGCGACGCCAAGGCTCCCCGCAACGGCCTCGACCCGGAGATCCTGCAGCACGTGCATGCGATCCCGGCGTACGTGACGTTCGCGCTGACACTCGTGCTCGTGATCGGCTCGCTGCGCATCCGGACCACGCCTGTGCACCGGTACACGATGTACCTGCTCGCCGTGGAGGTCCTGCAGATCGCCGTCGGGCTGATCCAGGCGAACACGGGGCTGCCCCCGATCCTGGTGGGCATCCACCTGACGCTGGCCGCGATGCTGGCCGCCGCCATGACCGCGGTCGTGCTCGCACTCAAGGCGCCGTTGGCGACGGTTCCGGATGCGGTTCCCGCGTCAGCCCCGTCGGCCGCGTCGGGCGCCCCCACCGCCTGAGCCCAGGTATCCCACGACGGCGTGCCGCATGCGGCCGTGGAACACGACCTCGTGAGCCGTCGACGGATCGAACTCGAATCCGACGGATTCGGCGAGGTGCTTGCTCGTCTCGTTGCCCAGCAGGTACTCCCAGCGCAGGCGGGAGAATCCCAGCCCCTGCGGGTCGAGCGCGTGCTCGACGACTCGTGAGAGCGCCTCGTGCATGTAACCGTTGCCTCGCGCCGGAGCCGCCAGCCAGCATCCGAGCGACGCCGAGCCCGCAGCGCGGTCACGGCGCACCTCGACGACGCCGATCAGCGGATCGTCGTCGAGCCGGACGGCCCACACCGTGAACGCCCCGCTCGCCTCTCCGTGCGGCACATAGCTGCGGACGAAGAACTCCGCACTCTCGTGCGTGTACGGGTCGGGCAGCGGCACCCACTCGTGGATCTGCGCGTCCTGACACGCCCGGAAGACCGCGTCGATGTCGCCCTCGCGCGGCGCATCGAGCACGAGCCGCGGCGTGCGCAGCCGGATCATGGTCAGAACGGGAGCAGCGGATCGATCGCGACGGCCAGGAAGATCAGGGTGAGATAGGCGATCGAGCCGTGGAACACACGCATCGGCGACACCGTCTCGTGGCGGATCGAGAGGTTGTAGAGGCGGTGCGACTCGTAGAGGAACCAGCCGCCCGCGACCAGCGCGACCGCGGTGTAGAGGAGCCCCATGTGCGCCACCGGGATGAGCAGCAGGGAGCACGCGACCATGGCCCACGCGTAGAGGATGACCTGCAGACCGACGACGGCGCGGCCGCGCACGACGGCCAGCATCGGCACGCCCGCCTCCTTGTAGTCCTCCCGGTACTTCATCGAGAGCGGCCAGTAGTGCGGCGGGGTCCAGAGGAAGATGACGCCGAACAGGATGAACGGGGCCCAGTCGAGCGAGCCGGTGACGGCGGCCCAGCCGATGAGCACGGGCATGCAGCCGGCGACTCCGCCCCAGACGATGTTCTGCGGAGTGCGGCGCTTGAGGATGAGCGTGTAGAACACGACGTAGAGCAGGATGGCGACCAGCGAGAGGCCCGCGGCGAGCCAGTTGGCGAAGAGGCCGAGCACGAGGATCGACGCGATGCCGAGGCCCCAGGCGAACACGAGCGCCTCACGGTCGCTCAGCTCCCCCGTGACGAGCGGACGGTTGCGCGTGCGCTTCATCACGCGGTCGATGTCGCGGTCGATGTAGCAGTTGAAGGCGCCCGCCGAGCCGGCGCTCATGTAGCCGCCGACGACCGTCGCGAGCACCAGCCAGAGGTTCGGGATGCCGTTCTGAGCCAGGATCATCGTGGGCACGGTCGTGACGAGGAGGAGTTCGACGACGCGCGGTTTGGTCAGAGCGACGTACGCCTTCAGCTTGCGACCGAAGCCGATGCGGCCCGGCTCGACACGGCTCTCTACAGCGACGTCCATTGCTCCTCTAACGACTCGATGACCCCCGACGAGTCTACGATATCGCCTCCGCCTACTCTGCTCCGCGGTTATCCACAAGCAGGAGCCGGAACACTCCACGTTTCGTGCGTGTTACCTATACTTGGAGGTGCTCGCCAGCCGAAGCCGACTCATCCCCCGTTCTTTTGTAGGACGCGAACGATGCGGCCGAGGTGCCGATGACGTCCACGGCGCGCACTACCTCAATCGGTGCGGGACCACGACGGCCCTCACCATCTCTACGAAGGGTCAGTTTCACGTGGCAGCTCTGCAATGGGATCCCATTGACAACAAGGCAGTAGACACCGTTCGCGTCCTCGCGGCGGATGCGGTCGAGAAGGTGGGCAACGGGCATCCCGGCACCGCCATGAGCCTCGCCCCGGCTGCCTACCTCCTGTTCCAGAAGGTGATGCGCCGCGATCCGCACGACCAGCACTGGCTGGGGCGCGACCGCTTCATCCTCTCGGCGGGTCACAGCTCGCTCACCCAGTACATCCAGCTCTACTTCGGCGGATACGGCCTCGAGCTCGACGACCTCAAGGCACTCCGAACCTGGGGCTCGCTCACTCCCGGACACCCCGAATACGGACACACCGACGGCGTGGAGATCACCACCGGACCACTCGGTCAGGGCATCTCCTCCGCCGTCGGTTTCGCATATGCGAGCCGTTTCGAGCGTGGGCTGTTCGACCCGGAGGCCGACCCGGGCACGAGCCCGTTCGACCACTTCGTCTATGTGATCGCCGGAGACGGCGACCTGCAGGAGGGTGTCAGCAGCGAAGCTTCGTCGCTCGCCGGCCACCAGGAGCTGGGCAACCTCATCGCGATCTACGACAGCAACCAGATCTCGATCGAAGACGACACCAACATCGCCTTCACCGAAGACGTCAAGGCGCGCTACGAGGCCTACCACTGGCACGTGCAGGTCGTCGACTGGAAGAAGACGGGCGTCTACCACGAAGACGTGCAGGAGCTGTACGCCGCGATCCTCGCGGCCCAGGCCGTCACCGACAAGCCGTCGCTGATCATCCTCAAGACGATCATCGGCTGGCCCGCGCCCAAGAAGCAGAACACAGGCAAGATCCACGGTTCCGCCCTCGGCGCCGACGAGCTGCGCGCCGTCAAGGAGGTCCTCGGCTTCGACCCCGAGCAGACCTTCCAGGTCGCCGACGAGGTCCTCGAGCACACCCGCAAGGCCGTGGACCGCGGCGCCGACGAGCACGCTGCGTGGCAGAAGGGCTTCGACGCCTGGGCTGCGGCCAACCCCGAGCGCAAGCAGCTCCTCGACCGACTTCTCACCGGCGCCCTTCCCGAGGGCGTCGAGGAGGCGCTCCCGGTGTTCGAGGCCGGCAAAGACGTCTCGACCCGCGCCGCCAGCGGCAAGGTCCTCAACGCACTCGGCGCGATCATCCCGGAGCTGTGGGGCGGTTCGGCCGACCTCGCGGAGTCGAACAACACCACGATCGAAGGTGCCGCATCCTTCGTCCCCACGGAGCACTCGACGCACGAGTGGGCGGGCAACCCCTACGGCCGCGTGCTGCACTTCGGCATCCGCGAGCACGCCATGGCGGCCATCCTGAACGGCATCGTGCTCCACGGCCCGACCCGCGCGTTCGGTGGCACCTTCCTCATCTTCAGCGACTACATGCGCCCGGCCGTCCGTCTCGCCGCCCTCATGAAGGCGCCGTCGATCTTCGTCTGGACGCACGACTCCGTCGCGCTCGGCGAAGACGGCCCGACGCACCAGCCGATCGAGCAGCTCGCCGCCCTGCGCGCGATTCCGCAGCTCGACGTCGTGCGCCCGGGCGACGCCAACGAGGTCGCCTACGCCTGGAAGCACATCCTGGAGCGTCGCAAGGGACCGGCGGGCATCGCCCTCACGCGCCAGAACATCCCGGTGTTCGCGCGCGGCGACGGCGACGCCACGGGCGAGACCTTCGCATCGGCCAAGAACGTCGTGAAGGGTGCCTACATCCTCGCCGAGGCGCCGAACGGCACGCCGGACGTGCTGCTGATCGCCACCGGCTCCGAGGTGCAGATCGCCGTCGACGCCCGCGAGGTGCTGAGGGGCGAGGGCATCAACGCCCGCGTCATCTCGGCCCCGAGCCTCGAATGGTTCGAAGAGCAGAGCGACGAGTACAAGGAGTCGGTGCTACCGGCAGCCGTCAAGGCCCGCGTGTCCATCGAGGCCGGCCTCGCCCTCACCTGGCGCGCCTACGTGGGCGACCACGGCCGCAGCGTCTCGATCGAGCACTTCGGCGCCTCAGCCGACTACAAGACCCTGTTCCGCGAGTTCGGCATGACCACCGAGCACGCCGTCGCCGCCGTCAAAGAATCGCTCGCGTCGCTTTGAGCGCGGGCACAACAGGAGAAACAGAAGACATGACCGACACCACCCCCACCGCACAGCTCTCCGCCGCCGGCGTCAGCATCTGGCTCGACGACCTCTCTCGTGAGCGCATCAAGACGGGCGGACTCCAGGCGCTCATCGCCGAGAAGAACGTGGTCGGCGTGACCACGAACCCGACGATCTTCGCCGCCGCACTCTCGAAGGGCGAGGCGTATGACGAGCAGGTCCGCCGGCTCGCCGCCGCCGGCGCCTCGGTCGTCGACGCGGTCTTCGAGATCACGACCGACGACGTGGCCGCGGCCAGCGACATCTTCCACGACATCTACGAGCGCACCGACGGCCTCGACGGCCGCGTGTCCATCGAGGTCGAGCCGGGCCTGGCGCATGACGCCGCGGGCACCATCGCCGAGGCCAAGAAGCTCGCCGCCAAGATCGACAAGCCCAACGTGCTGATCAAGATCCCCGCCACGGTCGAAGGCCTGGAGGCCATCGCCGAGACGATCGCGGCCGGCATCAGCGTCAACGTCACACTGATCTTCAGCCTGCAGCGCTACCGCGAGGTCATCAACGCGTACCTCACGGGACTCGAGAAGGCCAAGGCCGCCGGCATCGACCTGGCGGGCATCCGGTCGGTCGCCTCGTTCTTCGTGTCGCGCGTCGACACCGAGATCGACAAGCGCCTGACCGCCATCGGCACCGACGAGGCGCTCGCGCTCAAGAGCAAGGCCGGCGTCGCCAACGCGCGACTCGCCTACCAGGTCTTCGAGCAGGAGTTCGCGAGCGAGCGGGCGCAGGCCCTCGTCGCCGCAGGCGCCAACGAGCAGCGCCCGCTGTGGGCATCCACCGGCGTCAAGGACCCGAGCCTGCCGGACACGCTCTACGTGGCCGAGCTCGTCGCCCCGAACACCGTCAACACGATGCCGGAGAAGACGCTCGACGCGACCTTCGACCACGGCGTCATCACCGGCGACACGGTCACCGGCAACTACGACGACGCCAACCAGGTCCTCAATGCGCTCGACGCGCTCGGCATCTCGTACGACGAGGTCACCGAGCTCCTCGAGAAGGAGGGCGTCGAGAAGTTCAACGTCTCCTGGAACGAACTCCTCGAAACCGTCACGAAAGCGCTGGAGGCGGCGAAATGAGCTTCAGGATCCACGTGACCGGCGCCGCTGAAGAAGCGGTCAAGCGGGTCGTCCCGCAGCTGGTGACCGATCTGGTCGCCTCCGGCATCACTGCTCAGGACCCCGCGCTGTGGGGTCCCGCCGCCGAGCCCGAGGCCGCGAAACGCCTCGGCTGGACCGAAGCAGTCGCGAACTCGCGTCCGCTCGTGCCGGAGATCAACGCTCTCCGCGACGAACTGCGCTCGAAGGGAATCGACCACATCGTTCTCGGCGGGATGGGCGGCTCGTCGCTCGCCCCCGAGGTCATCACCCGCACCTCCGGAGTCGAGCTCACCGTGCTCGACTCCACCGAGCCGGGTCAGGTGCTGTCGGCCCTCCGCGACCGCCTGGCGAGCACCGCCGTCGTCATCTCGAGCAAGTCGGGCTCGACCCTCGAGACCGACAGCCAACGTCGCATCTACGAGAAGTGGTTCTCCGACGCCGGCATCGACCCGCGCGAGCGCATCGTCGTCGTGACCGACCCCGGATCGCCGCTCGACGCGTCGGCCCGCGAAGCCGGCTACCGCGTGTTCAACGCCGACCCTGACGTGGGCGGCCGCTACTCGGCGCTCACGGCGTTCGGTCTCGTCCCGTCCGGACTCGCCGGTGTCGACCTCGAAGAGCTGCTCGAAGAGGCCGAGACGATGTCCCTCGAGCTCGCGATCGACGACCCGACCAACCCGGGGCTCATCCTCGCTGCGGCCATCGCCGGCACCAACCCGCTCCGCGACAAACTGGGCATCATCTCCGACGGCACGCACATCGTCGGCTTCGCCGACTGGGCGGAGCAGCTGATCGCTGAGTCCACCGGCAAGGATGGCACAGGCATCCTCCCGGTCGTCCTCGACCCCCTCTCGCCGGAGCTCGGGATGAACCTGCCCGACCTGCAGATCGTGCGCCTCGTCGACAACGCGGAAGCCCACCACCTGTTCCCGAGCAACCGCCACGAGGGCGAGATCCTCGTCTCCGGCAGCCTCGGCGGCCAGATCCTGGTGTGGGAGTTCGCGACCGCGGTCGCCGGACGCCTGCTCGGCATCAACCCGTTCGACCAGCCCGACGTGGAGGCCGCCAAGGTCGCCGCACGCTCGCTGCTCGACAACCGCCCCGAGCCCGTCACGCCGGCGTTCGTCGCCGATGGCATCGAAGTGCGCACCACGGGTGACTTCCTCGGTGGTGCCGCGACGCTCGACGCGGCGATCAACGCCCTGCTGGCGCAGCTCGGACCGGATGGCTACGTGTCGATCCAGGCCTACGTCGACCGCATCGCGCTCCCCCAGCTCGCCGGTCTCCGCGACCTCCTCGCCCCCTCGGCGAAGCGTCCGGTGACCTTCGGATGGGGACCGCGGTTCCTGCACTCGACCGGCCAGTTCCACAAGGGCGGACCCGCTGTCGGCGTGTTCCTGCAGATCACCGAGAACCCGGCGGAAGACCTGGCGATCCCCGACCGCCCGTTCACCTTCGGTCAGCTCATCCAGGCGCAGGCCGCGGGCGACGCGAGCGTGCTCGGCGAGCACGGACGCCCCGTCCTCACCCTGAACCTGACGGACCCCGAGGCCAACCTGGTCCCGCTGTTCGAGGCCGTCAACTAGCAGCGCTCTCCCCGCATCCAAGGAGCTTCATGTCCCCGGTGGAAATCACCCCGGAGTTCAACCCGTTGCGGTTGCCCTCCGATCGCCGCCTCAACCGCATCGCTGGTCCGAGCAGCCTCATCATCTTCGGCGTGACAGGCGACCTGTCCCGCAAGAAGCTGATGCCTGCCGTCTACGACCTCGCCAATCGCGGCCTGCTCCCGCCCGGCTTCTCGCTGGTCGGGTTCGCACGCCGCGACTGGGAGGACCAGGACTTCGAGAAGGTCGTGTACGAGGCGGTCAAGCAGTACGCGCGAACCCCGTTCCAAGAAGACGTGTGGCAGCAGCTCGCTCAGGGCATCCGGTTCGTGCCGGGCGAGTTCGACGACGAGAAGGCCTTCGAGCGTCTCAAGGAGGTCGTCGAGACCCTCGACACCGAGCGCGGAACGATGGGCAACCACGCCTTCTACCTGTCGATCCCGCCCAAGGCGTTCCCGCTCGTCACCGAGCAGCTGCGCCGCTCCGGGCTGGCCGACCAGAAGGAGGGCGGCGGCTGGCGCCGCGTCGTCATCGAGAAGCCGTTCGGAAGCGACCTCAAGACGGCCCGCGAGCTCAACGCGGTCGTGGAGTCGGTGTTCCCGCCCGACGCGGTGTTCCGCATCGACCACTACCTCGGCAAAGAGACCGTGCAGAACATCCTGGCGCTGCGATTCGCCAACGAGCTGTACGAGCCGCTCTGGAACGCCAACTACGTCGACCACGTGCAGATCACGATGGCCGAAGACATCGGCGTGGGAGGCCGCGCCGGCTACTACGACGGAATCGGCGCCGCCCGCGACGTCATCCAGAACCACCTCCTGCAGCTCCTCGCCCTCACGGCCATGGAGGAGCCCATCTCGTTCAACGCAGACCACCTGCGCGCCGAGAAGGAGAAGGTCCTGGCGGCGGTTCGCCTGCCCGCCGACCTCAGCACCTCCACCGCCCGGGGACAGTACTCAAGCGGCTGGCAGGGCGGCGAGAAGGTCGTGGGCTTCCTCGAAGAAGACGGGATGAACCCCGAGTCGACGACCGAGACCTACGCAGCCATCAAGCTGGAGATCGGCACGCGCCGCTGGGCCGGAGTGCCGTTCTATCTGCGAGCGGGCAAGCGCCTCGGCCGCCGCGTCACGGAGATCGCCGTCGTGTTCAAGCGTGCGCCGCAGCAGCTGTTCGCGGAGAGCCAGACCTCCGCGCTCGGCCAGAACGCGCTCGTCATCCGTGTGCAGCCCGACGAAGGGGTGACCATCCGCTTCGGCTCGAAGGTCCCCGGCGCCGGCATGCAGGTGCGTGACGTGAGCATGGACTTCGGCTACGGGCACGCATTCACCGAGGCGAGCCCCGAAGCGTACGAGCGTCTCATCCTCGATGTGCTGCTCGGCGAACCGCCGCTGTTCCCGCGTCATGAAGAAGTCGAGCTCTCCTGGATGATCCTCGACCCGATCGAAGAGTACTGGGCGACCCTGGGTCAGCCCGAGCAGTACCGTCCCGGAACGTGGGGACCGAGCTCGGCCGACGAACTGCTCGCCCGCGACGGCCGAACCTGGAGGCGCCCATGATCGTCGACCTGCCCGACACGACAACGAGCAAAGTCTCGAAAGCCCTCGTCAAGATCCGCGAAGAGGGCGGCGCTGTCGCTCTCGGCCGCGTGCTGACGCTGGTGATCGCAACGCACCTCGGCGAGGAGGAGGAGGCTATCGAGGCCGCCAACGACGCGTCGCGCGAGCATCCGATGCGCGTGATCGTGGTCTCGACCGAGGAGGAGCGCTCCTCCGACGGCGACGGCCGAGTGGATGCTCAGATCCGGGTCGGCGGCGACGCCGGCGCGAGCGAGGTCATCGTGCTCCGCGCCTACGGGGCCACCGCGAGCGACGAAGAGGGACTGGTCACCGGCCTGCTCCTCCCCGACGCCCCCGTGGTCGTCTGGTGGCCGGGATTGGCCCCGGCCGTCGTCTCGAAGTCGCCGCTCGGGCGCATCGCCACCCGGCGCATCACCGACGCGTCGGCGCAGCCCGACCCGCAGGAGGCCCTGCGGCACCTGGCGAAGACCTATGCCCCGGGCGACACGGACTTCGCCTGGACCCGCCTCACCCTGTGGCGCGCTCAGCTCGCCGCTGTGCTCGACCAGCCGCCGTACGAGCCGGTCGAGAGCGTGGAGGTCGCCGGAGCCGCCGACTCGCCCTCGACGGTGCTGCTCGCCGCGTGGCTGTCGCTGCAGCTCCAGGTGCCGGTCCAGCACGACCTCACGTCGCGCGCCACCGGCTCGAGCGGCATCCACGGCGTGCGGATGGCCAGGCGCGCCGGCATCATCGAGCTCGAACGGGAGATCCCGAACATCGCCCGGCTGTCACAGCCCAACCAGCCGACACACGACCTGTCGTTGCCGCGCCGGAGCCTCCGTGACTGCCTCGCCGAGGAATTGCGTAGGCTGGACCCCGATGATCTGTACGGTGAGGTGATCACCAAAGGCCTCGATCAGCTCGAGGCCAACGACCTGGGAGTGGGCACCACGGCATGACGAACGAACGGCGGGTGCTTGTCCACCCCGATAAACAAGCGCTCACCGGCTCTGTCGCCGCCCGCTTCCTGACCAAGACCGTCGACATCCTCGACGACCTCGGCGAAGCGAACGTCGCTCTGACCGGCGGAACCGTCGGCATCGCTGTTCTCGAAGCGGTCAACAGCTCGCCTGCACGCGACAGCGTCGACTGGACCAAGGTGCATTTCTGGTGGGGCGACGAGCGTTTCGTCCCCAAGAACAGCGACGACCGAAACGAGAAGCAGGCCCGTGAGGCACTGCTCGACCACATCGCCGTTCCGCCGGAGAACATCCACCCGTTCCCGGCCTCCGACGAAATCGCCGACATCGACGAGGCGGCGGCGGTCTACGCTGCAGAACTCGAGGCGTTCGCTCCGGATGGCGCCCGTCACCCCCGGTTCGACATCACCTTCCTCGGCGTCGGGCCGGACGGCCACATCGCCTCGCTGTTCCCCGATCGCTCGGGCATCCGCGAGACCGAGGCGACCGTCGTGTCCGTTCGTGACGCTCCGAAGCCGCCGCCCGAGCGTCTCAGCCTCACGCGTCCGGTGATCAATGCCTCGGATCGCATCTGGCTCGTGCTGGCCGGCGCCGACAAGGCGTCGGCTCTGGGCCTCGCGCTGGCCGGCGCCAGCTACACCGAGGTCCCCGTGGCCGGCGCGAAGGGCCGCAAGCGCACCGTGTTCTTCGTCGACAACGAAGCGGCAGTCGACGTTCCCGAGAACCTCATCGCCCCCAGCTACTGAGCGACGCACGAAGCCCCGCGATCCCATGGACCGCGGGGCTTCGTCGTTGCCGGTCTTCGTCCCCGGGTTCGTCACCGCTGGGAGTCCCTGCCGAACGAGTGGTCCCAGTGTGCCGCCTCGAAGACGTGAAGTGGTGGTTCGGGACCCCTTCTCGTCGGCGGCACGCGAAAAGCCCCGTCGGTCAGGGACTGGCGGGGCTTTTCGCGAACGCTCTAGGCTTTTCGCAAACGCTCTAGTTGGCGGCGCTCAGCTTGCCGCGTCGGGCGCGGAGCTGGTTGAGCGCGTCTTCGAGGAGCTGTTCCGCCTCTTCTTCGGTGCGACGCTCTTTGACGTATGCCAGGTGGGTCTTGTACGGCTCGAGCTTGGCCACCGACGGAGGGTTCTCCTTGTCGCGGCCGGCGGGAAGGCCCGACGACGGCGAATCGATGACCTCGGGGATCTCCTCGTCGGGGAGATTGGCCGCGAAGTGGCGGACCGTCTCGTTACCGAGGGCGTCCCAGTACGAGACCGAGATCCGTTCCGCGTGGAAACCGCGGTCCTGCTCCCCCATCGGGCCTGCGCCGACGCGCGAACCCCGAATTGCACTTCCTCCGGATGCCATGCTGCTCCTCGCTGTGTTTACTGGCGCGCTTACGCGCCGGAATCGAACTTCGTGATGAGGCCGAGGACGACGATGCAGGTGATCCAGATCAGGCCCAGGATCACCGTGATGCGGTTGAGGTTGCGCTCCGCGACGCCGGATGCACCGAGGTTGGAGGTCACGCCGCCGCCGAACATGTCGGAGAGTCCGCCGCCACGCCCCTTGTGCAGGAGGATGAGCAGCGTCAGCAGGAGGCTGGTGATGCCCAGCAGAACCTGCAGGACGACCTGGAGAATTTGCACGAGAAACCTTTCGCAATGCGACCGGGTCAGACGCCCGGGAAGACCAACGACCAGTATAACCGCAGGCGACTCCCCGAGCCGCCCGCGGTTTCGCGGAGTCTAGAGTCCGACGTGCTTCTGGTAGCGGATGATGCTGGTGAACTCGGTCACGTCGAGACTGGCGCCACCCACGAGCGCGCCGTCGACATTGGGCTCACGCATGAAGCTCGCGATGTTGCTCGACTTCACCGAGCCGCCGTACAGGATGCGCGTCTTGGCCGCCACGTCTTCGCCCAGCACCTCGACGAGGACGGCGCGCAGCGCGGCGGCGACCTGTTCGGCCTGCTCGGGCGTCGCGGCCTGACCGGACCCGATCGCCCACACAGGCTCGTAGGCCACGACGATGTCGGCGGCCGAGGTGACCTTGGACAAGGCCGTGCGCAGCTGAGCGACGGGAACGGCGCTGGCGCCGTGCAACTCCAGGTCTTCCGCCGTCTCGCCGACGCAGATGATCGGGGCGAGGTTGTGCTCGAGGGCCGCCGCGACCTTGCCGGCGACCTGCTCGTCGGTCTCACCGTGCAGGGTGCGGCGCTCGGAGTGTCCGATGATCACATAGCGGCATTCGAGGGCGGCAAGGAAGGAAGCCGCGATCTCGCCCGTGTACGCGCCGGACTCGTGCTCGGAGACGTCCTGACCGCCGAACGCGATCGGGAGCTTGTCCGCGGACACCAGGGTCTGCACGCTGCGCAAATCGGTGAACGGCGGGAAGACCGAGACCTCGACCGCTGAGAAGTCGTGACCGGCGTCTTTGAGACTCCACGCCAGCTTCTGGACGACCGCGATCGCCTGCAGGTGATCGAGGTTCATCTTCCAGTTGCCGGCGATGAGCGGCGTACGCCGCACCGACGAGCTCACTGCTGCCATCCGAGGACCTCCAGTCCCGGCGGGTGCTTGCCCTCGAGGAACTCGAGACTCGCACCGCCACCCGTAGAAATGTGACCGAACTGGTCGTCGGAGAAGCCGAGCGCCCGAACGGCAGCGGCGGAGTCGCCTCCGCCGACGACACCGAGACCGTCGACCTCCGTGAGTGCTTGGGCGACCGCCTTGGTGCCCGCTGCGAACGGCGCCAGCTCGAACACGCCCATCGGGCCGTTCCAGAACACCGTGCGACCGGCGCGCACGTATTCGGAGAACAGCTGCGCGGTCTCGGGGCCGATGTCGAGGCCGAGGCCGTTCGCACCCCAGTCGGTGTCCTCGATGCCGTCGATCGGACGCACCACGTGCTCGGCGTCCGCACTGAACTTCGACGCGACCACCACATCCCGCGGCAGCACGATCTCGACGCCGAGCTCCTTGGCCGTGGCCAGGTAGCCCTTGACGGTGTCGATCTGGTCGGCCTCGAGCAGGCTCGACCCCACTGTGTGGCCGAGGGCCGCGAGGAACGTGAAGAGCATGCCTCCGCCGATGAGCAGCGAGTCGACACGAGGCAGCAGGTGCCCGATCACGCCGAGCTTGTCGGACACCTTCGAGCCGCCGAGAACGACCACGTAGGGGCGCTCGGGCTTCTCGGTGAGGCGCTCGAGCACGTCGAGCTCCGTCGCGATCAGCAGGCCGGCCGCGCTGGGGAGAGCCTGGGCGAGCTCGTAGACGCTCGCCTGCTTGCGGTGGACGACGCCGAAGCCGTCGGAGACGAACGCGTCTCCGAAGGCCGCGAGCTTGCCCGCGAAGGCCGCGCGCTCTGACTGGTCTTTGCTGGTCTCCCCCGGGTTGAACCGGAGGTTCTCCAGCAACGCGACGTCGCCGTCCTGCAGTGCGGCGACAGCTTCTTCGGCGCCTCCGCCCACGGTGTCGCGCGCGAACGTCACCGGCTTGCCCAGCAGCTCGGAGAGTCGCTGGGCGACCGGCGCCAGACTGTATTTCGCATCGGGCGCGCCCTCGGGGCGGCCCAGGTGGGAGATCACGACCACCTTCGCGCCCTGGTTGATCAGGGCGTTCAGGGTGGGAATCGACGCTCGCACGCGGCCATCGTCCGTGATCTGACCGTCCTGCAGAGGAACGTTCAGATCACAGCGGACGATGACCTGCTTGCCGGCGAGCGAACCGAGTGAATCAAGTGTGCGTAGCGTCACGTCGGTTCCCTGGTGGTTAGAGGCGCTCGGCCACGTACTCGGTCAGGTCGACGAGACGGTTGGAGTAGCCCCACTCGTTGTCGTACCACGACGCGACCTTGACCTGCGTGCCGATGACCTTGGTCAGGCCGGCGTCGAAGATCGACGAGTGCGGGTCGCTCACGATGTCGGTCGAGACGATCGGGTCTTCGGTGTACTTGAGGATTCCCTTGAGGGGACCCTCGGAGGCCGCCTTGTACGCCGCGTTGATCTCGGCCACGGTGACGGGCTTCGAAACCTCGACCGTGAGGTCGGTGATCGAGCCGGTGATGACGGGCACGCGGAGGGCGTAGCCGTCAAGCTTGCCGACGAGCTCCGGGATGACCAGGCCGAGCGCCTTGGCCGCACCGGTGGAGGTCGGGATGATGTTCGCGGCGGCGGCGCGGGCGCGGCGGAGGTCGCTGTGCGGGCCGTCCTGCAGGTTCTGGTCGGCGGTGTAGGCGTGGACCGTGGTCATCAGACCGCGCTCGATGCCGAAGTTGTCGAGCATCACCTTGGCGAGCGGCGCGAGGCAGTTGGTCGTGCACGAAGCGTTGGAGATGATGTCGCTCACCGCGCTGTCGTAGGTCTGCTCGTTGACGCCGAGGACGATCGTGGCGACGTCGTCGCCGCTGGCGGGAGCCGAGACGATGACCTTCTTGGCGCCACCCGCGATGTGCTTGCGGGCGTCGTCCGACTTGGTGAAGCGTCCGGTGGACTCGATGACGATGTCGACGCCGAGCTCGGCCCACGGGAGGTTCGCCGGGTCGCGCTCCTCGAGAACGATGATCGGCTTGCCGTTGACGACGATCTTGTCGCCTTCGAGCTCGACCGTCGCATCCAGACGACCCGTGATGGAGTCGTACTTCAGAAGGTGCGCGAGGGCCTTGTTGTCGGTGAGGTCGTTGACGGCGACGATCTCGAGATCGCTCCCCTTGGCCAGCGCGGCGCGGAAGAAGTTACGACCAATGCGACCGAACCCGTTGATTCCGATCTTTACGGACACAGATGTCTCCTGTTACTGAGAGGCGCCGACGGCGCACTTGTATGGGATGAAAACGGACGGCGGTGTCCCGGGAGGCAGCCCTTCCGGGACACCTCTCCCCGCTACGACAGTAGCAGCAGGCCCGCGGTCTTTTCGCGCGCGCTGACGAAGCGACGGTCGACGTCGGCCCAGTTGGTGATGTTCCAGAACGCCTTGACGTAGTCCGCCTTCACATTGACGTAGTCGAGGTAGAAGGCGTGCTCCCACATGTCGAGGAGCAGGAGCGGAATCGTGGCCGCCGCAAGGTTTCCCTGGTGGTCGTAGAGCTGCTCGATGATCAGCTTCTGGCCGAGGGAGTCCCAGGCGAGGATCGACCAGCCGGAGCCCTGGATGCCCAGTGCCGATGCCGTGAAGTGCGCGCGGAACTTGTCGTACGATCCGAAGAACTCGTCGATCGCGGCCGCGAGCTCACCCGTGGGCTTGTCTCCGCCGTCGGGCGAGAGGTTGTTCCAGAAGACCGTGTGGTTGACGTGGCCGGCGAGGTTGAACGCCAGGTCTTTCTGCAGCTTGTTCACGTAGGTGAGGTCATCGGCGTCGCGAGCTTCGGCGAGCTTGGCGAGGGCGGTGTTCGCACCGTCGACATAGGCCTTGTGGTGCTTGTCGTGGTGGAGCTCCATGATCCGTCCGCTGATGTTCGGCTCGAGCGCCGAGTAGTCATACGGAAGTTCGGCGAGCGTGTAGTCAGCCATTACTCATCTCCTCTTGTGGTTCCCGGCCCGAGCGGTTCGGTACGGGCTTCGAGCGACTTCTTCAGTCTAGTAAGGGCAACCGGTCGTGCCACGGGTTGCTTCCCGGACGTTACACCTCGTCGAGGTCGGCGGGGAGGTTCGCCTCCGTGCCGGGGATGCCGAGGTCGGCGGCGCGCTTGTCAGCCATCGCGAGGAGGCGGCGGATGCGGCCGGCGACGGCGTCCTTCGTCATGGGCGGGTCGGCGTGGTGCCCGAGCTCGTCGAGGCTGGAGTCGCGGAAGTTGAGCCGCAGCTCTCCCGCGTAGCGGAGGTGCTCCGGCACGTCGTCGGCAAGGATCTCCATCGCCCGCTCGACCCGGGCGCAGGCGGCCACGGCGGCCTGCGCGGAGCGGCGCAGGTTGGCGTCGTCGAAGTTGACGAGCCGGTTGGCGGTGGCGCGCACCTCCCGGCGCTGGCGCAGCGCCTCCCAGTTCTCGACCGTCTTCGTGGCGCCCATGTGGACCAGCATCGAGCTGATGGCGTCACCGTCGCGGATGACGACGCGGTGCACCCCGCGCACTTCCCTGGCCTTGGCGGCGATGCCGAGCCGGCCGGCGGCGCCGACCAGGGCCATGGCCGACTCGTTACCCGGGCAGGTGACCTCGAGCGCCGCAGAGCGTCCGGGGTCGGTCAGCGATCCGTGCGCGAGGAAGGCGCCGCGCCACACGGCGGCGAGCTCGTCGCGCGAGCCCGTGGTGAGCCGGTTGGGCAGGCCGCGGATGGGGCGGCGGCGAGCATCCAGGAGCCCGGTCTGACGAGCGAGGGTCTCGCCGCCATCGAGCACCCGCACGAGGTACTGGCTGGTGCGGCGCAGCCCGGATGCGGAGATCACGGACACGTCGCTGCGCACGCCGTAGAGCTCGGCGAGGTCTTTGCGCACCCGCCGGGCGAGCTCAGGGGTGTCGAGTTCGCTCTCCACCGCGATCCGGCCGCTGATCAGGTGAAGACCGCCGGAGAACCGGAGGATCGTCGCGAGCTCGGCCGCCCGGACGGTGGTCTTGCTGATCTCGACCTTCGTGAGTTCGTCTTTGACGTCGGAGGTGAGAGCCAATCGGGTTCCTATCTGTGTCGTCGGCCGGGATGGGGCCGTAAATCGGTGGCCGGCGTCATTCACGGCCGAGATCGCGGTGTTTTGTGTTCACCGCGAGCCCTGGGAGTTCACGCAGACGGGTGGCGAGCTCTTCCGCAATCGCCACCGAGCGGTGTTTTCCCCCCGTGCAGCCTACCGCGATCGTGGCGTGCCTTTTGTTCTCGCGCTGGTACCCGGCGAGGACAGGGCGGAGAGCGTCGACGTAGGCGTCGATGAACTCCATTGCTCCGGGCTGCTCGAGCACGTAGTCGCGCACCACGTCGTCGAGGCCGGTGAACGGCCTCAGCTCCGGATTCCAGAACGGGTTGGGCAGGAAGCGCGCGTCGCTCACCAGGTCGGCGTCGGGCGGCAGGCCGTATTTGAAGCCGAAGCTCAGCAGCGTGACCTGCACGCCCGCGGTGTTCTCCGCCGCGAACGTCTCCGTGATGTTCGTGGCGAGCTGATGGATGTTGAGGTCGGAGGTGTCGACGATGATGTCGCTCGCCTCCCGGATCTCGCGCAGCCGTGAGCGCTCGGCGACGATGCCGTCGAGGATCGTCCCGTCGCCCTGGAGCGGGTGCGGACGGCGCACCTGCTCGAAGCGGCGGACGAGCGCGGCATCCGTGGCCTCGAGGAAGAGCACGCGCACCTTGGTGCCTTCGCGCAGGCTCTGGATCATGTCGCGCAGGTCGGTGAAGAAGTTGCGCCCGCGCACATCGACGACGGCGGCGATGCGCGGGAGGGTCGAGCCGGCCCGGTTGGCCAGCTCGATCAGCGGGCGGAGCATCTGCGGCGGCAGGTTGTCGACCACATACCAGTCGAGGTCTTCCAGCGCGTTCGCGACCGTCGAGCGGCCGGCCCCCGACATTCCGGTGACGATCAGCACTTCCTGCTGCTCGTGTTCGGTGCTCATCAGGCGCGCTCCTCGCGATCGGGGTGGTGTGCTCAGCCTATCTACTGGCGAGTCGTTCATGGATGGCCCCAGCTAGGGTGGGGCCGACCCCGCGAACCTCCGCGATCTCCTCTGGGGTCGCCTTTCTGAGCTGCGCGACCGAGCCGAAATGCTTCAGCAGTTCTTTGACGCGGGACGGGCCAAGGCCCGGGATCTCGCCGAGCACCGAACCGATATCGCGTTTGCGGCGGGCGCGCTGGTACGTGATCGCGAACCGGTGGGCCTCGTCGCGGATGCGCTGGATCAGGAACAGCGCGTCGCTGTTGCGGGGCAGGATGACCGGGAAGTCGGAGTCGGGCAGCCAGAGCTCTTCGAGGCGCTTGGCGATTCCGACGAGCTGGATGCCCTGGACGCCGGACTCCTCGAGTGCACGACGGGCGGCGGCCACCTGCGGTTGTCCGCCGTCGACGATGAGGAGGTTGGGCGGGTACGAGAACTTCTTGCGGCGCTTCTCGGCGGCCTCCTGCAGTTCGGCGTCGATGTCGATGACCGGGTCGTCGCCGGCGAGGTCGTCTTCGCTCGTCGGCTCCCCGGCGTTCCCGGGCTCCCCGGCGCCTGCGGCCTCCGCCGCCGTCAGGGCCGCGCCGTTCTCGACCGCGTCGAGCTCGGGGTTCTTGAGGTAGGCGAGCCGTCGGGTGATCACCTGGTAGATCGACTCTGTGTCGTCGGTCGACTCCGGGATGCTGAATCGCCGGTACTGGTCTTTTCGGGGCAGCCCGTCTTCGAAGACGACCATCGAGGCCACGATGTTGGTGCCGCTGAGGTGCGACACGTCGTAGCACTCCATCCGCAGGGGCGCGTCGGCCATGCCGAGGGCGTCCTGGATGTCGTTGAGGGCTTTCGAGCGCGCCACGAAGTCGGAGCTGCGGCGCGTCTTGTAGAGCACCAGCGCGTTCTTGGCGTTCATCTCGACGGTCTGCGCCAGTGCGGCCTTGTCGCCGCGCTGCGCGACCCGCAGTGCGACCCGGCCCGCCAGCGTGCCGCGCGGCGCCGACGGGTCGCCGATCTCGTGACGGCGGGCCGTGAGCCAGAGCTCCAGCTCGGCCGCGTCTTCGGGGAGCTCGGGGACGAGGATCTCGCGCGGCGGAGCATCCGTGCCCTCGTAGGCGTTCTGCACGACGGTCTCGACGAGCTCGCCGAGTTCGACGTCGATCTCTTTGTCGACCACCCAGCTGCGCACGCCGCGGATGCGACCGCCGCGGACGATGAACTGCTGCACGGCCGCGGCCAGCTCGTCATGAGCGATCCCGAAGACGTCGGCGTCCACGTTGTCGGGGAGCACCACCGCGCTCTTGCCCATCGCGGCCTCGAGCGCCTGGATCGCGTCGCGGTGGCGCGCGGCGGCCTCGTAGTCCTGCGTGCTCGCCGCCGCCTTCATGCGTTCGGTGAGGGCCCGGATGTACTTCGAGTCGTTGCCCGCCATGAAGGAGACGAAGTCTTCTGCGAGCTCGCGATGCTCCTCCGGGGTGACGCGCCCGACGCAGGGCGCTGCGCACTTGCCGATGTCGCCGAGCAGACAGGGGCGCCCGGTGAGTTCGGCGCGACGGTAGACGCCGTCGGAGCAGCTGCGCACCGGGAACGCCTTGAGCATCAGGTCGACCGTGTCGCGGATGGCCCAGACCTTCGTGTACGGGCCGAAGTATCGGGCGTCTTTGACGCCGCGGTTGCGCGTGACCATCACTCGCGGGATGCGCTCGCCGAGCGTGACCGCGAGGTACGGGTACGACTTGTCGTCGCGGAACTGCACGTTGAAGGGCGGGTTGAACTCTTTGATCCAGGTGTACTCGAGCTGAAGCGCTTCGAACTCGGTCGCGACCACCGTCCACTCGACCGACGCCGCCGTGGTGACCATGCGCCGGGTGCGATCGTGCAGGCTGCGCAGGGGCTGGAAGTAGTTGCTCAGCCGTGCGCGGAGGTTCTTCGCCTTGCCCACGTAGAGCACCCGGCGATGAGCATCCCGAAAGCGGTAGACGCCCGGCTGGGTGGGGATCTCCCCGGCTTTCGGCCGGTAACTGACGGTGTCTGCCACGCGGGTATCCTACGCGGCGCCCCGGGCGCTCTCCGCCCCCTGCAGGAGCTCCTTGAGGAAGTACCCGGTGTGACTGCCCGGTGCCTCGGCGACCTGCTCGGGCGTGCCCGTCGCGATCACGCGACCACCGCCGGCCCCGCCCTCCGGCCCCATGTCGATGATCCAGTCGGCCGACTTGATCACATCGAGGTTGTGCTCGATCACGACGACCGTGTTGCCCTTGTCGAGCAGGCCGTTGAGGACCAGAAGGAGCTTGCGTACGTCTTCGAAGTGCAGACCGGTGGTCGGCTCGTCGAGGACGTACACGCTCCGGCCGTTGGACCTGCGCTGCAGTTCGGTGGCGAGCTTGACGCGCTGCGCCTCTCCGCCGGAGAGCGTCGTGGCGCTCTGCCCGAGACGCACGTAGCCGAGTCCCACGTCGACCAGCGTCTGCAGGTAACGGTGGATGGCCGAGATCGGCTCGAAGAACTCGGCCGCCTCGCTGATCGGCATGTCGAGCACTTCGGCGATGTTCTTGCCCTTGTAGTGGACCGAGAGCGTGTCGCGGTTGTAGCGGGCTCCCCCGCACACCTCGCAGGCGACGTACACGTCGGGCAGGAAGTTCATCTCGATCTTGATCGTGCCGTCTCCCGAGCAGGCCTCGCAGCGGCCGCCCTTGACGTTGAAGCTGAACCGGCCGGGAAGGTACCCGCGGGTCTTCGCCTCGATCGTCTCGGAGAACAGGGTGCGGATGCGGTCGAACACGCCCGTGTAGGTGGCGGGGTTCGAGCGCGGGGTGCGGCCGATCGGGGCCTGATCGACGTGCACGACCTTGTCGAGGTTGTCGAGGCCGGTGACCGCCTTGTGCTTGCCGGGCAGCTTGCGCGCACCGTTCAGCCGGTTGGCGAGCACCCGGTAGAGGATGTCGTTGACCAGAGAGGACTTGCCCGAACCGCTCACGCCCGTGACGGCGACGAAGGTGCCGAGCGGGAAGTCGACCGTGACCTTCTTGAGGTTGTTGGCCTCTGCTCCGACCACCGAGATCATGCGGTTCTTGTCGATCGGCCGCCGCTTCGACGGGGTCTCGATCTCTTTGCGGCCGGCCAGGTAGTCGCCGGTCAGCGACTTCGTGTTGGCGAGCAGGTCGTGGTAGGAGCCCGAGTGCACGACGTGGCCGCCGTTCACTCCTGCGCCCGGACCGATGTCGACGATCCAGTCGGCGGTGCGGATTGTGTCTTCGTCGTGCTCGACGACGATGAGCGTGTTGCCGAGGTCGCGCAGGGCGATCAGGGTGTCGATCAGCCGGCGGTTGTCGCGCTGGTGCAGACCGATGCTGGGCTCGTCGAGCACATAGAGCACACCGGTCAGCCCGGAGCCGATCTGCGTGGCGAGCCGGATGCGCTGCGCTTCTCCGCCGGAGAGGGTGGCGGCGGCCCGCGACAGGTTGAGGTAGTTGAGCCCGACCTGGATGAGGAAGTCGAGGCGGACCTTGATCTCGCGCAGCACCTGGGCCGCGATCTTCTCCTCACGCTCGGTGAGGTGGAGCTTGTCCATGAACGCGCGCGCGTCGATCAGGCTCAGCTCGGATGCGTCGGCGATGCTCGCGCCGTGCACCAGGACCGCCAGGACCTCCGGCTTGAGTCGCTTGCCACCGCACACCGGGCACGGGACCTCGCGGAGGTACTCCGCCCAGCGGGCACGCTGCGAGTCGGTCTCGGCCTGCAGGTACTGACGCTCGATGTACGGCACGACGCCCTCGAAGCCCGAGGTGTAGCTCATCTCACGGCCGTAGCGGTTCTTCCACTTGACCTTGACCTCGAAGTTGTCGCCGCGCATCACGGCGTTGCGCACCTCGGAGCTCAGCTCGCGCCACGGGGTCGTGAGAGAGAAGCCGAGATCGCGCGACAGACCGTCGAGCAGTTTCTCGTAGTAGTTGAACAGGCCCTTGCCCTGGGTGGTCCACGGCACGATGACGCCTTCGGCGATGCTCAGCTCGTCGTCGCCGAGGAGCAGGTCTTCGTCGACGGACATCCGTGTTCCGAGACCGGAGCATTCGGGGCAGGCGCCGAACGGTGCGTTGAACGAGAAGGTGCGCGGCTCGATCTCGGTGAGCTGGATGGGGTGGCCGTTCGGGCACGACAGCTTCTCGCTGAAGGTGCGCCACGCGTCGGGGCCTTCGGCGTCGACGTAGTTGACCTGCACGATGCCGTCGGTGAGGCGGAGTGCCGTCTCGAGCGAGTCGGTGAGGCGGGTCAGGATATCGGGACCGGCCACCAGACGGTCGACCACCACTGCGATGTCGTGCTTGTACTGCTTCTTGAGAGTCGGCGGATCGCTGAGCTGGATCTGCTCGCCGTCGACGATGGCACGGGAGTATCCGCCGGCCGCGAGCTCCTTGAAGAGGTCGACGAACTCGCCCTTCTTCTGCGAGACGACCGGGCTGAGCACCTGATAGCGGGTGCCTGGCTCCAGCTCCATGAGCTGGTCGGCGATCTGCTGGACGGTCTGGCGCTGGATGGGCTCACCGCAGACCGGACAGTGCGGCACGCCGATGCGAGCCCAGAGCAGGCGCATGTAGTCGTAGATCTCGGTGATGGTGCCCACCGTCGACCGCGGGTTGCGGTTGGTGGATTTCTGGTCGATGGAGACCGCCGGGCTCAGACCCTCGATGAAGTCGACGTCGGGCCGGTCGACCTGCCCGAGGAACTGGCGGGCGTAGGCCGAGAGCGACTCGACGTACCGGCGCTGCCCTTCGGCGAAGATGGTGTCGAATGCCAGCGAGGACTTGCCCGACCCCGAGAGACCGGTGAACACCACCAGGGAATCGCGCGGGATCTCGAGGTCGACGTTGTGCAGATTGTGCACACGTGCGCCCCGGACGCTGAGGTGGGATCCGGTTACCTTGCTGATAGTCACTCGATCAATTCTCCGCTACTCAAGTGGGGGCCCGGGCCGTGTTCGCGCACCGCGGATCGAAGATATGTTCGATTGTAACCGATCCCCCGCTGCCGTGCCCCGGCACGCGCCGAGTCTATGCCGGACCACCGACATTGCAACCTCAGCCGCGTGGCCGCACGAGGAGGGGCGCGGCGAGGGCGACGGCGAGAGCGAGAACCCCCGCACCGGCGACGACGGCGAGCCCGAGGACGGACGCGCCCGAGAACGCGGAGGCGAGCGCGAGGGCACCCGCGGCCACGAGCTGCACCGGCGCCTGGACGAGGACGAACCGCCGCGCGCTGGGCCAGAGTGCGGCCGGCTGCACGCGCGCGGAGGGCGCGACCACGAGCATCCAGGACCCGAGGATGTGCAGGAGATGGACTCCGGCGATCAGCACATACGGGTGCCAGTCGGCGACGCTCTGGTCGCGCAGGAGCACCGTGAACGCGAGGACGCCGATCAGGAACCACGCCGTCAGCCAGCGCGGCATCGCCACGGCGGCTGCGGCGAGGAGGAGCGAGACTCCGAGCCAGAATCCGGCCGTCGCCTCGGCCACGCAGAGCCCGACTGCGACCGCGGCGAAGGCGGCCCGCAGCGCCCAGCCGGGGAACACCCGTCCGAGGTCGGGAGCGGCCGTCCCTGCGACGCTCATCGCCGCCTCCTCGGCCGGCTCAGCTCGCGCAGACGGGCCTCAGGGGCCGCGCCCGGCGTATCCTGCCACCGCAGCAGGTCGATCCCGGCCGCCGTGAGCCGGCGGAAGCGCAGTGTGCGCTCCAGCTGGACGACCCGCAGCGCCACAGCCTCGCGCGCCGCGAGATCGTCGGTGCTCGGATCGGGCAGCACGTCGATCGCGATCACCCGGTGGCCGGCGGCGCGCCAGACGAGGGCGAGCCGGAGCGCCTGCTCGTCGAGGAACGTCGACAGCACGTAGACGAGCGCTCCCGGGGGCAGGATCGGAGCCCGCACACGTTCGGTGGCGACACCGCGCGGCCCCGTGAGCGCGACGGCTCGCAGCACGCGCTGGAGATGGCGCGCGCCCGAGCGGGCGGGGATGCCGCGGGCCGCGTCGGCGAGGTCGTCGAACCCGACCCTGTCCCCCGCCGCCACGTAGGCGCCGGCGAGCGAGGCCGCCGCCTCCCGGGCGAGGTCCTGCGAGCTGACGCCGGGAAGCGGATGCGGCACGGCCCAGTCGGCGACCCGCGCGGTCAGGTCGTCGCGGCTGTCGAGAACGAACTGGATCGCGGCATCCGATGTCGCCATCGTCCGGCGCACGTAGAGCTCCCCGGGCAGCTGGGCGCGCCGCGCCGTCGCCTTCCAGTCGATGCGACGCAGCCGGTCGCCGGCGGTGAAGCGGTCGACATCGCGGAACTCGCCGCCGTCTCCCGGCCGCGCCGAGTCGTGCGGACCGGTCAGCCCGCCCAGCCGGTACGGCAACGGGAGGCTGCGCACGGGCAGCACGCGCGGCGGCACGACGCGGTCCGCCGTGACGACCGGGGTCGGCTCGCTGACGATCGAGGCGTCCGCTCCGAGCATCCGGACCTCGACGGCGACGAAGCTCTGCGGGCCGGAGTGCCCGACGGTGAGAGCGGCGCCGAGCCGTGCTGCCGCCCGGGTCGAGACGACCGCTTCGATCGGCGGCTGGTCGTGCAGGGACAGCCGGAGCTCGAACGCGTCTGCGCGAGCATCCGCGTGGGCGTGCACCGAGGCGGCGAGGGTCGCGCCTCCCGCGGGTTCGACCTGGGCCCGGATGCCCACCCGCAGTCGTTCGGACGGCCGCCGATCCCAGGCGAGCGCCGCGGAGACGATGAGCGGCGCCGCGACGAGCGCGAGGTCGACCCGCGCTGCCACGAACCCGGCGACGAGGCAGACCACCGACGCGACGACGGCGGCCACCACCGCTGGGCTCAGGTTCCAGCGCGGCGCGAACCAGGTGGTGCGCGCCGGCCGGCCGTCGTCATGGGCGCCGGTCACACCGCGGACCCGTCCGCCACGCTGCTCGCCGCCCGCTCCCGGGAACCGACGACCGGCGGTCCCGGCACGGAGTTCACGACCTCGGCGACCACCTGGGACGCCTCGATCCCGCTGGTCCAGGCCTGGGCCGTCAGCGAGAGCCGGTGGGACAGCACCGAGGTCGCGACCGCCTTCACGTCGTCGGGGATGACGAAGTCGCGTCCGGCCATGACCGCGCGCGCCCGGGCGACCAGCAGGAGCCCCTGCGATCCGCGTGGCGAGGCCCCGACCTCGACCGAGCGGTGGCGGCGGGTGGCGGCGGCGAGTGCCACGCAGTACGCGGCGATGTCCGGGTCGACGTCGACCTGTTCGATGCCCGCCTGCATCGCGAGCAGGGTGGCCGTGTCGATCACGGGTTCGACCGAGGCCTTCTCCTGCCGCCTGTCCACCCGGGCGAGGAGCACGCGGCTCTCGCCCTGCGCATCCGGATAGCCGACCGCCAGCCGCACCATGAAACGGTCGAGCTGCGCCTCGGGGAGGGCGTACGTGCCCTCGTACTCGATGGGGTTGGAGGTCGCGACGACGTGGAACGGTATCGGCAGCGGGAAGCTGCTCCCCTCGACGGTGACCTGGCCTTCGGCCATCGCCTCGAGGAGGGCGGACTGCGTCTTGGGCGAGGTCCGGTTGATCTCGTCGGCGAGGAAGAGGCCGGTGAAGACCGGCCCCGGCCGGAACTCGAACGCGCCGCTCGACGGGACGTAGACGAAGGAGCCCGTGATGTCGGCCGGGAGCAGGTCGGGCGTGCACTGCAAGCGACGGAACTCCAGGCCGATCGCCGAGGCGATGCAGCGCGCGGCGAGGGTCTTGCCCAGACCGGGCACGTCTTCGAACAGGACGTGCCCGCCGGCGAGGATCGTCGCGAGGGCGAGTTCGAGCGCCGGGCGCATTCCGACGACCACGGTCGAGACGCGATCGAGCACCTCGGCGCTCAGCCGGGCGATCTCCGGGACCGGGAGCGGGGTCGCGGATGCCGGCGGAGCCGTCACGGCGGCGGGACGCATCAGGGCGTCATCGGGCATGGGTGTCCTCCTCGGTGGGGCGGCGGTCGGCCGTGCCCAGCCGGCCCGGCCGCGCGTCGGCCAGTCCGTCGAGCACGCCGAGCACGGACTGGTAGGTGGAGAGTTTCGGCAGCTCGGCCGTGCCACGCCGGATGATCCGGAGCACGTCCGCCCCGACGGCGCGTTCGATCTCGGGACGGTCGGCCGGATCGTCGAGGTCGAGCCCGTGGAGCTCGAGGGCCTGGGCCGTGAGAGTGCGGAGCCGGCGGACGGCTTCGGGCGCGACTCCCCCGCCGCGCGCGTGGAGGGCCCAGCCCAGTTGGACGATCTCGCGTCGCGAGCCGTCGCGCGGCGCCGGATGCTCGGGCGCCCAGTCGACCCGCGGCTGATCGCCGACCAGACCGACGCAGGCGGCGAAGGCGAGCACGACCGCTCCGAGCCCGACGGCGTGACCCACGTCGACGCCGAAATACCAGGCGGCGACCCCGACCGCGAGTGCGAAGGCGAGACAGCCGAGCAGCCGTCCGCGGTAGGGCGGCCGCAGCAGCGAACGCCGCCGGCCGGTGTCCGTCATCGCGTCCCCCCACTCGCTGCGGTGCTCGTGGTGCCACCGGCGGTGCCGCGGGTCCAGGATGCCCGGAGCGCGTCGAGCGACGAGACCGCCGCCGCCACGTCCTCGGCTGTCACCGGCGCGTCTCCGAATCGCACCCGCAGGTACAGCTCCAGCAGCGCTCGGGCGGCGGAGCGGTCGGCGCCGACCCGCGACAGGATTCGCGCCGTGAACTCGCTCGGCGTCTCGGCCGGCAGCCTGCGCACGCCGGACTCCTCCGCCGCCTCCTGGAGTCCGAGCCAGGCCTGTTCGATGGCGTCTCGCGGTTCCCGGTCTTCGCCGAGGATGTCGAGGGCGCGGTCGAGGCCTCGCCGCAGCTGCGGAGCATCCGGTTGCGGGGCATCGGGCTCGATGTCGTCGAGAGCGTCGACCACCAGCGCTTCGCCGCTCGCGTCGACCCGCCGGAGGCGTTTGCGCACGGCTCGCCAGATCAGGATGGCGATCACCCCGAGCACCACCACGATGACGAGGAGGGCGATCCACGAGAGGTCGACACGGGTGACCTCGGCGGGTGGCCGCGGCACCGCCGTCTCGGTCGAGGCCGGTTGGGTGAGCTCAGCGGGTGGCGGCTGCCGGCTCGCCCAGTCGGGGATCCAGACGATTCCGCCGAACACCGGCGCTCCTTGCAGCGCGACAGCGACGAGCACGAGTAGGGCGAGCCCGGAGCACACGACCAGCGTGCGATGACGTCTCATCGCCCTCTCCCCGTTGCGCGGCCCATTCTGACACCGTAGCGCGCCGCCGACGGGATTCGGTCAGCCCAGGTGCCCGGCCTTCTCCATCTGCCGCAGGTCGCGCTTGAGGTCGCCGAGCTCGTCGCGCAGTCGTGCCGCCAACTCGAACTTGAGCTCGCCGGCCGCCGCGAGCATCTGCTCGTTGAGGTCGGCGATCAACGCCTCGAGCTCCGCGCCGCCTTGCGCGGCGATTCCGATCCCGCCCTTGCGCAGGTTGGGCGTCGGGCTCTTCTTCTTCGCGTCGCGTCCGGCGAGCATCTTGGCGGTGTCGGCGCCCTCACGGGCGAGCACATCGGTGATGTCGGCGATGCGTTTGCGCAGCGGCGTGGGATCGATGCCGTTGACCTTGTTGTACTCGAGCTGCTTGTCGCGGCGCCGGTCGGTCTCTTCGATGGCCTTCTTCATCGAGTCGGTGAGCACGTCGGCGTACATGTGAACAGCGCCGGACACATTTCGGGCCGCACGGCCGATGGTCTGGATGAGCGACGTCGACGAGCGCAGGAAGCCCTCTTTGTCGGCGTCGAGGATCGCGACGAGCGACACCTCGGGCAGGTCGAGTCCTTCACGGAGCAGGTTGATGCCGACGAGCACGTCGTACACGCCCGCCCGCAGTTCGGTGAGCAACTCGACGCGCCGCAGCGTGTCGACGTCGGAGTGCAGGTAACGCACACGGACTCCCGCCTCCGCGAGGAAGTCGGTGAGCTCTTCGGCCATCTTCTTCGTGAGCGTGGTCACGAGCACGCGCTCGTCCTTCTCGACGCGCAGCCGGATCTCTTCGAGCAGGTCGTCGATCTGCCCCTTGGTGGGCTTGACGACGATCTGGGGGTCGACGAGGCCGGTGGGCCGGATGATCTGCTCGACGACGCCGTCGGCGATGCCCATCTCGTACCGGCCGGGAGTGGCCGAGAGGTACACCGTCTGCCCCACGCGGTCTTTGAACTCGTTCCATCGCAGCGGACGGTTGTCGAGAGCGCTCGGCAGGCGGAAGCCGTGCTCGACGAGGGTGCGCTTGCGCGAGGAGTCGCCCTCGTACATCGCGCCGATCTGCGGGACCGTCACGTGCGACTCGTCGATGACGACGAGGAAGTCGTCGGGGAAGTAGTCGAGCAGGCAGTTCGGCGCCTCACCCCGCGCGCGGCCGTCGATGTGCCGCGAATAGTTCTCGATGCCCGAGCAGAAGCCGATCTGCTCCATCATCTCGATGTCGAACTGGGTGCGCATGCGGAGTCGCTGCGCTTCGAGCAGCTTGCCTTCGCGCTCCAGCTCGACGAGCCGGTCGTGCAGCTCGGTCTGGATGGTGCCGATGGCGCGCTGCATCGTGGCGGGGCTCGCCGCGTAGTGGGTGGCCGGGAACACGGAGACGGCGTCCATCTTGCTGATGATCTCGCCGGTGAGCGGGTGGAGCGAGTAGAGCGCCTCGATCTCGTCGCCGAAGAGCTCGATGCGGATCGCGTGCTCTTCGTACACCGGGATGATCTCGATCGTGTCGCCGCGCACACGGAACTTGCCGCGGGAGAAGTCGATGTCGTTGCGCTCGTACTGCATGCCGACGAAGCGCCGGATGAGGGCGTCGCGCCCCACGTTCTCGCCCACCTGGAGCGCCACCATGGCCTCCAGGTACTCCTCGGCCGCACCGAGACCGTAGATGCACGAGACGGTCGACACGACGACGACGTCGCGCCGGCTGAGCAGCGAGTTGGTGGTCGAGTGCCGGAGCCGCTCGACCTCGGAGTTGATCGAGGAGTCTTTCTCGATGAAAGTGTCGGTCTGCGGGACGTAGGCCTCGGGCTGGTAGTAGTCGTAGTACGACACGAAGTACTCGACTGCGTTGTTCGGGAGCAGCTCGCGGAATTCGTTGGCCAGCTGCGCGGCCAGGGTCTTGTTGTGCGCCAGTACGAGGGTGGGGCGCTGCACCTGCTCGATGAGCCAGGCGGTGGTGGCCGACTTGCCGGTTCCGGTGGCGCCGAGGAGGACGACATCCGTCTCTCCCGCGTTGATGCGGCCCGCGAGCTCTGCGATCGCCTGCGGCTGATCGCCGCTCGGCGTGTACTCGCTCACGACCTCGAACGGACGGACGGCGCGCGTTGGTTCCATGCGTCAAGTCTACGGAGCACCTCCGACATCGAGCCGGGTGTGCGCTGTGGGCGGAACCGCCGCCGGAGCCCGCCTGGCCGTCAGGCCGTCAGGCGATCCCAGAGCAGATCGGTCTGCTCGAGGGTCTGCTCGAGCGTCCCGTCGGTGTCGATCACGACGTCGGCGACCGCCAGCCGCTCGTCGTCCGACGCCTGCGACCGGATGCGCCGCTCGGCCTCCGCGCGCTCCATGCTGCGCAGCGCGACCAGACGATCCACTCTGGTCTCCGCCGAGGCGTGGGCGACCACGATCAGGTCGAACGGGTACTCGTTGGCCGACTCGACCAGCAGCGGCACGTCGTAGACGACGACAGCGTCGGGGTCCGCCGCAGCGGCCTCATCGAAACGCGCCGTCGAGGCGCGGAGCACCGCGGGGTGGGTGATCGCGTTGAGCCGGAGCAGCGCCTCCCCGTCGGCGAACACGATCGCCCCGAGGGCAGGACGGTCCAGGCTTCCGTCGTCGCGGAGCACCCCGTCGCCGAAGGTCTCGGCGATCTCGGCGAGGGCCGGAGTCCCCGGCTCCACCACCTCGCGGGCGATCCGGTCGGCGTCCACGACGACCGCACCGTTCTCGGCGAGGCGTCGGGCGATGGTCGATTTGCCGGAGGCGATCCCGCCGGTGAGTCCGATCAGCTGCACTCCCCCATGCTAGGCGAGTGGAGGCGGGGCGGACGGACGGACGCAACGTCGGTTAACGCCGGAACGGCCGGCCCCGAAGGACCGGCCGTTCCTGACGTGCTGCCCGATCAGGAGTTCGAGCTGAGCTTCTCGCGCAGAGCCGCAAGCGACTCGTCGTCGGCGAGGGTGCCGGCCGTGCTCGGCTCGCTCGAGAACGTCGAACCGCCGGTGGAAGCACCTTCGGTGGACGTCTCTTCGAGACCCTTGGCGACCTGCTTCTTGTGCGCCTCCCAGCGAGCCTGGGCTGCAGCGTAGTCCTGCTCCCACTTCTCGCGCTGGGCGTCGAAGCCTTCCTTCCACTCGTTGGTCTCGGAGTCGAAGCCCTCGGGGTACTTGTAGTTTCCCTGGTCGTCGTACTCGGTGAGCATTCCGTAGAGGGCCGGGTCGAACTCGGTGCCTTCGGGGTCGACGCCCTCGTTCGCCTGCTTGAGCGAGAGGGAGATGCGGCGACGCTCGAGGTCGATGTCGATGACCTTGACGAAGACCTCGTCGCCGACCGACACGACCTGCTCGGCGAGCTCGACGTGCTTGCCCGACAGCTCCGAGATGTGCACGAGGCCCTCGATGCCGTCTGCGACGCGCACGAACGCACCGAACGGAACCAGCTTGGTGACCTTGCCCGGTGCGACCTGTCCGATCGCGTGCGTGCGGGCGAAGACCTGCCACGGGTCCTCCTGGGTGGCCTTGAGCGAGAGCGACACGCGCTCGCGGTCCAGGTCGACCTCGAGGATCTCGACGGTGACTTCCTGGCCCACCTCGACGACCTCGGAGGCGTGCTCGATGTGCTTCCAGGAGAGCTCGGAGACGTGCACGAGTCCGTCGACGCCGCCGAGGTCGACGAACGCGCCGAAGTTGACGATCGACGAGACGACACCCTTGCGGACCTGACCCTTGTGGAGGTTGTTCAGGAACGTGGTGCGGCTCTCGGACTGCGTCTGCTCGAGCAGGGCGCGACGCGACAGGACCACGTTGTTGCGGTTCTTGTCGAGTTCGAGGATCTTGGCCTCGATCTCCTGGCCGAGGTACGGCGTGAGGTCGCGGACGCGGCGCAGCTCGATGAGCGATGCCGGGAGGAAGCCACGAAGACCGATGTCGACGATGAGGCCGCCCTTGACGACCTCGATGACGGTACCGGTGACGACGCCGTCAGCGTCTTTGATCTTCTCGACGTCGCCCCACGCGCGCTCGTACTGCGCACGCTTCTTCGACAGGATGAGGCGGCCTTCTTTGTCCTCCTTCTGGAGAACGAGCGCCTCGACGGTGTCGCCGACCTGGACGACCTCGCTCGGGTCCACGTCGTGCTTGATGGAAAGTTCGCGGGAGGGGATGACACCCTCGGTCTTGTACCCGACGTCGAGGAGGACCTCGTCGCGGTCGATCTTGACGACAGTACCTTCGATGAGGTCACCGTCGTTGAAGAACTTCAGCGTCTTTTCGACCGCGGCAAGGAAGTCTTCAGCAGATCCGATGTCGTTGACGGCGACCTGCTTGGGTGCCTTGTCGGTCGTTGCGGTTGTCATGTAGTGAGTGCTCCGTTATGGACATAATTCGGGCCGATCGCGAGATGCTGCATTTGTTGTTCCGCGAACGGCAGGCGGATAGAGGCGCCACAAATGTGACAGTCCAGTCTAGCTGTGCTTTGAGGCGACCGGCAACCCGCGCGCTGTCACGATGTCGCGCAACGCCGGCTCGAGCTCCGGATAGGCGAACTCGTACCCGGCGTCGAGCAGCCGTTCGGGCACGACCCAGCGGCTCTTGAGGACGAGCTCGGTCTCGGTGCGGATGGCAGCGGACCCCAGTTCGAGCATCCACCGGTAGGCGGGGAATCCGAACGGGACGCCGAGCACCCGTCGCAACGTGGCCATGAACGTGCGGTTGTCGACCGGATGGGGGGACGCCACATTCACTGTGCCGTCGAGTTCCGGATGCTCGCGCACGAAATCGATCGCGCCGAGGACGTCGCGGAGGTGCACCCAGCTGAAGCGCTGACGGCCGGCGCGAGCACGGAACTCGTGGAAAGTGCCGGCGTTGCGCCGGGCGGTCGTGGCGAACCAGCGTCCGTCGCGCTGCGGGCCGCCGAGCCCGAACCGCGTCAGGCGGATGAGCGGGACGAGCGCGCTGCCGTCGCCGAGCACGATCGCCATGCGGAGCGCGACCCGACGCGTCTTCGGCAGCTCGCGCTCGAAGAGCGCGCCCTCCCACGCCTTCGCGACGTTCACGGAGAAGCCGCTGCCCAGCTCGCCCGTCGACTCCGTCATGGCGCGGTCTTCGGCGTGCCGGTAGATCGTGGCGGTCGACGAGTTGATCCAGAGCGGCGGCGGGTTCTCGCTGGCGGCCACCGCCGTGCCGAGCTCCCGCGTGGTGTCGAGCCGGGAGCGGAAGATCTCGGCCCGCTCGGCGTCGCCGTAGCGGCAGTTGACGCTCTTGCCGGCGAGGTTGATCAGCAGGTCGGCCCCGTCGACCAGCCGGGTGATCGCGGCGGTGTCGCCCCAGGAGGCGTCGGCGCCGTGCCGTCCGATGAGCTGGACGCTCGCCCCACGCGTCCGGAAGGCCTCGGCCAGGTAGGCGCCGATGAAACCGGATGCCCCGGCGATGACGATGCGCTCGCTCACGCGGTCCGCTCCCCCGTTCGGATCTCGTAGCGGAAGGTCCCCGCGTACTCGTAGAGCCTACCGATCACGGGCAGCTCGATCGTGATCGCGACGCGCTGCGCATCGTGCGCCTGGTCGTAGCGCTCGGTGAGCGAGACCCGGGGCGACGCGAACCGCGGCAACCGGATGCCCGCCCGGCCGAATCGCACGACAACCGTGGTCGAGTCCAGCCGCAGCCCGCCGTCGACCACGGTGGCGCGGAACCACGACTCCACCCGGACGGGCGAGCCGAGACGGTCGACGATCCGGCCGCGCTCGGCGGCGATCTCGTCGATCATGGTGCGCCGGCAGTCGCCCAGCTCGAAGACCCGTTCCGCCCGGACGGCGGCGCCGCCAGCGGGACTCGTCCCGGGACGGTTGACCACGGTGAAGGGCACGTCCCGCTGCCAGACCGGGAAGATCACGTGCGCGGGCGACACCAGCGCGATGATCGGCCAGAGCCATCGCCGGGGCGTGCCGACCGCGTCGAACACGCCCCGGCCGTAGCCGTGGCTACCGTCTGGGATGCGCTCGAAGTACGCGCGGAGCCGCGGATGCAGCTCATCGAGCTTGTCTCCGAGCACGACCCGGTACGGCGACCCGGTGCCGTCGCGGCCCTCCGGATCGCCGTTGCTGGCCGTCACTCGACCGACCGTCCGTCCGCGCTCAGTCGAGCAGGGCCGATTTGAGGGTGTCGAGGCCGACACCGCCGATGTCGAGCGCCTTCTTGTGGAAGGCCTTGATGTCGAAGTCGGTGCCCTCTCGACGCGCGTACTCGTCGCGCAGCTGCTCCCAGATGCGCTGCCCGATCTTGTACGACGGGGCCTGTCCCGGCCAGCCGAGGTAGCGGTTCACCTCGAAGCGCACGAAGCCCTCGTTCATGTTGACGTTCTCGCCGAGGAACTGGAAGGCGTACTCGCCGGTCCAGGGTCCGGAGCCGTCCGGCAGCTGCTTCTCGAGGTGCACACCGATGTCGAGCACGACGCGGGCGGCGCGCATGCGCTGCCCGTCGAGCATCCCGAGGCGGTCGGCCGGGTCGTCGAGATAGCCGAGCTGCTCCATGAGCCGCTCCGCGTAGAGCGCCCAGCCCTCGGCGTGGCCGGACGTGCCGGCGATGCGCCGCCACGAGTTGAGCTGCGCCTTGTTGTAGGTGGCCTGCGCGATCTGCAGGTGGTGCCCGGGAACGCCCTCGTGGTAGACCGTGGTCAGCTCGCGCCAGGTGTCGAACTCGGTGACGCCTTCGGGGACGCTCCACCACATGCGGCCTGCACGCGAGAAGTCGTCGCTCGGGCCGGTGTAGTAGATGCCGCCCTCTTGGGTGGGAGCGATCATGCATTCCAGACGGCGGATCTCGGCGGGGATGTCGAAGTGCGACTTGCCGAGCTCTTCGATGGCGCGGTCGCTGGTCTCCTGCATCCAGCGCTGCAGCGCAGCGGTGCCGTGGAGCTTGCGGCTGGCGTCACCGTCGAGGAACTCGATCGCCTCGCGCACGGTCGCGCCCGGCTTGATCTCGCGCGCGATCGACTCCTGCTCGGCGACCATGCGCGCGAGTTCTTCGATGCCCCACTCGTAGGTCTCGTCGAGGTCGACCGTGGCTCCGAGGAAATCGCGGGACGCGAGCGAGTAGAGCTCGCGGCCGACGGCGTCTTTCTCGGGAGCGTGCTGCGCCAGCTCGTTCTGGAGGAAGCCGGCGAGCGTGGCGTAGGCCGCTGCCGCCTCCTGGGCGCCGGCGGCGAGATCGGCGGAGAGGGATGCAGGCAGTTCGCCGTCGGCGGCCGTGGCGCTGCCTGTGAACTCGAAGAAGAAGCCGGTGCCGGCCACCTGCTTGTTCGCCTGCGCGAGCACCTCGCGCACCTGACGGATGGCGGGCACGTTGCCGGATGCGATGCCGCTGCGCAGCGTCTCGATGTAGCCGTCCATCGCGGCCGGCAGGTTGTGCAGGCGCTTGGCCACGTTGGACCAGTCTTCTTCGGTGTCGGTGGGCACCAGGTCGAAGATGTCGCGGAGCTCCTGGGCCGGGGAGGCGATCACATTGAGGTCGCGCTGGCTGAAACCGGCGTCGTGCTTCTCGACGTGCAGCTGCAGGTCGCGCGCGAGGTCCATCTTGGTGACGCGGTCGATGTCGTCGACCGGCTCGGCCGCCTCGATCTTCGCTAGCGCCTCTTTCACTTTCGCGACCGCGCGCTCTGCGCCGGCGGGCGAGTAGTCGGCGTATTCGCCTTCGCGCCCCGGCCGGCCGAGCCACACGTGGAACTCCGGGTACAACTCCAGTTGGGTGTCGACCCACTCGTCAGCGATCGTGTCGATCGGAGTGGGCTCTCGCTTCTCTGCGTTCGTCATACTTCGACCTTATTGGGCCGCGCCCCGGGCATGCCATGCCCGATGCGCGGCCGTGCACAACTCGGCCTGTGGATGACGGGGTCAGTGCGCGGCGGCGTCCCAGTTCTCGCCGCGGCCGATCTGCACGTCGAGCGGGACCCGGAGGTCGGCGGCACCGGCCATGCGACTCCGGACGATGGCCTCGAGCGCGTCCCACTCCCCCGCTGCGACCTCGAAGATCAGTTCGTCGTGCACCTGCAGGAGCATCCGGGACGACAGCCGCTGATCGATCAGGTCGCCCGCGATGCCGAGCATGGCGATCTTCATGATGTCGGCGGCCGACCCTTGGATCGGCGCGTTGAGGGCGGCACGTTCCGCGTTGTCGCGCAGCACACGATTGGTGCTGGTGAGGTCGGCGAACGGGCGACGGCGGCCGAAGATCGTCTCGGTGTAGCCGTCGACGCGTGCCTGTTCGACCACATTGCGCAGGTAATCGCGCACGGCTCCGAACCGCTCGAAGTAGTCGCTCATCAGCTGGCGCGCCTCGGCGGTCTCGATGCGCAGCTGCTTCGACAGCCCGAAGGCGCTCAGGCCGTAGGCGAGGCCGTAGGACATCGCCTTGACCTTGGACCGCATCGCCGAGGTGACGTCGTCCGGTGAGACACTGAAGATACGCGCGCCCACGAAGCGGTGCAGGTCTTCACCGGCGTTGAACGCCTCGATCAGGCCCGGGTCTTCGGAGAGGTGCGCCATGATGCGCATCTCGATCTGCGAATAGTCGGCGGTGAGCAGGGTCTCGAACTCCGCCCCGCTGCGGATCGCGGAGCGGATCTCGCGACCCTCCTCGGTGCGGACCGGGATGTTCTGCAGGTTCGGGTCGTTCGACGAGATGCGGCCCGTGCTCGTGCCCGTCTGGTCGTAGGTGGTGTGGACCCGGCCGTCGGATTCGACCGCGCGCTCCAGGGTCTCGACGATCTGCTTGAGCTTGGACGCGTCGCGGTGTTGCAGGAGCAGCCCGAGGAAGGGGTGGGGGTTCTTCTCCTGGAGGTCGGCGAGCGAGGCGGCGTCGGTGGAGAAGCCGGTCTTCGTCGCGCGCGTCTTCGGCATCTGCAACTCGTCGAAGAGCACTTGCTGCAGTTGCTTCGGGGAGCCGAGGTTCACCTCGTGGCCGATCTCCGCGTAGGCGCGCGCGGCGTAGTCGTTGGCCTTGTCGGTGAGCTCGCCGCGGAGCCGGGCGAGCACCTCGGGGTCGATCGTGACGCCGCTCAGCTCCATCTCGGAGAGCACTGCGACCAGCGGCAGCTCGATCTTGTCGAGCACCTGCCGGGTGCCTTCGTCGAGTGCGAGCATCTGCCCCTCGGCGACTCGCCGGATGTACCAGGCCTCGGTGGCGGGGCTGACCGCGTCGTTCAGCGGCACGAGCTGATTGGGGTCGGAGACCGGGAGCGTCTCTTCCAGCACCTCGTAGACCTGCTCTGCGAGGGACTGCGGAGCGGCGCCCGGCCGCATCAGCCACGACGCGATGCGCGTGTCGAAGGCGAGCCCGTCGACGATGAGGCCGACGCGGCTGAGCGCCTTGAACTGCGGCTTGGCGTGGAAGAAATACTTGGGCGCGCTGCTCGCGAGCCACTGCTCGAGAGGGAGGTAGTCCATCCGGCCGGGCGCCCAGGGCACGTACACCGTGTCTGCTGCGGCGGCGAGCCCGAACCCGGTGATGCCGGCCGGCCCGAACTCGACCTGCACGCCGATCGCCTCATCGTCGGCCGATGCCTTGGTCAGCCAGTTGCCGAGTTCTTCGTCGACCATGGTGCGAACGGGCGGGATGCTCAGAGCGCCTGTCTCGATTCGCTCGCTGAGGCTGACCGCCCCGTCGAGGTACCCCTCGTCGGCCGACGTCTTGAGAAGCCGGTCGAGGAGGGTCTTGAACTGGAGCCGGGCGAAGATGTCGCGAACAGCGTCTTCGTTGATCGCACGCCGCTCGAGGTCGGCCGGACGGACGGGCAGCTCCACGTCGGTGAGGAGCTTGTTGAGGCGGCGGTTCCGGAGCGCCTTCTCCTTCTGGTCGCGCAGGTTCTGGCCGACGACGCCCTTGATCTCGTCTGCGTGGGCGATGATCTCGTCGACGCTGCCGTACTGCTGCACCCATTTGACGGCGGTCTTCTCGCCCACCTTGTCGATGCCGACCAAGTTGTCGCTGGTCTCGCCGACCAGCGCGGCGATCTCGGGGTACTGGTGGGGCTCGATGCCGTAACGCTCCCGAACGGCATCCGTGTCGTACACCTTGAGCTCGGAGACTCCGCGGACATTCGGGTAGAGCAGCGTGACGTCGTCGTTGACGAGCTGGATCGTGTCGCGGTCGCCGGAGACGACGAGCACACGGTAGCCGTCTTCGGCCCCCTGGGTGGCGAGCGTCGCCAGGATGTCGTCGGCCTCGTAGTCCTCCTTCGTGACCGTCGTGATGTTCATCGCGTGCAGCGCCTCTTCGAGCAGAGGGATCTGCCCGACGAACTCCGACGGGGTCTCGCCGCGGGTCCCCTTGTACTCGGGATACTCCCGCGTGCGGAACGAGTACCGCGAGATGTCGAAGGCCACCGCGATGTGGGTGGGGTTCTGCTGGGTGAGCAGGTTGATCAGCATCGCGATGAAGCCGTGGATCGCGTTCGTGTGCTGCCCGTCACGGTTGACGAAACTGTCAACCGGGAGCGCGTAGAAGGCCCGGAATGCCAGTGAATGGCCGTCGATGATGAGAAGGGTAGGCTTTTCGGAGTCTGACACCAGGCAAGCCTACAAGGCACCTGTGACACAGAATCGCCCCCGCCGACGAAGGTGAGAAGGACCCGGATGACCGAGGATGCGCTCGCATACATCAACCAGAGAGGCCTCGGCCGCCTGGCCGACAAGATGGGGATCGAGATGCTCGAATTCACCATCGATCGAGCCGTCGCCCGGATGCCCGTGGAGGGCAACACGCAGCCGGCCGACCTCCTGCACGGTGGCGCCTACGTCGTGCTCGGGGAGTCGCTCGGATCGATGTCGGCCAACCTCCACGCGGGCCCGGATCGTCTCGCGGTCGGCATCGAGATCAACGCGACGCACACCCGTTCCGCGACGAGCGGCTATGTGACCGGCGTCTGCACGCCCATCCACCTCGGCCGCACGCTGACGACGCACGAGATCGCGATCAGCGACGAGCAGGGACGACGCTGCTCGACCATCCGGATCACGAACCTCATCAAGGATCTGTGATCGCGTCCCCCGCGGCGGGGCCGCTGCGCGGAGAGCGCTACTTCTTGGCCGCGAGCTGCTCGATGATCGCCTGAGCGACATCGTGCATAGTGAGGCGGCGATCCATCGACGCCTTCTGGATCCAGCGGAACGCCTCCGGCTCGCTGAGCCCCATCTTCTCGTTGAGCAGGCCCTTGGCCCGGTCGACGAGCTTGCGGGTCTCGAAGCGCTCGACCATGTCGGACACCTCGGCCTCGAGCGCGATGATCTGCGCGTAGCGCGCGAGGGCGATCTCGATGGCGGGCAGGAGGTCGTTGGGCGTGAACGGCTTGACGACGTAGGCGAGGGCGCCGGCCTCGGTGGCGCGCTCCACGAGCTCCTTCTGGCTGAACGCCGTGAGGAGGACGACCGGGGCGATGTGGCCCTTGGAGAGGCGTTCGGCCGCGGAGATGCCGTCGAGCTGAGGCATCTTGACGTCCATGATGACCAGGTCGGGACGCAGCTCCGTGGCGAGCGCGACGGCCGTCTCGCCGTCTCCGGCCTCCCCGACGACCTCGAATCCGTTGTCACGGAGGATCTCGACGATGTCGAGCCGGATCAGGGATTCGTCTTCCGCGACGACGACGCGTCGCGGGGCTGTTGAGGTTGCTTCCTGGTCAGTCACGGGTAAAAGCCTACGGTATTCTTTCTGTGTTGTTGTGCGCCGGTGTGGCGGAATGGCAGACGCGGAGCACTCAAAATGCTTTGTCCGAAAGGGCGTGTGGGTTCGAGTCCCACCACCGGCACTTCACCTGGGCCACGCGCGCGGTCCCCACGACTCGGACCGCGCGCGTAGGCGCTCAGCTCTCAGCGATCGCCAGGCGAAGCGACTTGAGCGCGGCGACATAGATCTCCGAAAAGGTCGGAAACGGCTGGATGGTGTCGTACAGGATCGCCAGCGGCACATGGGCGCGGATGGCCAGCGTCGCCAGCTGGAGCCACTCGCCGGCCTCCGGACCGAGCGCGTAGGCGCCGGTCAACCGCTCCCCGTCGCTCAGGATGGTCAGGAAGCCGTTGGACTCGGCGTAGGCGTGCGTGTACGTGGCCGTCTTGGCCACCTCGGAGACCAGCGCGGTGGCGCTGAAGCGGTCGTCGCCGACGCCGACGGATGCGGCTTGCGGGTCGGTGTAGACGACATCCGGAACCGCCTCGTAGTTCGCGGGACGGGGCCGGCCGAGGATATTGGCGGCGACCACGTCGCCTTGGTACTTGCCGACGTGCGTGAGCAGTCGCACCCCGGTGACGTCGCCGACGGCCCAGACGCCCTCGGCCACGCGCAGATGGTCGTCGATCGGGACCCCCCGAGGATTCGCCTCGACGCCGATCGTCTCCAACCCGATTCCCGCCACGCGCGGGTGCCGGCCCGTCGCAACCAGCAGACGGTCTCCGCGCACCTCCCGGCCGTCGTCGAGCTCCAGCACGTAGTCGTCCCCGTCGCGTCGGGCGGCGGTGGCGTGGACGTCGAGGACGAGCTCGATGCCGTCCGCTCGGAGAGCCTCGCCCAGCCCCTCGCCCAACGGCGCGGGCTCATGGGGCAGCAAGTGGGCGGCGCCGCCGACGAGGATCACCTCGCCGCCCAGGCGGTGGACGGCCTGGGCCATCTCCGTCCCGACCGGCCCGCCTCCCAGCACGATCAGCCGTCGCGGGACGGCCTTCATCCCAGTCACCTCCCGGTTGGTCCAGACCCCGTCCAGTCCGGCCAGGCCAGGGAGAGGCGGCATCGACGGGTCGGAGCCGGTCGCCAGGACGATGTTCGCCGCGGTGTGACGCACCCCGTCGACGTCGACGACCCCGGGTCCGGCCAGCTTGCCGGTGCCCCGCAGCAGGTCGATCCCCTTCGAGTCGAGCCACTTCGCCGCTCCCGCATCGGAGTAGTCGGAGACCATGAAGTCGCGCCACGCGAGCGCCGCCTCCACATCGACCTCGGCGGTCGCCCCGATGTCGCGAGCCTCCTTCACCGCCTCGCCGGGACGGAGGAGCGACTTGGACGGGATGCACGCCCAATAGGAGCACTCACCGCCCACCAGTTCGCGCTCGACGAGGGCGACGCGAAGTCCTCCGTCGGACAGCTCCCCCGCACAGTGCTCGCCGGGCGCGCCGGCGCCGACGACGATGACGTCGTAGTCTCCCATCCGCCCGTCCCCTCAGTCGTTCTGCGCGTCCACCATGAACTGGGCGTACCAGTCCGGCCAGTCCGGATCGGCCTCGCCGGTCTCCTCCTCGTGACGGCCGTGGGCCGCAGCGGCTCGGCGCAGGGCTTCGGCCAGTTCGGGCACGGATTCGTAGGTGGTTGCCATCGCGGTTTCCTCGGTTCTGTGTGTTGGGAGGTCGATCGTCAGCGACGCGGAGAGCGACGCCGGCGCGGCAGCCGGTCCGTCAGCGGCCGGGAAGTCGCGTCGTGATCTCCTGCAGGTACCATTCGTTGCCGTCCGGGTCGCTGAACGAGGCGAACGAGCCGTAGCTCTGGCGGTCCGGCGCCGGTCCCGGAGCGCGTGACTCGTGGCCCGCGTGGTGGAAGACGCCGCCGGCGTCGTGGAACACCTCGCTGACGTCGACGCCGCGACCGGTCAGCTCGGCTCGCGCCGCCTCGATGTCCTCGACGACGAGCTGAAGCCCGTCGTACGTGCCCGGAGGGGACGAGGTGAGACCGCTGCCGAAGATGATCGAGCACGCCGATCCCGGAGGCGTCAGCTGCACGACGCGGAAGCCGTCCGCTCCCTGGAAGTCGGCGTCGAGCCGCCACCCGAGCGATTCGTAGAAGACCTTCGCCCGATCGACGTCGGCCACCGGCAGAATCACCACCTCGAGCTTCATGTCCATGGATCGCGTGTCCTCTCGCATCGGATGCCCACAAGCGCAATCGGCACGAGTCTCCTCGTGGACCACAGGCGAGTCAAGCGGATGCTCACCGCTCGCGCCTCCCTGCGAGATCCGGGGTGGTCGACCAGTTCGGCCGCGTGCACGGGCGCTGGCTTCGGGCGTCGGCTTCGGGCGCCCGGGCGGGCGCGATGCTACTGGATGGTGCCCTTGCGCGGGTCGCCGATCGGCACGTTCTCGGTGACGAGGACCTCCGCCGGACCCTCCAGGTGGCCCGCGTTCAGACGGTTCAGCTCGGCGATGGCGGCTCCCTCGGAGTGCGCCTGCAGGTCGGCGAGCTCCGTCCATCGCTCGACGACGACCACGCGTTTGCCGTCGGTGTGCACGGCGTAGAGCTCGCAGCCCTTCTCCTCGTGGACGAGCGGCGAGGCCGCGCCGAACGCGTCGAGCACGTTCTGCGTGTGACCGTCGAGCGGGGTGAGTGTGGCGACGACGATGACCGGCATGGGGCTCTCCTCTGCGAGCGGAACGGCGAGCCTCCAGCCTTGCGTCACCCGCGCCGTCACGTCAACCTGCCCGGATGCGCGGCCCGGCCGGGTCTGGCGCCCGACGGACCTCGTCGCTAAAGTTCACGGAGGCCCCCATCCGGGGGCGTTCAGCGATGAACGGAACGGTGAGACTCCATGACCACTCGACTCGACTCCCCGCGGCACACCGGCCCCGGCCGCCGCCTTCTCGGCGGAACCGCCGCCGCGATCGCGCTCGCACTCGGGCTCAGCCTCGTCGGAGCATCCGGCGCCCAGGCCTGGGATCCGGGACACGGTAACGGCCCCGGCCACGGCAGCTCCCAGGCGCTCGCACCGCACACCCAGTTCTCGATGGCGCCCGACGGGTCGAGCGGTGCCACCGTCGGCGGCGAGAGCATCCCGAACATCGACTCGGTGAAGAAGACCATCGCCACCTACTACGGCGACCCGGGCACCGGCATCGCGAACAAGACGAGCTCGCCCTACATCTCGGAGCTGGCGTCGATCGTGTCGCTCGAGACCGCGAAGCTGAACGCCCTCTACCTCGACGCGAAGCGGCACGGCAAGAAGCCGGCCATCGTGTTCGACGCCGACGACACCACGCTGTGGACGTACGACATGGAAGTCGCCGACATGCACTTCACGTTCAATCCCGCCGAACAGGACGTCTGGGTGCAGGACCAGCGGTTCCCCGCCACGCCCGGCATGGTCGCGTTCGTGAACAAGGCCGCGGCGATGGGCTTCGCCGTGTTCGGGCTCACCGGACGCAACGACAACCAGAAGGCGGCCACCCTCGGCAACCTCGCGAAGGTCGGCTACACACCCTTCAACGACCAGAACTTCTACACGAAGTGGACCGGCGTCGGCGCGTCCCAGCAGCCGTCGTACATCACCTGCGTCACGGCCAAGTGCACCACCGTCGAGTACAAGGCTCTGACCCGCAAGCACATCGAGAGCCTCGGCTATGACATCGCCCTCAACGTCGGCGACCAGTGGTCCGACCTGCAGGGCGGCTATGCCGACCGCGCGCTCAAGCTCCCGAACCCGACCTACTACCTGCCGTCCGCGAACCTGCCCGGCGTGAACGAGCCGCGGCTCACCCCGCGCACGCATTTCACGATGGCACCGGATGGCTCCAGCGGTGCGACCGTCGGCGGTGAGGGCATCCCGAACATCGACTCGGTGAAGTCGACGATCTACACCTACTACGGCGACCCGGGCACCGGCATCGCGAACAAGACCGACTCCCCGTACATCCGGGAACTGCGGGCCCTCGTGCAGCGCCAGCTCCCGGCCGTGGCCGCGGCGTGCTTCGTCGGCAAGAAGTTGCACACGAACCCGGCGATCGTCCTCGACGCCGACGACACCACGCTCTGGACGTACGACATGGAAGTCGCCGACATGCACTTCACGTTCAATCCCGCCGAACAGGACGTCTGGGTGCAGGCTCAGCGGTTCCCCGCCACGCCCTCGATGGTGAGCCTCGCCACGGTCGCCCAGAAGTCCGGATGCACGATCGTGGGCCTCACCGGGCGCAACGACGACCAGAAGGCGGCCACGCTCGGCAACCTCGCCAAGGTGGGCTACTCCGGCTTCACCGCGGCGAACTATTACACCAAGTGGACGGGCATCGGCGCCTCGCAGCAGCCGTCGTACATCACCTGCGCCGCCGCGAAGTGCACCACGATCGAGTACAAGTCGCAGACGCGCGCGCACGTGGAGTCGGCCGGCGGCGGCCACTACGACATCGTGGCGAACTTCGGCGACCAGTTCAGCGACCTGATCGGCGGCTCGGCGGATCGTACGATCAAGCTGCCGAACCCGACGTACTACCTGCCGTAGCGGTTCCGGCCGGCCTACCGCTCACTGCCGCGGGCCGGCCGGATGCTCACCCGATCGAACGCACCCGGTTGTTCCGCGCGTCGTGGGTGAGCTCGACCAGCCCGAGCTCCTCGAGCAGCGGCGGGAGGTACATCCCGAACCGTCCGCGGTAGCCCTTGCGGAGCCCGTACCAGCCGCCCACCGGGTTGGACTCGTCGCGCCCCCAGGCCTCGACCGTGCCGGACGCGGCCGGCTTCTGCTCGTCCGCCGCGCCGAGTGGAACCCAGTCGCCCTGCTCCCGCAGCCAGGCCGCGAGGTCGTCGATCGCACTCAGGTGGTACTTCAGGATGGTCGGGCCGACCTGGCAGACCAGCGCGGGAGGGTCTCCGGCCTCGTCGCGCCACATCGAGTACTCCGAGGAGCCGGGAGCCGTCTTGAGCATCCACGGGTCGTCTTTCGTGCCTTCGGCCATGTCGGCCTCCTTCGACGAACGGATGCTATGAGTATGCGGCTAGATCCGCGCGCCCACCACTGTGGCCGCGAAACGCCGGGCCCGCTCCGCGAGGCCGGAGATGCGGTCGGCGATCACCGCGTCGGCGTCGAATCCGACATACGAGGGCGGCGGCGTGCGGCGGACGTTCTCGCAGCATTCGAAACCGCCGCAGAGCAGGGTTCCCACGGTGTCGCCGTTGCGGCCGGCCTGACCGGCGCGCTTCGCCACATAGAGGTACACGTCGTGGGTGAGGTGGACGTCTTGACACCAGCCGCACATCGTCGGCGCGTGCGATCGCATCGACGCGTCGGACGCTCGGAGCACGATGCCGACCGGCCCGTTCTCGGTGGGCACCACGACGAAGCCGCGCTGCGGGAGGCGCGGGTCGTTCCAGCCCAGATACTCGCGACGCGACCAGTCCACCTCGTGCAGTCCCGGCGGCATGGGCAGTTGTTCCGCTTCGGTGCGCGAGCAGTTGACGAACGCGTCGCGGATCTCCTGCTGGGAAAGGATGTCCATCGATTTTCCTCCTCCTCCATGCTGTCACAGCTTGACCCTGCCCCCGGGGTCACGGTCTAACCTCGCCGCATGACACATCTCTCAGCCGTCACCGATGCCACCTTCGACGAGACGGTCCTCTCCGCCCCCCGCACCACGATCGTCGAGTTCTGGGCCCCCTGGTGCGGGCCCTGCCGGGCTCTGACACCCATTCTGGAACAGCTCGCCGAGGAGCACGCCGACACGCTCGACATCGTCAAGATCAACGCCGACGACAACCTGCGGACCGCGATGGAGTACAAGGCCATGGCCCTGCCGGTGATGAAGGTGTTCCAGGGCGGGCAGGTCGTCAAGACGATCGTGGGCGCCAAGCCCAAGCCGGCTCTGGAGTTCGAGCTCGCGCCCTACCTCTAGAGTCGATCCGCCCGCCGGGCGGCCTCCCGGCCGGCCTCAGGTGAGGTGGTCGTACGCGCCGGTGACCCAGCCGATGTAGCGGTCGGCCGACCGCAGCACCGCTCCGCGGGCATCCTGCAGCACCGAGTTGCCCAGGTTGCCGTAGAGCCGCTCGAACGGTCGCGCGCACACCGCGTCGGCCACCCGCCGCACCACCGCGCCCGACAGCGGGATGTCGTTCGGGTAGCTGCGCATGAACGTCACCCACCGGCCCGACGGGCCCGGGAACACCGTGTCGCCGGCGAGCACCACTCCTTCCGCCCAGTGCACGATCGCGCTGCCGGGAAAATGGCCCCCGATCGTGCGCAGCGTCACCCCGGGCAGCACCTCCAGCTCGCCCGACCAGGTCCGGATGCACGGCTCATCCCGCTGCACCCAGGCCCGGTCGGGCTCCGACACGAGGACAGGGACGTCCCCGAACATCCGGGACCATGCGGTCTGAGCGCCGAACATGTGCGGGTGGCTGGTGGCGATCACCGAGACGCCCCCGAGTTCGCGAACGGCAGCAGCGGCCGCCTCGTCGACGTAGCCGGTCGGGTCCCAGAGCAGGTTGCCCTCCGTGGTGCGCAGCAGCATGCTCTGCTGGCCGATGCCGACCTTCGGCTGCGAGCGCAGCGCGTAGAGGTCGGGCTCCAGTTCGGACACGGCGATCCGCTCGCCGGCGCTCTCGAGCTCCAGCAGCGACGTCCAGACCTGGCCGCCGGGAGGCACGTACTGTCGCTCGTCCTCGCAGATCGGGCAGGTGCCGGGATGCTCGTCCCCGGACGGATACTCAACGGCGCACGTCGCGCACAACCAGTCGGCCATTCACCAGACCATACCGTTCGCCCCATTGCCGTGCCCAGACCCTGGGCATAGCCTGGGCACGCAGCACGGTGGTCTCTTCCCTCTGACGTTCCTCGAAAGGTGCGAGCAATGGCGAATCAACCAGTGATCTTCATCCACGGACTGTGGTTGCATGCGGTGAGTTGGCAACCGTGGGTCGAACGCTTCCAGGCGGAAGGCTTCGACCCGGTCGCGCCGAACTGGCCCGGTGAGCACGACACCGTCGCCGAAACGCGTGAGCACGCAGACGACGTCGCGAACAAGAGCATCGACGACGTGACCGAGCACTACGCGAAGATCATCGACGCCATGGACACTCCGCCCGTCATCATCGGGCACTCGTTCGGCGGCCTCATCGCCGAGAAGCTCCTCGGCCAGGGCTACGGCAACTGCGCCGTCGCGATCGACCCCGCCCAGATCAAGGGAGTGCTCCCGCTGCCCCTGGCCCAGCTCCGGTCGTCGCTCCCCGCTCTCAAGAACCCCGCGAACATCAGCAAGCCGATCGCCCTCACCTTCGAGGAGTTCACGTTCGGGTTCGCCAACGCGCTCGACGAGGACGAGGCACGCCGGCTCTACGACGAGTACACGATCCCGTCGACGGTGCGCCCGCTCTTCCAGGCCGCTGCGGCCAACTTCGCGCTGCACTCGCAGGCGAAGGTCGACACCGGCAACGAGGACCGCGGACCGCTCCTGCTGGTCTCCGGCACAGCCGACCACACGGTCCCGGATGTCGTGACCGACGCCACGATGAAGCAGTACCGGGACTCCACGGCGGTCACCGAGCTGATCAAGTTCCACGGCCGAGGGCACTCCCTCGCCATCGACCACGGCTGGAACGACGTCGCGACCGAGGTCCTCGTCTGGCTGAGCCAGCAGCATGTCATGGACTGAAGGGCCCGTCGTCGGGAGTCGGCAGTGAGCGCGACTGCCGCCGGTGACGGAATACCTGCGGCGCGACCGCGCTTGGCCTCATCGTGAAACGCATCGGATTTCTCTCCTTCGGCCACTGGCAGCCGATCCCCGGCTCGGTGGCGAGAACCGCCGACGACGCGCTCCTGCAGACCATCGACCTCGCGGTGGCGGCGGAGGAGCTCGGGATCGACGGCGCGTTCGTGCGCGTGCATCATTTCGCCCGGCAACTCTCGTCGCCGTTCCCCCTCCTCGCCGCCATGGGCGCGCGAACCAGCCGCATCGAGCTCGGCACCGGCGTGATCGACATGCGCTATGAGAACCCCCTCTACATGGCCGAGGAGGCCGCCTCCGCCGACCTGATCAGCGGTGGCCGGCTGCAGCTCGGCGTCAGCCGCGGATCTCCCGAGACGGCGCTGAAGGGCTACGAGTCGTTCGGCTATGTGCCGGATGAGGGCGAAACGGATGCCGACATGGCCCGGCAGCACACGGCCCTGTTCCGTGCGGCGATCGACGGCGCTGCCGTCGCGGTCGCGAACCCGCAGATGACGGGGACCACCGGCGGCCTGGCGGTCCAGCCGCAGTCGCCGGGCCTGCCCGACCGCATCTGGTGGGGATCCGGGACCCGCGCGACGGCTGTGTGGACCGCCGAACAGGGAATGAACCTGATGAGCTCCACTCTGCTCACCGAAGACACCGGGGTGCCGTTCGGCGACCTGCAGGCCGAGCAGATCGCCCTCTACCGGGCGGCGTGGAAGGAGGCCGGCTGGGAGCGCGAGCCGCGCGTCTCGGTGAGCCGCAGCATCCTGCCGATCGTCTCGGACCTCGACCGGAAGTACTTCGGAGCGTCGGCGCTCGGCGAGCGCACCGACCAGATCGGCCACCTCGACGGCGGGATCGCGCGTTTCGGCAAGACCTACGCCGGCGAGCCCGAGCAGCTCGTCGAGGAGCTCCGCGACGATGCCGCCGTGCGCGAGGCGGACACCGTCCTCGTTACGGTCCCCAATCAGCTCGGCGTCGACTACAACGCCCACCTGCTCGAGACGATCGTCACGCAACTCGCCCCGGCCCTCGGCTGGCGGGACTGACGACGGCCCGCGAAGGTGGGGTACAGACCCGAGGTCCGCTCCCTGGCGCCGCTGGGCCGCGACCTGACAGACTGAGCGGGCTGCACACCCGAACCCGCAGCGCAGTCGTTGCCAGCGCGGTTGAAAAGGGTGTGCCATGTCAGCAGTCGGGTTCGGGTCCGCACTCGCCGGCGCGATCGCCGCGATGATCGTCGTGGCGGGAGCATCCGGAGTCACCGCCAGCCCGGCCGCGGCCGTGCAGAACTCCCTCGAAGGGTCGGCTCCATCGGCCGTCACCAGCCTGTGGGCATGGGGCAACCCGATCGACCCGGCGACGGACGCCCGCGGACTCGGCCAGCCCCAGTTCGAGCCCGCCGCCCTCGTCTCGTTCGCGCGGGCGCACGGACTGCACTCGGTGTACCTCTCGGTTCCGTGGGCGGCGAACCAGGGTGCGTTCGCCGCCTGGCTGCCGTCGGCCGTGCAGGCTCTCCACCACGCGGGCATCTCGGTCTCCGCACTCGGGGGCGACTCCGCCTGGGCGAGTCAGCCGTCGCTCGCAGCCCAATGGGTGACGGATGCCCTTGCCACGGCCCCGTTCGACGCGTTCCAGTTCGACGTGGAGCCCTGGGCAGGCATCCCGGACCCCGACCTCACGGTGATCGTGCCGCAGTACACGGCAATGCTCGAAGCGGCGAAGGCCGTCGCCGGAGACACCCCGATCGGCGCGGATCTGCCGTGGTGGCTGGCGGCGAAGCCGGTCGGGAGCGGAACCGCGTTCGACGCGATCCTCCCCCACGTGCAGAGCGTCGCGATCGTGGCGTTCTCCGACCATGCCGGCGGACCCGACGGGATCATCGCACTCGCGCAGCCCGCCGCCGATGCCGCTGCGGCCGCGTCGGTGCCGTTCACGATCGGAGTCGAGACCGACACCCCGGCCGTCGCCGGCGGCGCGCAGTACACCTTCTTCGACGACGGTCCTACGGCGCTCGAGACTCAGGCCGCCCTTGTCCGCTCGCACTTCGCGTCCGTCGCGGCCTATCGCGGCGTCACGGTCGAGCACCTCCTCGCCTGGCAGGCGCTCCTCGCCCGTTGACGGGCGTCAGACTCCGTCGGCGGCAGCCTGGAGGGCGCCGATGTCGAGCTTGCCCATCGAGAGCATCGCCTCGGTCGCGCGCTTGGCGCGGGCCGGGTCCGGGTCTCCGAGCAGTTGCGTGAGCGACGTCGGCACGATCTGCCACGACAGACCCCAGCGATCCTTCAGCCAGCCACACTGGCCCGGCTCGCCGCCGTCCGCTGTGAGCGCGTTCCACAACCGGTCGATCTCCTCCTGGTCGTCGACGTTGACGTAGAACGACACCGCCTCGGTGAAGGGGAACAGCGGACCGCCGTTGAGCGCGCCGAACTCCAGACCGTCGAGCTCGAACCGCACGCTCGTGACTCCGGCCGACGGCCCCGGTGCGTCGTCGGCGAACCGCATCACCTCCAGGATGCGCGAGTTCGGGAACAGGGACACGTAGAACTCGGCCGCCTGTTCGGCCTGGTCGTCGAACCACAGGAAAGGTGAGATCCGCTGCATTGCGTTTGCTCCTTGCGAGTCAGATGAATCGTTCGGTGGTGCGAGTGGCACCCATGCTACGCGCGGTCCGGGTAGCGTAGCCGTGTGTTCACGAGTTACATCGCCATCGGCGACAGTTTCACCGAAGGAGTCGGAGACGAGCTTCCCGACGGTCGCGCACGAGGCTGGGCCGACTTCGTCGCCCTCGGTCTCGCAGCAGCCACGCCCGAGCCGGTGCGCTACGCCAACCTCGCCATCCGGGGCCGCAAGCTCGCGCCGCTGATCGCCGAGCAGCTGCAGCCCGCCATCGACCAGCGACCGCAGCTGGTCAGCCTGAACGGCGGCGGCAACGACATCATGCGGCCGAAGATCTCGATGCAGTCGGTGGTCCGGATGCTCGACGACGCGGCCACGCGCGTCACCGACGCCGGACTCCATATGCTGCTGCTGAGCGGGGCCAACCCGACAGCCCACCTGCCGATGGGCTCGGTCATGCGCCGCCGCGGAGACGAGCTGGACGCCGCCGTGCGCGCGCTGCTTCCTCGTGAGAACGTCACGTTCGTCGACAACTGGGCCGACGAGGGCCTGGGCGACTTCCGCTACTGGTCGGTCGACCGCCTGCACCTCAACCCGCTCGGCCACGCCCGCGTGGCGAGCAACGTGCTCACCGCCCTCGGCGTCCCCGTTCCCGGCGAGTGGGGCGTCGAGGAGGTCGCGGCCGCTCCGGCGGGCGAGAAGTCGCGCCGCACCGTCGACTACTACCGCAAGTACGTGCTCCCGTGGATCGGGCGCCGGCTCACCGGCCGCTCGTCCGGCGACGGCCGCACCGCCAAGATCGCGACCCTGACGGTCGTCGACCCGTCGGCCGCCGCACCCCTCTAACCGATCGACTCAGAAAGGGCCGCCATGAGGATCAACCTGACGAGCGTGCTCGTCGACGACCAGGAGCAGGCGCTGCGCTTCTACACCGAGGTGCTGGGCTTCGTGAAGAAGAACGACGTGGCGGTGGGCGAGTACCGCTGGCTGACCGTGGTGTCCCCGCAGGACCCGGACGGCACCGAACTGCTGCTCGAACCCAGCAGCCACCCGGCGGCGAAGCCCTTCCGGGACGCGCTCGTCGCCGATGGCATCCCGTACACCTCGTTCGGCGTCGACAACGTCGCGGCGGAGTACGAGCGGCTCCTCGGGCTCGGCGTGCGTTTCACCCAGCCGCCCGCCGCCATGGGTCCGGTGACCACCGCGATCCTCGACGACACCTGTGGCAACCTGATCCAGATCGCCCACTGAGGCCGGCCGGCGCCCTAGTCGTTGTCCCCGCCGGTCGTGTCGAACCGGGTGGTGCGGGTGCCATCGCCCCACCCCCACTCCGCCACCTCGGGGATGTCCTCTCCGTGATCGCGGGTGTACTGGCGCGCCTTCAGCCGCGCATCCTGCATCTCCTGACGAAGCGTGCCCTCCCGCGCCGCCAGCCCCGGCACCCGGTCGAGCACGTCGATCACCAGGTGGTAGCGGTCGAGGTCGTTCAACATGACCATGTCGAAGGGCGTGGTCGTGGTGCCTTCCTCCATGTAGCCGCGCACGTGCAGGTTGTCGTGACCGTTCCGGCGGTAGGTGAGCCGGTGGATCAGCCAGGGATAGCCGTGGTACGCGAAAACGACCGGCTTGTCGGTGGTGAAGATCGCGTCGTACTCGCGATCGTTCAGTCCGTGCGGATGCTCGCCTTCGGTCTGCATGCGCATCAGGTCCACCACGTTCACGACACGAACTTTCAGTGACGGGATGCGTTCCCGCAGGATCGACGCGGCGGCGAGCACTTCGAGAGTCGGCACGTCGCCGGCTGCCGCCAGCACCACATCCGGTTCTTCGCCTTCCACCTCGGTGCCGGCCCAGTCGAAGATGCCGATGCCGCGCGTGCAGTGCGCGATCGCCTCCTCCATCGTGAGCCAGTTGGGGGCGGGCTGCTTGCCGGCGACGACGACGTTCACATAGTCCACCGAGCGGAGGCAGTGGTCGTAGGTGGAGAGCAGGGTGTTCGCGTCGAACGGGAGGTACACCCGCACCACGTCGGCCTTCTTGTTGACCACGTGGTCGATGAACCCCGGGTCCTGGTGCGACGCGCCGTTGTGGTCCTGCCGCCAGACGTGCGAGCTGAGCAGATAGTTGAGCGAGGCGACCGGCCGCCGCCACGGGATGCCCCTCGACGTCTTCAGCCATTTAGCGTGCTGGTTGAACATCGAGTCGACGATATGGATGAACGCCTCGTACGAGTTCAGGACGCCGTGCCGTCCCGTCAGCAGGTAGCCTTCCAGCCAGCCCTGGCACTGGTGCTCGCTCAGCATCTCCATCACCCGGCCGCTCGGTGCCAGGTGGTTGTCGTCGTCGATGGGCCAGCGTTCCGCATTCCACTGCTTGTCCGTCACCTCGAACACCGCCTGCAGCCGGTTGGACGCGGTCTCGTCCGGCCCGAACAGCCGGAAGTCGCGGGGGTTGGCCACCATCACGTCCCGCAGCCACTCCCCGAGCACTTTCGTCGCCTCGGCGACCGTCTCGCCCGGCGACGGCACATCGACGGCGTAGTCCCGGAAATCGGGCAGCCGGAGGTCGCTGCGCAGCAGCCCGCCGTTGGCGACCGGGTTGGCGCTCATCCGCCGCTCCCCCCGCGGAGCGAGCGCGGTCACCAGCTCGACCGGTGCCCCGCTCTCGTCGAACAGCTCCTCCGGCCGGTAGGAGGCCAGCCAGCTCTCCAGCAGACGCGTGTGCGCCTCCGTGTCACGTGCATCCGCCAACGGCACCTGGTGCGAACGCCAGTTGTTCTCGGCCGGATGCCCGTCGATTTCCTTCGGGCAGGTCCAGCCCTTCGGCGTCCGCAAGATGAGCATCGGCCAGGCCGGTCGCTCGGTCAGCTCGCCGGCCGCCGCCGCCTTCTTGATGCCGGCGATCTGATCCAGGATGCTGTCCAGCGTCTCGGCCATGCGCTGATGCACGGCGCGCGGGTCCTCGCCGTCGAACCCGCCCGACACCAGGTAGGGCGTGTACCCGTAGCCGCGCATGAGCTCGAAGAGCTCGGTCTCCGGGATGCGCGCCAGGATCGTCGGGTTGGCGATCTTGTACCCGTTGAGATGCAGGATCGGCAGCACGACCCCATCCGTCACCGGGTCGAGGAACTTGTTCGAATGCCACGCCGTCGCCAGCGGACCCGTCTCGGCCTCCCCATCGCCGACGACCGCCGCCACCAGCAGGTTCGGATTGTCGAACGCGGCGCCGTAAGCGTGCGACAGAGAGTAGCCGAGCTCGCCCCCCTCATGGATGGACCCGGGCGTCTCCGGCGCCGCATGGCTCGGGATGCCACCGGGGAACGAGAACTGCCGGAAGAGCCTGCGCAGCCCGTCCACGGACTTGTCGATGGTGCTGTAGATCTCGCTGTACGTTCCATCGAGATAGGCGCTCGCCACCACCCCAGGTCCCCCGTGACCCGGACCGGCGATGAAGATCGTGTCCAGATCCCGCTCCTGGATCACCCGATTCAGGTGCGCGTAGATGAAGTTGAGCCCGGGCGTCGTACCCCAGTGACCGAGCAGGCGCGGCTTGATGTGATCGCGGCCGAGCGGTTCTCGCAGCAGCGGGTTGTCCAGCAGATAGATCTGGCCGACCGAGAGATAGTTGGCGGCACGCCACCAAGCATCCAGTCGGTCGAGTGTTTCGGGAGTCAGTCCGGTGGTCGTACGGGTGCTCATCGAGATCCTTCCGCTTTTTCGGCATCCTACGCGCGGGTCGGCTCCGAACACCGGGTATGCAGAGAACGTTCATCGAGACGCCACTCGGCCGGGTCGCGGTCCGGCACACCGCGCGCGAGTCGGGCACCGCGACCATCCTGCTGCACGGGGCGGCCGGATCGTGGACCACCTGGCGGCCCGCGATCGCCGCGGCGGAGGCGGGCGGCGTCGTCAGCGACCTCGTCGTGCCCGACCTGCCCGGCTGGGGCGACTCCCCCGTCGACGACCTGTCGACGCTCGACGCCGGTGCCCTCGCTGCGTCGGTCGCGACGGTCGCACGCGCCCTCGGCTACGACCGGTGGCAGGTGGTCGGCCATTCGCTCGGCGGCTTCATCGCCCTCGAACTCGCCGCGGCCGAGCCCGCGCGGACCGAGTCGGTGCTGCTGGTCTCGGCGACCACGCTCGGCGGCCGCGGGGACCGCCTCAGCCCGGGCGGCCGGCTGCTGCGCTATCCGTTGCTGGTGGGACTGCTTCAGGGCATCCGTTTCCTCCTGCTGCTCGGGCCGTTCGCCGCCCGCTTCGTGCGCGCGCTCGACCGCTGGGGCGTGCTGCCGGTGCTCGCTGCGCCGCTCTTCGCGCGGACCGATCGCGCGGCCGTCCACGAACTGGCGCACGATCTGCGACCGGGAGCGTTCGTACGGGCGATGCAGTGCGCGCAGGCGTACCCGGCACGCGAGCGCTGGTCGGGCATCCGGTGCCCTGTCGTCGCGCTGCACGGCGACCACGACGTGTTCGTGGGCCGTCACGACGACGTGCTGCTGGCCGCGATCGTGCCGCAGTACCGGGCGATCGCGGTGCCGGCCACCGGGCATTTCGGCCACGTCGAGCATCCGACCCTCCTGGCCGGGGCGCTGCGCGCCCGCTAAATTGTCCGTATGCCAGCAGACACGATCACCGTCGAACCGGTGCGCGACGAACTCTGGCCCGAGCTGCAGGCCGTGTTCGGGTACAAGGGCGACCCCTCCGGATGCTGGTGCCAGTGGTTCAAGCTCACCGGCACCCAGTACCGCGAGCTGTCCCGCGAACAGAAGGCCGTCCGGTTGCACGACTCCGTCGCCGCCGAGCCCGCTCCGGGCGTGATCGCCTGGCTCGACGGCGAACCGGTCGGCTGGGCGGCTGTCGAGCCGTTCTCGTCGTATCCCGGCCTCGCCCGCTCGCCCATCACCAAGCGACTCGCCGACGACCCGGCAGACCCGTGGGCGGTCACCTGCTTCGTCGTGCGCGAGGGCTACCGCAAGCGCGGGGTGGCGCACGCGCTGCTCGAAGGGGCCCTGGCGTACGCGCTCGGCCGCGGCGCCGACATCGTCGAAGGATATCCGGTGGACCCCGAGGTGCGGCCGGCGCTCACGAGTGCCGAACGCTTCCACGGCACGGTCTCGCTGTTCGGCTCGGCGGGTTTCCAGGTGGTGCGCCGACCCTCGGCCACCCGGGCGATCATGCGGTTCGAGGCGCCACGCTGACGCCCTAAGCTCGACGGGTGAGCTCCGAACCCGACCGCCCAGCCCGCCGTTCGCTCATCGGGGCGGGCACGCAGGTCGCGACCGAGGTCAGCATCAACTTCGGCTCGGCGATCGCGGGGTTGCTCATCCCGATCGTCGGCTCCGTGGTGGTCGTCGCCGTGCGACAGGTGATCACCGCCATCGCGGTTCTGCCGTTCTACCGGCCCAAGCGCGCGGAGCTGACCTGGCGCAGGCTCTGGCCGGCACTGGCTCTCGGCCTGGTGCTCGCCACGATGAACCTCAGCTTCTACGAAGCGGTCGGGCGGCTCGGCCTCGGCATCGCCGCCACCATCGAGTTCCTCGGCCCGTTCGCCCTCGCGCTGGTCGGCTCCCGCCGGCTGCTCGACGTGCTCTGCGCGGTCGTCGCGGCGGGCGGCGTCGTGCTGCTGACCGGCACGGAGGGCGCCATCGACCCGATCGGGGTGCTGCTCGCCCTCACCGCCGCGGCCTCGTGGGCGGCGTACATCCTGCTCACCCGACGTGTGGCGCTGCGGCTCCCCGGGCTCGAAGGGCTGAGCGTCGCGAGCGTGGTGGCCACGGTCATCCTGCTGCCGATCGCCCTGATCGTGGTCGACTACAGCCGTCTCGACTGGCGCGTGATCGGCCTGCTCGTGACCGCCGGCGTGCTGTCGTCGGCCATCCCGTACAGTCTCGACACGTTCATCCTGCGCCGCATCCCGCCCCGGCTCTATGCGATCATCACCAGCTTCGGACCGGTGATCGCGACGATCTTCGGCGTCCTGGTGCTGCACGAGCAGTTCAGCGGTGTGCAGCTCCTCGGCATCCTGATCGTGTGCGTGGCCGCGGGCGTCACGATCGCGACCCAGCGCGAGCATCCGAAGTCCGAGCTGGAGAGCACGGCCGAGGGCATCTCCTAGCCGTCGGCTCCGCAGGCACGACCCGGAGGGCGACCCGGATGCCCGGCCGACGCAGCCTACGAGAGGATGTCCTTCGTCGTGAACCGGCCGATCGCCAGCGCGCCGAACACGGCGACGTAGCCCAGCTGCAGCAGCGCGTTGCTGCCGAAGGAGTCCCACGAAATCGGCTGGCGCAGGATGTCGGCGAACCCCAGCCAGTAGTGGCTGAACAGCCACGGGTGCAGGGCGTCGAGCTGCGGGAGCTCGTCCAGCACCTGCGACACGACCGAGAGCACGATGGTCGCGGCCATGGCGCCGACCGGGACGTCGGTCAGCGTGGAGAGGAACAGCCCGATCGCGCACAGGCCGAGCAGCGAGACCGAGACGTAGGCCGCGATGATGAGCAGCCGCACGAAGGCGTCGCCCACGCTCACGACACTGCCCGACAGCAGGGTGACCGGCCCGACCGGGAACAGCACAGCGCCGATCGCCGAGCCGGCGATGATCACGACGATCGTCCCGACGACGCTGAACACGGCCGCGCCGACGTACTTCACGACGAGCAGCCGCACCCGCCCCGCGGGGGCGATCACCAGGTAGCGGAGAGTTCCGTGGCTGGCCTCGCCCGCAATCGTGTCCCCCGCGACGACGCCGATCGTCAGCGGCAGGAAGAGCGGGACGCACACCACCATCGCCGTGAAGCCCACGAAGAGGCCGTTCGCGGTGATCTGGTCGAGGAACGCCGGACCCCGGCCGGAGGGCGGACCGCCGCGCACCCGCACCGCCACAGCGATCAGGATGGGCACGGCGGCCAGGGCGGCCAGCATCGCCCAGATGCGCCAGCGACGGAACAGCACCCAGAGTTCCGACCAGAGCAGCGACCATCCCGCGGTCGGGCGCGCGCGATTGGCGAGCACGCCCGGGCCTGCGACCGACACCTCACCGCCCGGCGAGACCTCACTGCTCGACATCGAAGCCCTCCCCGGTGAGCGCGACGAATCGTTCCTCGAGCGTCGACGCGTGCACCGCGAAGCCGCGCACCCGGACGTCCGCCTCGACGAGCGCTGCCACCACGTCCTCGGGTGCGGGCGCCGGATCGGGCAACGGTCCGTCGACCGCTCCGTCGTCGGCGACGGCAGCGGCCACCCCGAGGCGTGCGAACACCCCGATCGCGGCTGCGGCATCCGGCGTCTCGACACGCACGCGCGGACCGCCGGCCTGACGAAGATCGTCGAGCGACCCCTGGGCGACCAGCCGACCCGTACGCATGATCGCGGCGTGCGTGCAGATCTGCTCGATCTCGGCCAGCAGGTGGCTGGACACGAACACCGTCGCACCGCCGTCGGCCAGAGACCGGATGAGCGAGCGGACTTCGCGGGTCCCCTGCGGGTCGAGCCCGTTAGTCGGTTCGTCGAGCACGAGCAGGTCGCGGTCGGTGAGCAGTGCGCCCGCGATGCCGAGCCGCTGCTTCATGCCGAGCGAGTACGTGCGCACGTTCCGGCCTGCCGCGTGCGAGAGTCCGACCCGGTCGAGCGCGGCCGCGACCCGAGCACGGCGGGTCGACGGCGGGGCGTAGCGGTCTGCGGTGTCCCGGCGCACCAGGTTGGCGGTTCCCGAGAGGTAGGGCGCGAACGCCGGCCCCTCAACGAGAGCTCCCACCCGGGGCAGCACCCGCGCGCCGCTGTCGGGCATCCGCTCGCCCAGCAGCCGGATGTCGCCGGCGGAGGCGCGCACCAACCCCAGCAGCATGCGGATCGTGGTGGTCTTGCCCGAGCCGTTCGGCCCGAGGAAGCCGAACACCGCTCCGCGAGGGACGTGCAGGTCGAGCCCGTCGACGACCGTGCGCGACCCGAACCTCTTGGAGAGGCCGCTCGTCGCTATCGCGGCGTCGGGCTCCGTCACTTCGCGGCGGCTGCTTCGAGCGCGGACACCGGGACCGCGCCGGCGAGGACTCGGCCGTCGTCGGTCAGGAGCACCGACATCAGCGACGTCGACAGCGCGCGCCCACCGGGAACGGCCGTGGTGAGCTGTCCATACAACGGCGACGACGTCACGGAGGCCGGCACGGTTCCGACCGGCACGGTGACGATGCTGCTCCAGCCGGTGCCGCTCACCACCGGCTTGGGATGTCCGGCTTCGGCGTGCGTGCGCTCGCCCTTCGCCGGCAGAGCCTGCTCGGTCACGGTAGCGCCTTTCGGCGGGGTGAAGGCGAAGACGTCGGCGGAGGGGGCCGACGGGTCGAAGGAGCTGAAGCCCACCTCGAAGGCGGTACTCTGCTGGCCGCGGGCGGCCACCTGCACACGAAGCGGAACGCCGGTCTGCCCGTCGACCGCGATCGACACCGAGCCGACGAGGGTCGCCGACGTGTTCGGCGTGAGCACGAGGTCGTAGGCGTCGCGTCCCGCGACTGTGGTGTTCGCGCCGAGGGTCACCGAGGTGCTCGGCTCGACGGAGGCCAGGAAGCGCTCGGCGAGCTGAGCGGGCGTCGTGGTGGTCGCATCCGGGGTGGTCTTCTCGGCCGTGCGGCTGGGGAGCGTCACGTGGGTGACCTTCTCGCCGGTCGACGTGTAGAGCCACACGTCTGCACCGTTGCGCACGACGTCGCGCTCGGCCAGTTGGTCGAGCACCTGCACGCGCACCTTCGACGGGCCGTCGGCGTAGACCTTGGCCGTGTGCGAGCCGGTGAGGAGATCGATCACGTTCGTGGCGTCGCTCTGCGAGCCGGGGCCGGAGCCGACGGTCGGCAGGGACGGGAGCCCGAGGTCGGAGCTCTGCTCGACGGTGCCGGAGAACGCACGGACATCGCTCGCGGCGACCAGCTTCAGCACATCGGCCGGCGTCTTCGACGGCAGATCGGCCGCACCCGCCGTGAGCGGCGCGATGAGGGCCCCGGCGGCGATGGCGGCCGGGATGACCGCGGCAGGCAGCCAGCGAACCCAGCGACGTTTCATGGCTTCGAGACTACGCCGCTCCCGCCCCGCTGCACCCGCGCGTTGCTGCGAACTCCGTGGGAAAGCACTCCCCCGCGGGCGCCCGCACATGACGACGGCCCCCGATCGCTCGGGGGCCGTCGCTGTCATCCGGTTCTCAGAGAACGTCGCCGACGCGGTGGACGCGGATGTCGTTGGTGGTTCCAGGGATTCCGGGAGGGGATCCCGAGATGATGATGACCTTGTCGCCGTTCTCGGCGAGGCCCGTGGACTTGAGCGCCTCGTCGACCTGCGCCACCATCTGGTCGGTGTGGGTCACCCGCGAGACGACGAATGACTCCACGCCCCAGTTGAGCGACATGCGGCGGCGGATCGACTCCTCCGGCGTGAACGCGAGGATGGGGATCTTGCTGCGCAGGCGCGACATGCGTCGCGCCGACTCGCCCGACTCGGTGAACACGCAGAGGTACTTGGCCTCCACGAAGTCGGCGACCTCGACGGCCGCCAGGGTGATGGCGCCGCTCTGGGTGCGCGGGCGGGTGCCCAGCGGAGCGATGCGGTCGAGTCCGTGCTCCTCGGTGGAGCTGACGATGCGGGCCATGGTCTGCACGGTGATCACCGGATACTCGCCGACGCTGGTCTCGCCGCTCAGCATCACGGCGTCCGCTCCGTCGAGCACGGCGTTCGCGACGTCCGAGGTCTCGGCGCGCGTGGGAACCGGGCTGGAGATCATCGACTCGAGCATCTGCGTCGCCACGATGACCGGCTTGGCCGCGCGGCGGGCGAGCTCGACGGCGCGCTTCTGCACGATCGGCACGGCCTCCAGCGGCAGCTCGACACCGAGGTCGCCACGGGCGACCATGATGGCGTCGAACGCCTCGATGATCTCCTCGAGGTTCTCCACGGCCTGCGGCTTCTCGATCTTTGCGACGACGGGGACCTTGCGGCCCTCCTCCGCCATGATCTCGTGCACGCGCTGGATGTCGGCCGCGCTGCGCACGAAGGAGAGCGCGATGAGGTCGGCGCCGAGCTTGAGGCCCCAGCGGAGGTCGGCTTCGTCCTTGTCGGAGAGCGCGGGAACGTTGACCGCGACACCCGGGAGGTTGATGCCCTTGTTGTTGGAGACGGGGCCGCCGACGATGACCTGGGTGGTCACGACGGTGCCGTCGGTCTCGAGGACCTTCACGCGCACCTTGCCGTCGTCGATCAGCAGGAAGTCGCCCGCCTTGACGTCGTTGGGCAGTCCCTTGAACGTGGTGGAGGAGATCTCCTTGGTGCCGATGATGTCGTCGATGGTGATCTTGAAGATGTCGCCTTCGGCGAGCTCGTAGGGACCGGCCTCGAACTTGCCGAGGCGGATCTTCGGGCCCTGGAGGTCGACCAGGACGGCGACCGGCTTCGCGGCGTCTCCTGCGGCCTTGCGCACGTTCGCGTAGACGCCTTCGTGGACGTCGTAGCTTCCGTGGCTCAGGTTCATTCGAGCCACGTCCACGCCCGCGTCGATGATCGCGCGGATGTTCTCATAGCTCGAGGTCGCGGGCCCGAGGGTCGCGACGATTTTCGCCCTTCTCATACTTTTCTTTGTGCTCCGTGATTCTGCGCCCCTGACGGCGCTCGATTCGGTGATGACGTGCGCGGCGGTTCCGCGCGCGCGTCCAACAATTCAGACGAGGATGCCCCGGTCGGTGGGTCGGATCGGGGACGGCAGCTGCGTCTCTCCTTCAAGATACCGGTCAACCGCTGCGGCCGCTGCACGTCCTTCTGCGATCGCCCAGACGATGAGCGACTGCCCGCGGCCCGCGTCGCCGGCGACGAACACGCCCGGCTGGCTGGTCTGGTAGTCGCCGTCGCGCTGCACATTGCCGCGCTCGTCGAAGGGGACCTGAAGCTGGTCGGACAGTTGCTCCGACTCCGGGCCGGTGAACCCGAGGGCCAGCAGCACGAGGTCGGCGGGTATCTCGCGCTCGGTGCCCGCCTTGGGAACTCGGCGTCCGTCGAGGTACTCGGTCTCCGCCACGCGGATCGCTCGCACCTCGCCGTACTCGTTAGCGAGGAACTCGACGGTCGACGCGAGGTACTCGCGGCGGCCGCCCTCCTCGTGCGCGCTCTGCATCTCGAAAAGTGTCGGGGTGGTCGGCCACGGCTGGTGGGCCGGACGCTCGCTGGGCGGCTGCGTGCCGATGGCGAGATTGGTCACCGACGCGGCGCCCTGACGGTGCGCGGTGCCGATGCAGTCCGCGCCGGTGTCGCCACCACCGAGGACCACCACGTGCTTGCCCTCGGCCGTGATCTGGTCGGCGATGCCGTCGCCGGCTCCGGCCTTGTTCTGCTGCACGAGGTACTCCATCGCGAAGTGCACCCCGCTGAGGTCACGGCCCGGGATCGGCAGGTCGCGCGGAACCATGGCGCCGGTCGCGACGACGACCGAGTCATAGCGCGCCCGCAGGTCGTCCCAGGTGATGTCCACGCCGATGTCGACGCCGGCGCGGAAGCGCGTGCCCTCGGCCATCATCTGGTTCAGTCGCGCCTCGAGGTGCTTCTTCTCCATCTTGAAGTCCGGGATGCCGTAGCGGAGCAGGCCGCCGATGCGGTCGTCGCGCTCGTACACCGCGACCGTGTGACCGGCGCGGGTGAGCTGCTGGGCGGCGGCCAGGCCGGCCGGGCCCGATCCGACGACGGCGACCGTCTTGCCGGTGAGGCGCTCCGGCGGGTGCGGCTGCACCCAGCCGTTCTGCCAGGCCTGGTCGATGATCGACACCTCGACCTGCTTGATCGTGACCGCGGGCTGGTTGATGCCGAGCACGCAGGACGACTCGCAGGGCGCCGGGCACAGACGGCCGGTGAACTCCGGGAAGTTGTTCGTCGCGTGCAGTCGCTCGATGGCCTGGCGGCCCTCGCCGCGCCACATGAGGTCGTTCCACTCCGGGATCAGGTTGCCCAGCGGGCATCCCTGATGACAGAACGGCACGCCGCAGTCCATGCAGCGGCCGGCCTGGCGGCGCAGCTGAGCCGGGTCGCCGGCCTCATAGACCTCTTTCCAGTCCATCAGGCGCACCGAGACCGGGCGGCGCTTGGGGAGCTCGCGCTCCGTAACTTTGAGGAAGCCCTTCGGGTCAGCCACCGGTCACCTCCAGAATCCTGTTCCACACGATGTCGCCGTCGGGGTCGAGCCCCTCGTCGACGGCGTCCTGACGCATTTGCAGCACGGCCGCGTAGTCCCGCGGCAGCACCTTGACGAACTTCGCGACGGTGTCGTCGAAGTCCTCGAGCAGTTTGATGGCGAGCGCCGAGTCCGTCTCCGCGACGTGACGCTCCAGGAGGTCGCGCACGATCTCCATGTCGGCGCTGCCGAGCGGCAGCAGTTCGAGCTCGCCCGTGGCGAGCGAGTCGCGGTTGACCTGCTCCTCCGTGAGCTCGTACACGTACGCCGTCCCGCCCGACATCCCGGCGCCGAGGTTGCGCCCGGTCCCGCCCAGGATGACGGCGAGGCCACCGGTCATGTACTCCAGCGCGTGATCTCCGACCCCTTCGACGACGGCGGTCGCTCCGGAGTTGCGCACCAGGAAGCGCTCGCCCACGATGCCGCGGATGAACATGCTGCCCTGCGTGGCGCCGTAGCCGATCACATTGCCTGCGATCACGTTGCGCTCGGCCGGGAACACGCTGCCCTTGTCGGGCCGGATCACGATCTGCCCGCCCGAGAGGCCCTTGCCGACGTAGTCGTTGGTGTCGCCCTCGAGGCGCAGCGTGATGCCGCTCGGCAGGAAGGCGCCCAGCGACTGGCCCGCCGACCCGGTGAGGGTGATCTCGATGGAGCCGGTGGGGAGACCGTTCTCGCCGTGGCGGACCGTCACCTCGTGGCCGAGCATCGTGCCGACGGCCCGCTCCGTGTTTCGGATCGGGAGGTCGATCTCGATGTGCCCGCCGTTCGCCAGCACGTCGGCGCTGCGTTCGATCAGCTGGTTGTCGAAGTGCTTCTCGAGCTCGTGGTCCTGGTGACGGCCGTTCTTGCGGGGCGCGTCGTCGGGGAACTCCGGCCCGGTCAGGATGGGCGAGAGGTCGAGCCCCGACGCCTTCCAGTGGTCGATGGCCCCGTTCACGTCGAGCAGTTCGCTGTGGCCGATGGCCTCGTCGAGCGTGCGGAAGCCGAGCTCACCGAGGTACTCGCGCACCTCCTGGGCGATGAACTCGAAGAAGTTCACGACGAACTCCGGCTTGCCCGAGAAGCGGGAGCGCAGCTCGGGGTTCTGGGTGGCGACGCCCACCGGGCAGGTGTCGAGGTGGCAGACGCGCATCATGATGCAGCCCGAGACCACCAGCGGCGCCGTCGCGAAGCCGAACTCCTCAGCGCCGAGCAGCGCGCCGACGATCACGTCGCGACCAGTCTTCAACTGACCGTCGACCTGTACGACGACGCGGTCGCGCATCCCGTTGAGCATCAGCGTCTGCTGGGTCTCGGCGAGGCCGAGCTCCCACGGCGTGCCCGCATGCTTCAGCGAGTTGACCGGGGACGCGCCCGTTCCGCCGTCGTGGCCGGACACGAGCACGACGTCGGCGAGTGCTTTGGCGACACCGGCGGCGACCGCACCGATGCCCGATTCGCTCACCAGCTTGACGTGCACGCGGGCGTTCGGGTTGGCGCGCTTGAGGTCGAAGATCAGCTGCTTGAGGTCTTCGATCGAGTAGATGTCGTGGTGCGGCGGCGGCGAGATGAGGCCGACGCCCGCGGTCGCGTGACGGGTGCGGGCGACCCACGGGTACACCTTGGTCGGAGGCAGCTGGCCGCCCTCGCCGGGCTTGGCGCCCTGGGCGAGCTTGATCTGGATGTCGTCGGCGTGGGTCAGGTACATCGACGTGACGCCGAACCGGCCGGAGGCGACCTGCTTGATCGCGCTGCGGCGCTCGGGGTCGAGCAGGCGGTCGAGGTCTTCGCCGCCCTCGCCCGTGTTCGACTTGGCGCCGAGCCGGTTCATGGCGATCGCCAGCGTCTCGTGGGCTTCCTTCGAGATGGAGCCGTAGCTCATCGCGCCGGTCGAGAACCGCTTGACGATCGACTCGACCGACTCGACCTCGTCGAGCGGCACCGGCGGCCGCACACCGGTCTGCAGCTTGAACATGCCGCGCAGGGTCATGAGCGACTCGGCCTGGTTGTCGACCTGGTCGGTGTACTGCTTGAAGATGTCGTAGCGGCGCATGCGCGTCGAGTGCTGGAGCCGGAACACGGTCTCCGGGTTGAAGAGGTGCGGTGCACCGTCACGACGCCACTGGTACTCGCCGCCGGTCGCGAGACGCTCATGCGCGAGCGCTGCGCCCTCGGACGGGTACGCGCTGGTGTGGCGGGACATGTTCTCGGAGGAGATCACCTCGATGCCGACGCCGCCGAGCTTGCTCGTGGTGCCGGTGAAGTACTGGTCGACGAACTCCTGGCTGAGGCCGACCGCCTCGAAGGCCTGGGCGCCGGCATAGGACGACACAGTCGAGATGCCCATCTTCGACATGATCTTCAGCACACCCTTGCCGAGCGCCTTGATCACGTTCTTGACGGCCTTCTCGGGGCTGACGCCCGTGATCATGCCACTGCGGACGAGCTCCTCGCAGGTCTCCATCGCCAGGTACGGGTTGATCGCCGATGCGCCGTAGCCGATGAGGAGTGCGACGTGGTGGACCTCCCGCACATCGCCGGCCTCGACGATGATGCCCACCTTCATGCGGTTCTCCGCACGGATGAGATGGTGGTGCACCGCCGCCAGCATGAGCAGCGACGGGATGGGGGCGAGGTCTTTGGTGGAGTCGCGGTCGCTCAGCACGATGAACTGGGCGCCGGCCTCGATGGCCTCGTCGACCTCGTCGCACATCTCGGCGAGGCGCGCCTTCATCGCGTCCGGACCGGATTCGACCCGGTAGAGACCCCTGACCGTCGTGGTCAGCCTGCTTCCCGGGCGCGGGTCGATGTGCTGGATCTTGGCGAGCTCGTCGTTGTCGATCACCGGGAAGTCGAGGACGACCTGGCGGGCGTGCTCCGGGCCCGCCGAGAGCAGGTTGCGCTCCGGGCCGAGGCCGAGCTTCAGCGAGGTGACGACTTCTTCGCGGATGGAGTCGAGCGGCGGGTTCGTGACCTGCGCGAACTGCTGGGTGAAGTAGTCGAAGAGCAGGCGCGGGCGCTCCGAGAGCACCGCGACGGGCGTGTCCGACCCCATGGCGCCGAGGGGTTCCGCACCCGTCGTCGCCATCGGCTTGAGCAGGATGCGCACCTCCTCCTCCGTGTAGCCGAAGGTGCGCTGGCGCCGCGTGATCGACGCGGGGGTGTGCACGATGTGCTCGCGCTCGGGGAGGTCTTTGAGGTTGATGCGGCCCTCGTCGAGCCACTCGCCGTAGGGCGCGCCTGCGGCGAGCTCCGCCTTGATCTCGTCGTCCTCGATGAGGCGTCCGGCGACCGTGTCGACCAGGAACATGCGGCCGGGTCGCAGACGTCCCTTGCGCACGACCCTGCTCGGCTCGATGTCGAGCACGCCGATCTCGCTGGCGAGCACCACCAGGCCGTCGTTCGTCACGACATAGCGGCCGGGGCGCAGCCCGTTGCGGTCGAGGGTCGCTCCGACCACCGAACCGTCGGTGAAGACGATCGCGGCAGGGCCGTCCCAGGGCTCCATCAGCATCGAGTTGTACTCGTAGAAGTCGCGGCGCACGGGCTCGAGACCGGGTTGGTTCTCCCACGCCTCCGGCACCATCATCATCACGGCGTGCGGAAGCGAGCGGCCGGAGAGCGAGAGCAGCTCCACCACCTCGTCGAACGACGCCGAGTCGCTCGCGCCGGGCGTGACGATCGGCAGCACGGGCGCCAGGTCGCCGAGCAGTTCGCTCTCGAGCTGCGACTGCCGCGCGCGCATCCAGTTGCGGTTGCCCTGCACGGTGTTGATCTCGCCGTTGTGCGCGATCAGGCGGAACGGCTGCGCGAGCGGCCACGACGGGAAGGTGTTCGTGGAGTAGCGCGAGTGGACGAGCGCCAGTTTGGAGGCGAATCGCTGGTCGGAGAGGTCGGGGTAGAACGGCTCCAGCTGGAGCGTGGTGACCATTCCCTTGTAGACCAGCGTGCGGCTGGACAGCGAGGTGAAGTACACGTCGAGTTCGCGCTCGACGCGCTTGCGCAGGAAGAAGGTCTGGCGGTCGAGCAGGATCCCGCTCACCGGCTCGCCGTCGTCCGTGCGGGTGCTCGACACGAACAGCTGCTCGATCGCCGGCATCGCGTCACGCGCCAGGTTCCCGATCTCGTCGGGGCGCACCGGCACGTCGCGCCAGCCGATCACGGCGAGCTCCTGCTCGATCGCGATCGCCTCGATGGCGGCCTTCACCGCCGCACGCTCCCCCGGCTCCACCGGGAGGAAGGCGTTGCCGACCGCGTACGCGCCGGGTGCGGGGAGTTCGAGCCCCGCGACGGCGCGCAGGAATGCGTCCGGAACCTGGGTGATGATGCCGGCTCCGTCACCGGTGCCGGCGTCGGAACCGACAGCGCCACGGTGCTCGAGGTTGCGCAGGGCGTTCAGCGCCGCGTCGATGATGTCGTGCCCGGCGGTGCCACGCAGCGTGGCCACCATCGCGAGACCGCACGCGTCCTTCTCGAAGGCAGGGTCGTAGAGACCCTGCTTCACAGGGGTCGTGCTGAAGCGGGTGTGGGGAAGCGTAAGCGCCATCTTTCGACCGTCCTCACGTTGATACGTAATTGCGGGGGGACGCCATCGGCCCGGGGACTGGGGAGGGTTCCGCCGCTCTCGGCAGCCCTGGTGCGGGCTGGGGAGTCGGTGCGGTCAGAGGTGCTTCAGGGTTTCCTCGACAGGTGGACTTTACGAGCCGAGTGAGCTTGTGGCTTTGGCTGCGCCCGGTTCGTTCGGCTCGATGGCGTCATCGCCATGATCCTCATCGTCCGAATCGGTGTCGTCAGAGTCTACCTCAGCATCCGGCCGAACCCATTCACGACCCGGTCGGTACACCCCGGGCTCGAGTCCGGGGTGGCGACGGGTCTGCGTGACGAGCAGCACGATGCCGAGCACGACGGCCAGGAAAGCCGCCCAGACGTTGCTCTGGATGCCGAGGACCGAGAACTCGCTCGGGTCGATGCGGATCGACTCCAGGTAGGAGCGGCCGAGGCCGTACCAGATGAGGTAAACCGCGAACGTCTTGCCCCAGCGGAGCTGGAATCGCCGCTCCAGGAACAGGATCACGGCGATGCCGATCACATTCCAGATGATCTCGTAGAGGAACAACGGCTGGAACAGCGTGCCGTCGGGGAGGCCGACCGGGATCGCCTTGTTGCCGGCGTCGATCTGGAGGCCCCACGGCACATTGGTGGGCAGGCCGAAGAGCTCCTGGTTGAAGTAGTTGCCGAAGCGGCCGATGGCCTGGGCGAGCAGCAGCGCGGGCGCCAGCACGTCGGCGAAGGACCAGAACCGGATGCCCGACAGCCGGCACCCGATGTAGGCGCCGATCGCGCCACCGATCAGCGAGCCGAAGATCGCGTTCCCGCCGTCCCAGATGAACAGGACGTTCCAGAGGTTGGCGCCCGGGTAGAAGTAGTCGGCCGGGTGAGTGATCACGTGGTAGAGGCGGGCACCGATGATGCCGAGCGGAACGGCCCACAGGATGATGTCGAGCACGACGCCCGGCTCTCCGCCGCGCTTGGTGAGGCGGCGCGAGGTCCAGATCGCGGCCACGATGATGCCGATCAGGATGATGAGCGCATAGGTCGTCACGCGGTACGGCCAGAACGGCAGAGGAATCTGCTGCCACTCGGGTCCCGGGCTGGGAATGCTCGCGTACCAGCTGCTCATCGTCGCAAACACCCGATGACTCACCTTTCGTGTTGATCAGACCGCGCGGAACGTGCGCGCGGCCACCATAGTCTATTTGGCTTTGGCCGTGCCCTCGGACAGTGCGGCGGCCACGTGGGCGACCCGCTCGACACCGCCGTCGGACAGTGCTTTCACGAGGGCGGAGCCGACGATCGCACCGTCGGCGTACTCGAGCACCTCCGCCACCTGGGCGGCCGTCGAGATGCCGAGGCCGACGCAGGTGCTGGTGGCGCCGACGTCGCGGAGCCGGGCGACGAGCGATCGCGCCGCGGAGTCCACGTCGGTGCGGGCGCCCGTGATGCCCATGGTCGAGACGGCGTAGACGAACCCGCGGCTCGCCTCGACCGCCTGACGCAGCCGCGCCTCCGTCGACGACGGCGCCGCGAGGAAGACACGGTCGAGCCCGGCGCGCTCGGAGGCGGCGAGCCAGTCGGCGCCTTCGTCCGGGATGAGGTCGGGCGTGATGAGGCCCGCTCCCCCGGCCGCGACGAGGTCGTCGGCGAACCGGTCGACGCCGTACTGCACGACGGGGTTCCAGTAGGTCATGACGAGCACGGGGACGTCGACGGCGGCGGAGATCTCGCGGACCGCGGTGAAGCCGTCGCGCAGCCGGAACCCGTTCGACAGCGCCTTCTGGGTCGCGGCCTGGATGACCGCACCGTCCATCACCGGGTCGGAGTACGGAAGGCCCAGTTCGATCACGTCGACGCCGTTGCGGGCGATGGCCACCGCGGCGTCGATGCTGGTCCGCAGGTCGGGGAACCCGGCCGGCAGGTAGCCGACCAGGGCGCCGGCTGCCTCGGCGTTGCGGCGCGCGATCGTGGTGGCGACGCGGCTCTCCACGGATGTGCTGCTCACGACTGCACCGCGTCTTCGTCGATCAGGTCGAAGTACCGGCCGGCCGTCTCCATGTCTTTGTCGCCTCGTCCGCTGAGGTTGACCAGGATGGTGCCCTCGGGTCCGAGCTCCCGGCCGAGCTTGAGGGCGCCGGCCAGCGCATGGGCCGACTCGATGGCGGGGATGATGCCCTCGGTGCGGCTGAGCAGTCGCAGGGCATCCATCGCCTCGGCATCCGAGATCGGCTCGTACTGCGCGCGTCCGATGCTGGCCAGCCAGGCGTGCTCCGGACCGACGCCCGGATAGTCGAGGCCGGCGGAGATCGAGTGGGACTCGATGGTCTGGCCGTCCTCGTCCTGCAGCAGCATGCTACGCGCGCCGTGGAGGACTCCGGGACGGCCTTTGGTGATGGTCGCAGCGTGACGCGGGGTCTCCGCTCCCTCTCCGCCGGCTTCGTACCCCACGAGCCGCACGTTTTCGTCGTCGAGGAAGGCGTGGAAGATGCCCATCGCGTTCGAGCCGCCGCCCACGCAAGCGACCACGGCATCCGGGAGCGCGCCGGTGAGGTCGAGCACCTGCTGGCGCGCCTCCTCGCCGATGATCTTCTGCAGGTCGCGGACCATGGCCGGGAACGGGTGCGGGCCTGCGACCGTGCCGAAGATGTAGTTGGTGTTCGCGACGTTGGTCACCCAGTCGCGCATCGCGTCGTTGATGGCGTCTTTGAGCGTGCGGGAGCCGGTCGTGACGGCGACGACCTCGGCGCCGAGCAGGCGCATCCTGGCCACGTTGAGCGCTTGGCGTTCGGTGTCGACCTCGCCCATGTAGATGGTGCACTCGAGACCGAAGAGGGCTGCGGCGGTGGCCGTGGCCACACCGTGCTGACCGGCTCCGGTCTCGGCGATCACCCGGGTCTTGCCGATACGCTTGGTGAGGATCGCCTGGCCGAGCACGTTGTTGATCTTGTGCGAGCCCGTGTGGTTGAGGTCTTCGCGCTTGAGGATGATGCGCGCCCCGCCGGCGTGCGCCGCGAAACGCGGTACCTCGGTGATGATCGACGGACGGCCGGTGTAGCTGCGGTTCAGCTCGTCGAGCTCGGCGTGGAAGGCCGGATCGGCCTTCGCCTCCTCCCAGGCCGTCGAGAGCTCGTCGAGGGCTGCGATGAGCGACTCGGGGACGAACCGCCCGCCGAAATCGCCGAAGTACGGACCGGTCTCGGTGCGGAGAGACATTCAGACCACCAGGAATTCCTCGAGCGTTGCGACGGGGTCGCTCGTGACGAGCGCCTCGCCGACGAGCACGACATCCGCGCCCGCGGCCCGATAGTGCGCGACGTCGTCGGCCGTCTTGACGGCGGACTCCGCGACGCGGATGACACCGGACGGGATGCGGTCGGCGAGGGTGCCGAACAGATCGCGGTCCAGTTCGAACGTGGAGAGGTTGCGGGCGTTGACGCCCACGAGCCCGGCGCCCGTGTCGAGCGCGCGACTGAGCTCATCGGCCGAGTGCGCCTCGACGAGCGCGGTCATGCCGAGCGACGTGACGAGTTCGTGCAGGGAGACGAGCTTCGCCTGGTCGAGGGCGGCGACGATGAGCAGCACGAGGTCGGCGCCTGCGGCGCGGGCCTCGAACACCTGGTACGGATCGGCGATGAACTCCTTGCGGAGCACCGGGATCGACACCGCGGCGCGCACCGCCTCGAGGTCGGCCAGCGAGCCGCGGAACCGGCGCTCCTCGGTGAGGACGCTGATGGCGCTCGCTCCGCCGGTCTCGTACGAGACGGCGAGAGCGGCCGGGTCGGGGATCTCGGCCAACGCACCGCGGGACGGGCTCGCGCGCTTCACCTCGGCGATGATCTTGACGCGCTCGGCCGGGGCCAGCGCGGCGAGTGCGTCGATCGCGGGGGCACGGTCGGCCGCAGCGGCCTCGACGACGGAGAGCGGGCGCTCGGCGCGTCGCCGCTCAGCGTCTTCGAGTGCGCCGGCGACGAGGTCGGCGAGCACGCGTCAGTGGCCCTTCGGCTGGTACTTGGGTCCGTCGACCCCGTAGCCCGCGCGCTTCATGATGGCGCCGACGATGAGGCCGACGATCGCGAGCCCGGCGGCGCCCCAGACGACGAGGGGGGCCTCGAAGTAGAACGCGACGGCACCGATGGTGAACGCGATCAGCATGATGATGACGGCCGTCCACGCCGCCGGCGAGTGACCGTGGCCTGGCTCGACTGACTCGGTGCTCATGGGACTCCTGCTCGTGAGGTGCGCTGCCGGAGCGGCCGCGCACGGGTGGATCGATGGGGTACTTCTCAAGTCTAGCGAGTAGCACCGCAGCCCTCGCGCTGCGGTCTCAGCGCGTGGGATCCTCGCCGCGGCTCAGCTCATCCCAGCTGTCGATGGCCCGATCGCGCTCCAGAGGGCGCGTCGTCCCGGTTCCGCCGGACTGCTCCCCGGCTTCGGCTGCGGCCCGGGCCTCGTCGTCGTCGGAGACCTGCGCGCGGGCATCCGGGGTCCGGGCATCCGGGGTCCGGGCGTCCGGGGTCGGAGCATCCGGCGTCGGAGTATCCGCGTCCTGTGCGTCCCGAGTCCGAGGATCGGAGGCGTGGGCGCCGTCGGGATCTTCGAAACGGGTCTCATAGCGCCGTGACGGACCCGGCCACAGCCGGGTCGTGACGATGACCGCGGCACTCGCGAGCACCAGGACGACGCCGCCGGCGATCGCGATTGCCGGCCAGATTGCGGTGTCGATGCGGGCGACGAGACGCGAAAGCGAGGCGTCGCCGGCGACTCCCGTCGCCGAGGTGATGGCGGCCGACGCGGAGCCGAGCGCGTCGCCGAGCGCGCTTCCCGCCGAGATCAGCACACTGACGCCGAGCAGGATGCCGAGGAGCGCCAGCACGATGCGGAACACCGGGCCTGCGATCGCGAGGGCCGCGGTCAGCGCGAGCCCGGCCAGGGACAGAGCCGTGAGCGCCGGCGCCGCGGCCGAGCCCTGCACGATGATCGCGCCTGCGTGGTTGGCCGCCGCGGTCAGGGTCACCGAGAACCAGGTCTGGGTGGAAGCGAGCAGCGTGAGCCCGCTCCCGATCACGAGCAGCAGCAGCGTCAGGTATTTGGCGCCCCGCGAGACACGGCGCGGGGTGCGGGCCTCTGCGGCCTCCTCAACCTCTCCGGCGGGCTCCACCGGCTCAGTCGCGTCCGACACCCTGCACCCGCCTCATCGCGTTCGCGACGGCGACGGCGCGCAACGGCGCCGCCGCCTTGTTCTGCGATTCCTGGAATTCGCTCTCCGGGATCGAGTCGGCGACGAGCCCGCCGCCCGCCTGCACGTAGGCGACGCCGTCCATGATGGTGGCGGTGCGGATCGCGATCGCGAGGTCGGCGTCGCCGGCGAAGCCGAAGTAGCCGATCACGCCGCCGTAGACCCCGCGCTGCGCCGGCTCCAGTTCGTCGATGATCTCCAGCGCCCGTGGCTTGGGCGCGCCGGACAGCGTGCCGGCCGGGAAGGTCGCCCGGAACACGTCGATGGCGGTGGCCGTCGGCAGAAGGTCGCCTTCGACGGAGGAGACGATGTGCATTATGTGGCTGAACCGCTCCACGCGCATGAACTCGGTCACCTCGACCGAGCCCGCCTCGCACACCTTCAGCAGGTCGTTGCGGGCCAGGTCCACGAGCATCAGGTGCTCGGCGCGCTCTTTGTCGTCGCCGAGCAGCGTGGCCTCGAGGTCGAGATCCTCCTCCGGCGTCGCACCTCGCGGTTTCGAACCGGCGATCGGATGCGTGAACGCGCGTCCGTTCTGCACCTTCACCAGCGCCTCGGGCGACGAGCCGACGATCGAGTACGCTCCCCCGTCGGGCCGCTCGAGCGCGAGCAAGTACATGTACGGGCTCGGGTTGAGGCTCCGGAGCACACGGTACACGTCGAGCGGATGCGCGGAGCATTCGAGCTCGAAGCGCTGCGAGATCACGACCTGGAAGATGTCCCCGTCGACGATCCGCTCCTTGGCGGTGACCACCGAGGCGAGGAAGTCCTCCCGTCGCGTGCGGGACACCGGGTCGGCGGGCGTTGCGAGGTCGACTTCGGCCAGCCAGGCCTCGGACGGCAAGGCGAGCCCGGTCTGCATGGCGTCGAGCCGGCCCTGGGCCTCCGCCCACAGCGCGTCCGCGTCGTCGACGCCGTCGTTGAGGACGTTGGCGATGAGCTGCACGGTGCCGGAGCGATGGTCGATCACCACGAGGTCGGCGGAGAACGCCAGCGCCTGCCCGGGCACGTCGAAGTCGGCGGGAGGCTGGTGCGGCAGACGCTCGATCTGCCGGATGGCCTCCCAGCCGATGAAGCCGACCAGGCCTCCGGTGAGGGGCGGGAGTCCCTCGATCCGCGGCGTCTGCCAGCGGGCGTAGAGGGCGGCCAGCGCCTCGAGCGGCGGAAGGTCCGCAGCGGTGCCGAGCGCGCGCTCGGCCGAGACGCCGTAGTCGAGCCAGCGCACTGCGTCCCCCTCCTGCGAGAGCACGCCGAACGACGAGACGCCCACGAACGAGAAGCGCGACCAGATCCCGCCCTGCTCCGCGGACTCCAGCAGGAACGTGCCCGGCCGGCTCGCGGCGAGCTTGCGGTAGATGCCGACCGGGGTCTCCCCGTCGGCGAAGAGCTCGCGCACCACGGGCACGACACGGTGGTCGGCGAGCAGGGACCCGAAGTCGTCGCGGGAGGTGGATCCGGTGGGGGCCGTCGAGCCGGTGGCGATCACGATGCCTCCGCTGCGTCTGGCGCGGCGCCGACGACGGGCGCGAGCTGATCGCCGTCGAAGCAGGTGCGCGTGCCGGTGTGGCAGGCCGCGCCGATCTGCTCGACGGTCACCAGCAGGGTGTCCCCGTCGCAGTCGAGCGCGGCCGACTTCACGTACTGGACGTTCCCGGAGGTGTCCCCTTTGCGCCAGTACTCCTGGCGCGATCGCGACCAGAAGGTCACCCGGCCCTCCGTCATCGTGCGGCGGAACGCCTCGGCGTCCATCCAGCCCAGCATGAGCACCTCGCGGGAGTCCCACTGCTGGATGATCGCGGGGACCAGCCCGTCGCCGTTGAACGTGATGCGATCGAGGATCGCGGTGTCGACTGCGCTCATGACCTGACCTCCAAGCCTGCCCGGACGAGTTCTTCTTTGACGTCGCCGATCGTCATCTCACCGGAGTGGAAGACGCTCGCGGCGAGCACCGCATCCGCCCCCGCCTCGATGGCCGGCACGAAGTCGGTGACCTTGCCCGCTCCGCCTGACGCGATCACTGGGACGCTGCTGATGCCACGCATCAGGCGGATCAGCTCCGTGTCGAAGCCTTCTTTCGTGCCGTCGGCGTCGATCGAGTTCACGAGCAGTTCGCCCGCGCCCAGCTCGATCGCCCGCGCCGCCCACTCCAGAGCGTCGAGGTCGGTCTCGGTGCGCCCTCCGTGCGTGGTGACGACGAAACCGGATGCGGTCGCCGCCGAGCGCTTGACGTCGAGCGAGAGCACCAGCACCTGGGCGCCGAACCGGTCGGCGATCTCGCCGACGAGCGCCGGGCGCGCGATGGCGGCGGAGTTGACGCCCACCTTGTCCGCGCCGCTGGCGAGCAGTCGTGAGACGTCCTCCGTGCTGCGCACGCCGCCGCCGACGGTCAGCGGGATGAACACCTGCTCGGCCGTCGCGCGGACGACGTCGTAGGTGGTCGACCGGTTGTCGACCGTGGCGGTGACGTCGAGGAAGGTGAGCTCGTCGGCGCCCTGCTCGTAGTAGGAGCGCGCCAGCTCGACCGGGTCGCCGGCGTCGCGGAGGTTCTGGAAGTTGACACCCTTGACCACGCGGCCGGCGGCCACGTCCAGACACGGGATGACCCTGACCGCGACCGACATCAGATGCGCGCCGCGTGGATCGAGGTGACCAGGATCGCCCGGGCGCCGAGCTCGTACAGGGCGTCCATGATGTGGTTGGTGCGGTCGCTCTTGATCATGACGCGCACGGCCACCCAGTCGGGCTCGCCCAGCGGGGAGACGGTCGGCGACTCCACACCGGGCGTGAGGGCGACGGCCTGGTCGAGCAGGGCGACCGGGAGGTTGTAGTCGACGAGCACGTACTGGCGGGCGACCATCACGCCCTGCAGCCGGCGCAGCAGCGTGTCGACACCGGACGCCGGTGAGGCCGACGAGATGAGCACGGCCTCCGACTCGAGGATCACCGGGCCGAAGATCTCGAGGCCCTGCTTGCGCAACGTCGTGCCGGTCTCGACGACGTCGGCGACCGCATCCGCGACCCCCAGACGCACGGCGGATTCGACCGCGCCGTCCAGCTTGATCAGCGTGGAGTCGACGCCCTTGTCGGCCAGGAAGTCGCCGACCAGGCCCGGGTAGCTGGTGGCGACGCGCTTTCCGTCGAGGTCGGCGAGATCGGTGAAGACGCCGGTGGGGCCGGCGAACCGGAAGGTGGAGGCGGCGAAGTCGAGCTCGGCGATCTCGGCGGCGGACGAACCGGAGTCGAGCAGCAGGTCGCGGCCGGTGATGCCGACGTCGAGCGCGCCGCTGCCGACATAGGTGGCGATGTCGCGCGGGCGCAGGTAGAAGAACTCGACGTCGTTGCGGGCGTCGGTGACGATCAGCTCTTTGGGGTCGCGGCGGCCGACATAGCCCGCCTCGTGCAGCATCTGAGCCGCGGTCTCGGAGAGGGAGCCCTTGTTGGGGACGGCGATTTTCAGCATGTCAGGTCAGGTCTTTCGTGTACGTGAGGGAATCAGGACAGGACTGTCACAGATGTCGGTACACGTCGGCCGGGGTGAGGCCTTTGGCCACGAGGAGCACCTGCAGGTGGTAGAGCAGCTGCGAGATCTCCTCGGCGGTGCGGTCGTCCGTCTCGTACTCGGCGGCCATCCACACCTCGGCGGCCTCTTCCACGATCTTCTTTCCGATGGCGTGCACGCCCGCATCGAGCTCGCGAACCGTGCCGGAACCCTCCGGACGGGTCACGGCCTTCTCGCTGAGCTCGGCGAAGAGGTCGTCGAAGGTTTTCACCGTTACAGGCTACTAGTTTCCGCCGGGGTGGATGTGCCGGGTCGCGGTCTCACGCAGCAACGAGATCTGCGCGGCCGGGTTCTCGGCCCGGAAGACGCTCGATCCGGCGACGAAGGTGTCCGCGCCGTTCTCGGCCGCGGTCACGATGGTCTCCTCGGTGACGCCGCCGTCGACCTGCAGCCAGACGTCGGCACCGGATGCGTCGACCGCCGCCCGTAGCTGCGCCAGCTTGGGCATCGTCTCGGTCATGAACGACTGGCCGCCGAAACCGGGCTCGACGGTCATCACGAGCACCTGGTCGAATTCGGGGAGCAGCTCGAGATAGTCGTCGGCGGGCGTGCCCGGCTTCAGTGCGATGCCCGCGCGGGCGCCCAGAGCCCGCAGGCGGCGGGCGAGCCGCACCGGATCAGCGGCCGCCTCGGCGTGGAACGTCACCGAGTACGCTCCCAGCTCGGCATAGCCGAGGCCCCAGTGGTCGGGGTCGTCGATCATCAGGTGCACGTCGAGCGGGATCGTCGACACGTCCTGGATGCGCTGAACCATCTGCGGCCCGAAGGTGAGGTTGGGCACGAAATGGTTGTCCATGACATCGACATGCACCAGATCGGCCGAGGCGATCTTCTCGAGGTCGCGCTGCATGTTCACGAAGTCGGCGGCGAGGATGCTGGGGTTGATCCGTGCTGGCATGGTTGCCAGCCTATTTCTTCGTGAGCAGGGCGATGAACATGGCGTCGGTGGCATGCCGGTGCGGCCAGAGCTGGACCGTCGTGGAGTCGCCGGCCAGATCCAGGCGCTCGACGGCCAGCTGCTGCACGACCCCGGCCGTCTCGAGAGCTTCGAGCTCCTCGTGACGGCTGAGAGCATCCGCCACCACGCCGCGTGTCTCGGCGATGTGCGGCGAACACGTGACGTAGGCGAGCACCCCTCCCGGCTTGAGCGCGCCGATCGCAGCGTCGAGCAGCTGCGACTGCAGAACGGTGAGCTCGGCGACGTCGCGGGGGGTCTTGCGCCAGCGCGCCTCGGGCCGGCGGCGGAGCGCGCCGAGTCCGGTGCAGGGCGCGTCGAGCAGGATGCGGTCGAAGGTGTCCGGATGCGTCTCGCCCACGGTCGTGCCGTCGCGTTCCCAGACCTCGACGTCGAGCGGGACGGGCGCGAGTGCCCGGCGCACCAGCTCGGCGCGCGCCGGGACGACCTCGTTCGCGATGAGACCGGCTCCCCCGTCGAGCGCCTCGGCCGCGAGCAGCGCCGATTTGCCGCCCGGGCCCGCGCACAGGTCGAGCCAGAGCTCGCCCTCCAGCACCGGTCGCGAGCGGCTCAGCGCGAGCGCGGCGAGCTGCGACCCCTCGTCTTGCACCCGGATCCGGCCGTCGTTCGATTCGACGAGGCCCTGCGGGTCTCCCCCGCCGGCCGTGAAGCCGGGCGGCGAGAACCGGTCGGGCGCAGCTCCTTCCGGAGGCTCGGCGAGACCGGGAAGCGCGATCAGGTTCACGCGCGGCGCCGCGTTGTCGGCTGCCAGCAGCTCGTCGAGCTCGTCTCCGCGCCCCTCGGCCTCGAGCGCCCGCCGGAGCGCCCGCACCACCCAGACCGGATGCGAGTTGAGGGCGGCGAGCTCGTCATCCGGGTTCTTGGCGTCGGCCAGGATGCGCTGCCGCCACTCCTCGGGAGTGTGGCGGCCGATCTCGCGCAGCACGCCGTTGGTGAAGCCGGTCGCCGAACGCGATCCGACGGTCCGCGCAAGGGCGACGGACTCGTTGACCGCCGCGTGCGGGGCGACCCGGGTGGAGAGCAACTGGTGGGCGCCGAGTCGCAGCACATCGAGGATCGGCGGGTCGATGCGGTCGACCGGCCGGCCCGCAGCACGCGAGATCACGCGGTCGTAGTAGCCCTGCATCCGGAGCGTGCCGTAGGTCAGCTCGGTGGCGAGACCGGCGTCGGCGGACGACAGTCCCGCCCGCGCGATGCGGGTGGGCAGCAGCAGGTTGGCGTAGGCGTCGGATTCGCGCACCGCCGAGATGACGTCGTAGGCGACGCGGCGTGCCGGCTGCACATGGGTCGGCCGCTCGCTCATGAGAGCACCACTCCTTCGGTGTTCGGGAGGCCGCGCCACCAGTCGGCCGCGGGCATGGCGCGCTTGCCGGCCGGCTGCACGGTCATCAGCTCGAGCGGATCGGTCGCGGTGCCGACGTAGACGCGCTTCTCCCGCACGGCGACGACGCCGGGAGCGAGCGGCTCGGCGTCCGCGGATCGCCGTGCGGCGAGGATCTTGAAGCGTTCGCCGTCGAGCAGCGCGAAGGCGCCCGGTTCCGGTGTCACGCCGCGGAGGCGGGCGTAGACGGCGCCGGCGTCCGTCGTGAAGTCGAGGTGCGCATCCGGAAGCCCGAGCTTCGGTGCGAGCGTGGCCTCTCCGCTCTGCGGGGTCGCGACCGCCGAGCCGTCGGCGAGTGCGTCGACGGTGTCGGCCAGCAGCGCGGCCCCCGACAGCGACAGGGCGTCGAGCAGTTCGCCCGCGGTCTGGTCGGCGCCGATCTCACGGCGCAGCCCGGAGAACACGGCGCCCGCGTCGAGCTCGGGCACCAGCTGGAACACGACGGCCCCCGTCTCGGCGTCGCCCGCGATCACGGAATGCTGGACGGGCGCGGCGCCGCGCCAGCGCGGAAGCAGGGAGAAGTGCAGGTTGACCCAGCCCAGCCGCGGCGTCGACAGGAGTGGCTCGCGCACGAGACCGCCGTAGGCGACGATGGCGCCGAGCTCGGGGGCGAGTTCCCGGATGCGCGCGGTCACGCCGTCGTCGAGCCGGTTGGCTTTGATCGTCTCGAGACCGAGCTCCTCCGCCGCGACCGCCACCGGCGACGGCGTGAGCACGCGCTTGCGCCCCACCTCCGCGTCGCGGCGGGTGATGACGGCGACCACATCGTGCCGCTCGGCCAGCGTGCGCAGCGACGGGACGGCGACCGCCGGGGTGCCGGCGAAGACCAGCCTCATGCGTGTCAAAGAGCTCTCCGGATCGTCGTAGCCTTCTCGGGTGCGGGCACACGCCGGACCGCCGGCGCGCACCAACGTCCATTCTCCGTCACCGCGTGAGCCCGCGCGAACGCGCCCCTCGCCCCGCCCCGCGCTCGCGCGGACCCATCCCCCACCCCGCCCTCACTCGCGCGAACCCGTCACCCAACCCCACCCTCACTCGCGCGAACCCATCCCCTCACCCCGGCCCGCGCTCGTGAGTCGTTCCAAATTGTCGTTAAGGGCCCCGAAATCGCCCGCATAACGACACTTTGGAACGACCCACGCCCTGGCGGCGTGCGTGGGGTGTGGATAACTTGGGGGCAGCGCGGAGAGCGGCTGGCTTGCGGCGCGGGCGGCGCGGGCGGGCGCCCGCCGCAGCTAGCCGATCTCCGGGTCGTCGAAGCGCACCTTGAGCGTCGGTGCCGGACGGAAGCCGCCCTTGCCCGCCGGCGCCCTGCGCCGCTTGGTCGCGTTGCGCACGAAGGCGGCCCGGACGGCGGCGGCGACCTCCGCACCCCGGGCGTACTCGAAGCGCAGGATGCTCCGCACCAGCCCATCCGACGTGGTCGCCGGCCCCAGCACGTCGATGAGCAGACCGGGGTCGACCGACTCCACGAGCTGCTCGACCGCGTCGGCAGCCCCGACGATCGAGGCGAGGCGCACAGCCGGCGGAAAGCGCAGCTCGCGTCGGCCGGCGAGTTCGGTGCGGGCGAACTCGGTGAGCCGGCCGGTGGCGAAGTCCCTGGCGAGCGGACCGGAGACACCGACGAGGACGGTGGGCGCTCCGGGAGCACCGAGGGCGGCGGCGTTCGACCACCAGCGCAGGCAGTCCTCGGCCACGCGGAGGTCCTCCCGCGCGAGCATCCGCTCACCGTCGAGCAGGAGCACGGCCCGGTAGCCGCCCGCAGCGATGGGCTCTGCGCCGCGGGTGGCGACGACGATGGCGGGAGCATCCCCCACCGTCTGCACCGGATGCTCGCCGTCGGCGACGATCACCCGCACCCCCGGGAACGCGCGCCCCAGCTCCTCGGCCGTGCGCCCGGACCCGACGGTGACCATCCGGAACCGATCGTGCTCGCAGTTGTCGCAGTGCCAGTCCGTCGCGAGGGCGCCGCACCAGCCGCACGAGGGGGTCGCGCCCGCCCGGCTCTGACCGAGCGGGCCCTCGCAGCGGTTGCAGCGCGCAGCCTGGCCGCAGCGCGCACAGGCCAGCAGCGGTGCGTACCCCGGACGCGCGACCTGGATGAGCACGGGCCCGGCCGGAACGTCCGCCGTGCCGGTGAGAGCGGTGCGGGCGGCCTGCCAGGCCGTCGACGGGATGCGCGCAGCTCGCGCCGCCTGCTCGTCCGCGAGCTGGTTGGCCGTGAGCACGACCTTGGGCGAGATCGAGCGCTCCGGTGCCGCCTCGGCGAGCCAGCCGAGCTCGACCAGCCGCTCGACCTCGACGCTGCGCGCGTGCGCGGCGAACACCAGCGCGCACTCCTGCAGCTCCTGCCGCACGAGCGCGGCGTCACGGGTGTGCACGTAGGGGCTGAGCGGTTCGGCGTGCAGCGGGTCGCTGTCGTTCCAGACAGCGATGAGGCCGAGGTCGGCGGCGGGCGCATAGACGACGGAGCGATTGCCGATCACGATGCGCGGACCGGACAGCGCCTCGAGGAATCCGCGGTAGCGGTCGGCGTTCGCCTGCGAGGCGTCCGCGCGCACGACGGCTCCGACCGGGGCGATGGCGTCCAGCGCGGCTGCGAGCTGATCGAGGTCGCGGTAGTCGGGAACGGCGACGATCGCGGAACGGCCGCGCGCCCAGCATCCGGTGGCCATCGTCGCGAGGGTCACCGCCCACTCGCCCACCCAGGACCCGTCGGGCAACTGTGCGAGGCGCGGGATGGAGCGCAGCGCGAGGCGCTCACCCTCGGCGACGGCGCGCTCCAGGCGGTCGTTCGGATAGCCGCGCACCACCGGGACGACGGCATCGGCCGCCGTCGCCGCAGCAGCCTCGCCGGCCACCGCCTCGCCAGCCACCGCCGCGCCGGCCGCCTCCTTCTCCCGCTGCGCCAGCCACGTCTTCTCGACGCGCACCGCGCGTCCGGGCACCGCCAGCCTCACGATGTCGTTGGCCGTGCCCGCGCTCCGATCGGCCAGCCGGCGCGCGAGCCGCCACACCTCGGGCGACAGCACCCTCACCGGTGAGACCACCGACTCGATCGGGCTCAGCTCGCCCTCGTAGGCGCCGTCACTCTCGTCCGCGAACTCCACCAGGTAGCCGTCGGCGATTCGTCCGGCCGTGCGCAACGGCACCTTGACCCGCACGCCGGGCTGGACGAGCTCCGCGAGCTCCGCCGGAACCCGGTAGTCGAAGAAGTGATCGAGCTGGGGAAGCGCCGAATCAATGACGATGCGGGCGACCCGGCCGGCCGCCGTCACGCTACAGCCCCGCGGCCGACCGCAGATCGTCGACGCGGTCGAGGCGCTCCCAGGTGAAGTCGGGCAGCTCGCGGCCGAAATGGCCGTAGGTGGCCGTCTTCGCGTAGATCGGGCGAAGCAGGTCGAGGTCGTGGATGATCGCCGCCGGGCGCAGGTCGAAGACCTCCCGGATGGCCGCGATGATGCGGTCATCGGGAACCGTTCCGGTGCCGAAGGTCTCGACGTAGAGGCCGACCGGCGCCGCCTTGCCGATGGCGTACGCCACCTGCAGTTCGAGCCGCTCGGCGAAACCGGCGGCGACGGCGTTCTTGGCGACCCAGCGCATCGCGTAGGCGGCCGAACGGTCGACCTTCGACGGGTCCTTGCCCGAGAAGGCGCCTCCGCCGTGCCGGCTCGCGCCGCCGTAGGTGTCCACGATGATCTTGCGACCGGTGAGGCCCGCGTCGCCCTTCGGGCCGCCGATCTCGAATCGTCCGGTCGGGTTGATGAGGGTGCGCACGTGCGACGACTCGAGGCCTGCGGCGTGGAGGACCGGCGCGATGACCTCCTCGATGACCTCGGCCTGCAGGGTCTCGTTCGAGACACTCGGCGCGTGCTGCGTCGACAGCACGACGGTCTGCACCGACTTGGGGACGAAGCCCTCGTAGCCGATCGTCACCTGCGTCTTGCCGTCGGGACGGAGGTAGTCGAGGATGCCCTCCTTGCGCACTTCGGCGAGGCGCTCGGCGAGCCGGTGAGCCAGCCAGATGGGCAGCGGCATGTACTGCGGGGTCTCGGTGGTGGCGTACCCGAACATGATGCCCTGGTCGCCGGCGCCCTGGCGGTCGAACGCGTCGTGGCTCTGCTCGGAGCGGGTCTCGAGCGCGTTGTCGACGCCCTGCGCGATGTCGGGCGACTGCGCGCCGATCGACACGGACACGCCGCACTGGTTGCCGTCGAAGCTCACGTCGGACGAGTCGTACCCGATCTCCACGATCTTCTCGCGGACCAGAGCCGGGATCTCCACGTAGCCGTTCGTGGTCACCTCGCCGGCGACGTGCACGAGGCCGGTGGTGACGAGCGTCTCGACGGCGGCCCGGCTGTGCGGGTCGACCGTCAGCAGGGCATCCAGGATGCTGTCGGAGATCTGGTCGCAGATCTTGTCCGGGTGGCCTTCGGTGACGGATTCGGAGGTGAAGAGGCGCAGTTCCGCCAAGGTTCTCCCTAGCTCGGGCCCGTCACATCTGGTTTGCGTCAGGCGATGACGTCGAGAATACGATCGGCCACCGACAGCTTGGTTCCGGAGGCCTCCATCACTATATCGCCGCCCCGCCGGAGGACGACGACTTCATTGCTCTCCGTTGCGAAGCCCTGATTCCAGCCCACCTGGTTGATCACCAGGAAGTCGCAGCCTTTCGCCGCGAGCTTCGAGCGGCCCAGCTCGATGAGCGCAGACGGGTCGGGCTCGGTTTCGGCCGCGAAGCCCACGACGACCTGCCCGTCGTGCTTGCGTGACGCCAGCCCGGCCAGAATGTCGGGGTTGGCGATCAGCTCGAGGGAGAGGGACTCCCCCGCCTCGGTCTTCTTGATCTTGGACTCTCGCACGTCGGACGGCCGGTAGTCGGCGACAGCGGCCGTCATCACGACGATGTCGGCCGACTGCGCGGCGGCGGTGACCGCCTCCTGGAGCTCAAGCGCCGTCTGCACCTCGACGAGCTGCAGGTCGTCGGGCACGGGCACCTCGAGGTGCGCGGCCACCAGGGTGACCTCCGCTCCGCGGGCGCGCGCGGCCTGCGCCAGGGCGACGCCCTGCCGCCCGCTGGACCGGTTGCCGAGGAACCGCACCGGGTCGAGCGGCTCGCGGGTGCCTCCGGCGGTGATGACCACGCGCTTGCCGGCGAGGTCGTTGCCGCCGCGCGGCTTGCGGGCTGCTTCGTTGGCGCGCCGGCGCTCGGAGAGCACGACGACGTCGGCGACCGCAGCGGCCGGGTCGACCGGTGGTGTCGCGATCGCCTGCGGCTGCTCGGACACCGCCGCCGGCACCGACTTCTCCGGATGCGCACCCACCGCCTCGAGCGCCGCCCGCACGATCACGGCCGGCTCCTCCATGCGCCCGGGGCCGGAGTCGGCACCCGTGAGCTGGCCGCTGGCCGGCCCGACCACCGTGACGCCGCGGCTGCGGAGGGTGGCGATGTTCGCCACTGTAGCCGCGTTGCGCCACATCTCGGTGTGCATCGCCGGGGCGATCACCAGAGGAGCCGTACTTGCGAGCACCGTGTTGCCGAGCAGGTCGTCGGCGAGGCCGGCCGCCAGCTTGGCGATGCTGTTGGCCGTCGCCGGCGCGATCACGATGAGGTCGGCGGACTGGCCGATCGCCACATGCCGCACCTCGGCGACGCCCTCGTAGAGGTCTGTCGCGACCGGGTTGCGGCTGATCGCCTCCAGAGTCGGCCGGCCCACGAACCGCAGGGCTGCCTCGGTCGCGACGACGTGCACCGAATGGCCCTCCAGCACCAGGGCCCGGATCACTCCGACGGCCTTGTACGCGGCGATGCCGCCGGTTACTCCGACGACAACGGTCAATCGTGCGCCCACGGCGGCATCCCCTCATGTGCCGGGGCGAATCCCGGCCGCGCTGGTTATTCGGCGATCGGCTTGATCTCGAGCTTGTCCTCACTGATCTCGTGCAGCGCCACCGAGAGGGGCTTGTCGTCGACGGACGAGTCGACGAGCGGTCCCACGTTGTCGAAGAGGCTGCCTTCGTGCAGGTCGGCGTAGTAGTCGTTGATCTGGCGGGCGCGCTTGGACGCGAAGATCACCAGTGCGTACTTGGACTCCACCTTGGCGAGGAGGTCGTCGATGGGCGGGTCGATGATGCCCTTGTTGCTGAGTGCCATGAGTGTATTGCTCCTTGTCGAAGGTGGTCGTCACGGTGACGACGGGCGTCTCGCGGACGCCAAGAAATCGGTCTACGGGCGCGACGGCGCCGAGCGGATCTTCATCAAGTCTACGACCTCCCGCGCGGCCTCGGCCACGTCCGTGTTCACGACCCGGTGGTCGAACTCGTCCTGAGCGGCCAATTCGACCTTCGCGGTCTCCAGCCGGCGCTGCTGTTCGGCAGCGGATTCGGTGCCACGGCCGATGAGACGGCGCACCAATTCCTCCCAGGTCGGGGGCAGCAGGAAGATCAGCCGCGCCTCCGGCATGGCCGCGCGCACGCTGCGCGCACCCTGCAGGTCGATCTCCAGCAGAACGCTCTTGCCCTCGCCGAGCGCCCGATCGATCGGCGTGCGCGGAGTCCCGTAGCGGAACGCGTTGTGCACGGTCGCCCATTCGAGCAGTTCGCCCTCCTCGACCATTCGGTCGAATTCGGCGTCGGAGACGAAGTAGTAGTTCACGCCGTCGACCTCGCCAGGCCGCGGGGCGCGGGTGGTGGCCGAGACCGAGAGCAGCACGTCCGGATAGTTCTCACGGATGTGCGTCGAGACGGTGCCTTTGCCGACGGCGGTGGGGCCGGCGAGCACGACGAGCTGGTTCTTCTGGCGCCCGCTGCGCGACTCGCGCTCGATCAGGAAGTCGCGCAGCCGCAGCCGCTGGTGACGGCCGAGGCCGCCGAGGCGCTTGGCGGGCGAGATCGCGAGCCGTCGCAGGGCGTCTTTCATCTTGGTGGTGCCGATGGCGGGGACGCTCAGCAGGAACTCGGTGACGCGCAGCCGGCCTTCGACGCCGTCGGGGTCGGCGGTCGCCCGGTCGAGCACGGTCAGCGGAGAGATCTCGTGAGCGCCGATGGCGGCCTTCACGGCAGCGCGGGCGCGGCGGGCGGCCACGGCGGCCTGCGAGGCGGCGCGGCGGTCGACCTCGGGCGGTGCGGGGCGCACGGATGCGGTGCCGGACTCAGACATGGCTGCTCCGCACCTCCTCGGCGCGCTCTTCGATCGCGTCGGCGAGCCCGGCGGGCCCGGCTCCGAGCAGCCCGCGGGACTCGCTGACGATCACGCCGCCGGCGAGTGCGCCGAAGAGCCGGGGCGCATCCCGCACCTGTGCGCCCTGGTGGCCGAACCCCGGCGCGAGCACCGGAGCCGCGTTCGCGGCGGGCGCTGTGCTGGTGTCGATGCCGTAGTCGGCCAGATCGAGGGTCGCGCCGAGCACGAGCCCGATCGAGCCGAAGGCGCGCGGCGCCTGGGCCAGATTGAAAGAACTCACGTCTTCGATGATCGCACGCGCAACCGTCAGGCCCGAACGCGCCCCTGATGCGACGACGGCCTGCTGGATCGCAGCCGCCTCCGGATTGGACGTCGCGGCGAGCACGAACAGCCCCTTGCCGTTGGCCTCCGCGAGCCGCATCGGATCGGCGATCGAGCCCACGCCCTGGAAGGCGGCGATCGTCATCGCGTCGGCCTCGAGCGGCGAACCCGGGGTGAGCCAGGCCTCGGCATAGGCCGTGACGCTCGTGCCGATGTCCCCGCGCTTCGCATCCGCGATCACGAGCAGCCCGGCCGCGCGGGCGGCGGCGAGCACCTCTTCGAGCGCCGCATAGCCCGCCGACCCGTACCGTTCGAAGAACGCGACCTGCGGTTTGACGATGCCCGCCCGGCCGGCCGTCGCGGCCACGACGGCGAGCCCGAACGCGCGCACGCCGGATGCCGAGGCCGGCAGGCCCCAGCTCTCCAGCAGGTGCGCGTGCGGGTCGATCCCGACACAGAGTCGTCCCCGGTCGGCGAAGACTCCGGCGAGCCGGTCACCGAAGCTCACGCGCGGGCGGCCCGATCGAGTGCGTACTCCTGCAGCGACCGCACCTCGAACCCTTCGCGGATGGCGTCGACGGAGGCGACGGCAGCGCTCAGCTCCGCGATGGTCGTGAACAGCGGCTTGTCCCCTGCCACGGCGGCGGCACGGATCTCGTAGCCGTCTGCACGGGCCGACCGGCCACTCGGCGTGTTGATGACCACATCCACCTCGTTGCGGTTGATGAGGTCGACGATCGAGGGAGCCACGCTGTCGCTGGTGTCGCTGAACTTGCGCACCACCCGCGCGGCGATCCCGTTGCGGTTCAGCACCTCGGCGGTCCCCTCGGTGGCGAGGATCTCGAAGCCGAGCTGCTGCAGGCGCAGCACCGGGAGCACGATCGAGCGCTTATCGCGGTCGGAGACCGACACGAACGCGGTGCCGCCGAGCGGCATCCCGCCGTAGGCCGCCGACTGGCTCTTGGCGAACGCGCGCGGGAAGTCCTTGTCGATGCCCATGACCTCACCGGTCGAGCGCATCTCCGGGCCGAGCACCGAGTCGACGATGTTGCCTTCCTTGGTGCGGAACCGCTTGAACGGCAGCACGGCCTCCTTCACGGCGACCGGAGAGTCCATGGGGATGACCGAGCCGTCCTGGACGGGCAGCATGCCCGACTCGACGAGCGAGGCGATCGACTCGCCGACCATGATTCGCGAAGCGGCTTTCGCGAGCGGGATCCCGAGGGCCTTCGACACGAACGGCACGGTCCGGGATGCTCGCGGATTCGCCTCGAGCACGTAGAGCACACCGGCGGCGACCGCGAACTGCACGTTGAGGAGACCCCGCACGCCGATGCCTTCGGCGATCTTGAGCGTCGCATCGCGGACCCGGTCGATCTCGCGACGGCCGAGGGTGATCGGGGGCAGGGTGCAACTCGAGTCGCCGGAGTGGATGCCGGCCTCCTCGATGTGCTCCATCACGCCGCCGATGTAGAGCTGCTCCCCGTCGTAGAGCGCGTCGACGTCGATCTCGATCGCGTCGTCGAGGAAGCGGTCGACCAGCAGCGGATGCGACGGTCCCACGATGCCCTGCCCGGCGACCCGGTCGAAGTAGTCGGCCAGCGAGGGGCTGTCGTACACGATCTCCATGCCGCGGCCGCCGAGCACGTAGCTCGGGCGCACCAGCACCGGATAGCCGATCTGCTCCGCCACCTGCACGGCGCCGGGGAAGTCGTGCGCGGTACCGTTGCGCGGGGCGAGGAGCCCCGCGGTCTCGAGGATCTCGGCGAACAGGCCGCGCTCCTCCGCCAGGTCGATCGCCTCGGGCGTGGTGCCGAGGATGGGAACGCCCGCCGCCTTCAGGCCTTTGGCAAGCCCGAGGGCCGTCTGGCCGCCGAGCTGCACGACCACGCCGACGAGTTCGCCGCTCTGGCTCTCCGCGTGGATGACCTCGAGCACGTCCTCGAGCGTGAGCGGCTCGAAGTAGAGACGGTCGCTCGTGTCGTAGTCGGTCGAAACGGTCTCCGGGTTGCAGTTGATCATGATGGTCTCGAACCCGGCGTCGTGCAGCGCGAACGACGCGTGCACGCAGGAGTAGTCGAACTCGACGCCCTGGCCGATCCGGTTCGGGCCGGAGCCCAGGATGACCACCTTGCGGCGGTCGCTCGGCTCCACCTCGGTCTCCAGGTCGTAGCTGGAGTAGTGGTAGGGCGTGAGCGCGGGGAACTCGCCCGCGCAGGTGTCGACCGTCTTGTAGACCGGGCGGACGTCGAGGATGTGACGGATCTCGCGCACGTCGTTCTCGCCGAAGCCGCGCAGCTGGCCGATCTGTGCATCCGAGAAGCCGTGGTCCTTGGCGTAGCGCAGCGTGTCGGTGTCGAGCGTCTCGGCGGTGCGCAGCTGCTCGGCCACCTCGTTGATGAGCACGATCTGGTCGATGAACCACGGGTCGATCTTGGTGGCCTCGAACACCTGCTCGATGGTCGCACCGAGGCGCAGCGCCTGCTGCACGTCCACGATGCGGCCGTCGGTCGGGGTTCCGATCGTGGCCAGCAGTTCGTCGAGGGTGCGCGTCTCGGCGCCCCAGTGGAACGACGAGCCGCGCTTCTCGAGCGAGCGGAGCGCCTTCTGCAGCGCGCTGGTGTAGTTGCGGCCGATCGCCATCGCCTCGCCCACCGACTTCATGGTGGTCGTGAGGGTGGGGTCGGCGGCGGGGAACTTCTCGAAAGCGAACCGCGGGACCTTGACGACCACGTAGTCGAGCGTCGGCTCGAAGCTGGCCGGCGTCACCTTGGTGATGTCGTTGGGGATCTCGTCGAGCCGGTAGCCGATGGCCAGCTTCGCCGCGATCTTCGCGATCGGGAATCCGGTGGCCTTGGAGGCGAGCGCCGACGACCGCGACACGCGCGGGTTCATCTCGATGACGATGATGCGGCCGTTCGCCGGATCGACGGCGAACTGGATGTTGCAGCCGCCGGTGTCGACGCCGACGGCCCGGATGATGTCGATGCCGATGTCGCGGAGCTTCTGGTACTCGCGGTCGGTCAGGGTGAGGGCGGGCGCCACGGTGATCGAGTCCCCGGTGTGCACGCCGACCGGGTCGACGTTCTCGATGGAGCAGACGACGACCGTGTTGTCGGCGGTGTCGCGCATGAGCTCGAGCTCGTACTCCTTCCAGCCGAGGATGGACTCCTCCAGGAGCACCTCGCTGGTGGGGCTCTGGTGCAGGCCGTCGCCGACGATGCGGCGCAGCTCCTTCTCGGTGTATGCGAAGCCGGAGCCCAGGCCGCCCATCGTGAACGACGGGCGCACCACCAGCGGGTAGCCGAGGTCTTCGGCGAACCCGATGGCCTCCTCGACCGTGTGCGCGATATGCGAACGCGCGACCTCGGCGCCGGCCGCGATCACCAGGTCTTTGAAGATCTGGCGGTCCTCGCCCTTCTGGATCGCCTCGAACGAGGCGCCGATGAGCTCGACGTCGTACTTCTCGAGGATGCCGTGCTCGTGGAGCTGGATGGCCGCGTTGAGCGCGGTCTGGCCGCCCAGGGTCGGCAGGATCGCATCCGGGCGCTCTTTGGCGATGATGGTCTCGATGACCTCCCAGGTGATCGGCTCGACGTAGGTGGCGTCGGCGAAGTCGGGGTCGGTCATGATCGTGGCCGGGTTCGAGTTCACCAGGATGACGCGAACGCCCTCCTCGCGGAGCACGCGGCACGCCTGGGTGCCCGAGTAGTCGAACTCGCAGGCCTGCCCGATCACGATCGGGCCGGAGCCGATGACCAGGACGGAGCTGATGTCGGAGCGCTTCGGCATTAGTTCTGACCTTCGTTCTCGGGGGACGTGGGTTGCTCGCGATCGTCGGCAGGGTGCTGGATCATGTCGACGAACCGGTCGAACAGGTAGTTGGCGTCGTGCGGGCCGGCCGCCGCCTCGGGGTGGTACTGCACGCTGAACGCGTTGAGGTCGAGGCAGTTGAGCCCTTCCACCACGTTGTCGTTGAGGCTGAAGTGGCTCACCTCGACGCGTCCGAAGCCGGCGGGCGAGTCGAAGGTGCCCTCGATCGGCGCGTCGACCGCGAAGCCGTGGTTCTGAGCGGTGATCTCCACGCGGCCGGTGCGCTTGTCGAGCACCGGCTGGTTGATGCCGCGATGGCCGAACGGCAGCTTGTAGGTGCTCAGCCCGAGCGCGCGCCCGAGCAGCTGGTTGCCGAAGCAGATGCCGAAGTACGGGATGCCCGCCCGCAGCACCTCCTGCAGGAGCACGACGTGCTTGTCCGAGGCCCCGGGGTCACCCGGCCCGTTCGAGAAGAACAGCGCCGACGGCTCGAGCTCCAGCACATCCCGCGCCGTCACCATCTGCGGAAGGACGTGCACGTCGAGCCCGCGGGCGGCGAGGTTGTTCAGGGTGGAGGTCTTGACGCCGAGGTCGAGCACGGCGACCGAGCCGATCTTCTCCCCCACAGCGGGCACGGTGAACGGCTCGGGGGTCGACACCTCGGCGGAGAGGTTGCGGCCGGTCATCCCAGCGGCGGTCCGCACCAGGTCCAGCTGCTCGCCGTCACTCAGCTCGAAGTCGGCGCCCGAGAAGATACCGGAGCGCATCGCGCCCACCGACCGGATGTGCCGGGTCACCGCACGCGTGTCGATGCCGCTGATACCGACGACGCCCTGGGCGACGAGGTCCTCGTCGAGGCTGCGCTGCGCGCGGAAGTTGGAGACGATGCGGGAGGGCTCGCGCACCACATACCCGGCCACCCAGATCTGACGCGACTCCATGTCTTCGTCGTTGGTTCCGGTGTTGCCGATGTGCGGCGCCGTCATGAGCACGATCTGTCCGGCGTACGACGGGTCGGTGAGTGTCTCCTGGTAGCCGGTCATGCCGGTGGAGAACACCGCCTCGCCGAGAGTGCGGCCGGTCGCTCCGTACGCCCGCCCGACGTAGCGGGTTCCGTCTTCGAGGACGAAGACGGCAGGTTCTGCTGCAGCCACGTCACACCTCACTTTCGGTGGTGGGTCCCGCCTGGCTTCCGGCGGGGAGAAGGGTTTCGATCGCGGCGATGAGAGGCGCCCGATCGGCCGGGTCGACGACCCGGAGGTAGCTGTCGGCGGCGGCGCCGCCACTGGTGGTCCAGGAGAGCCGGAGCAGGCCGTCCTTCTCGACCACCCGGTCGATCGTGAAGGTGGCCTCGCCCACGCCGTCGAGCGCCGCCGCCTCGACGAACACGGGATCTTCGCCGGTCACCGCGATGGTAACCCCGTCGTCGGCGACGGTGACGTGCGCGCGACCACGGAAGGAGAGACCGGGCAGCGCGAGGCGTTCGAGCTGCTCGCCGCCCTTGGTGGTGGCGACGTAGAGCGCGTCGGTCTCGGCGATCGTCGCGCCAGGCGTCGCGGGAGCCGTGTAGCCCGCTCCCGCCGCACGGTCGCGTGCGGCGCGGCGACGCCAGCCCCAGAGCATGAGAGCGAAGATCGCCAGGATGACCAGCACCGTGACGACGGTGGGGAGGAGCCTATCCATGGAGGGCCCCCTGCCGGGTGGCGGCGAACGCGCGGGCGCGACGGCCGACCTCGGCGGTGTCGACGACGGCGCCGTCGAACACGGTCGGGTAGCCGTGGTGGAAGGTCGCAACGACCCGGCCGGGCAGTGTCATCGACAGGTAGGGCGAGTTGACGCCCTTGCCGGCCAGGTCGCCCGTCGAGAACTCCCGAGACGCGTGAGGGTCGTAGAGCGTGAACTCCGCGGGCACTCCCGCTTCGAGGGCGTGGCCGTGGGAGGACAGGCGCCCGATGCGGGCCGGGGTGTGCGAGAGCACGCGGGCGACGTCGGCCCAGTCGAGCATCCCGGTCCGGACCACGGAGGCGTGCACGACCGAGAGCGCCGACTCGAGTCCGACCATGCCGAACGCCGCGGCGTCCCATTCGCAGTCCTTCGACTCGACCGGGTGCGGCGCGTGGTCGGTGGCGACGATGTCGATGGTCCCGTCGGCGAGACCGGCGCGCAGCGCCTCGACGTCTTCGCTCCGCCGCAGCGGCGGGTTCACCTTGTAGCGGGCGTCGTAGCCCCGCGCCAGGTCCTCGGTCAGGATGAGGTGGTGCGGCGTGACCTCGGCGGTCACGTCGATCCCGCGCGCCTTCGCCCACCGGATGACGTCGACCGATCCGGCCGTCGAGACGTGGCAGACGTGCAGCCGTGAGCCGACGTGCTCGGCGAGCAGTACATCCCGGGCGATGATCGACTCCTCGGCCACCGCCGGCCAACCGGTCAGCCCGAGCTCTCCGGAGAGCGCGCCCTCGTTCATCTGGGCGCCGGCCGTGAGCCGCGGCTCCTGGGCGTGCTGCGCGATGACACCGTCGAACGCCTTCACGTATTCGAGCGCCCGGCGCATCAGCAGCGGGTCGGAGACGCACTTGCCGTCGTCGGAGAACACGCGGACGCGCGCCCGCGAGTCGGCCATGGCGCCCAGCTCGGCGAGGCGCTCCCCCTCGAGCCCGACGGTGACGGCGCCGATCGGGCGCACCGTGGCGTAGCCGGCCGTGTCGCCCAGCGTCAGCACCTGCTCGACCACACCGGCCGTGTCGGCGACCGGCGAGGTGTTCGCCATCGCGAACACCGACGTGAATCCGCCGGCCGCAGCAGCGCGCGTGCCGGTGAGGACCGTCTCGCTCTGCTCGAAGCCCGGCTCGCGCAGGTGCGTGTGCAGGTCGACCAGGCCGGGGAGGGCTATCAGGCCGTTGGCGTCGACCACGGTGGCGCCCGCCGCGGACAGGCCGGTCCCGACCTCGGCGATGCGCCCGCCCTCGACGAGCAGGTCCGCCGCGCGGCCGTCGGCGAGCGTTGCGCCCGCGATCACATACGTCTCGTTCATCTCTCTGCGTCTTCCCGATCTCCACCGGACAGCAGGAGGTACAGCGCTGCCATCCTCACGGACACTCCGTTCGCGACCTGTTCTCTGACCGTCGAGCGGGGCGAATCCGCCGCCGCCGCCGAAATCTCCAGGCCCCGGTTCATCGGGCCGGGGTGCATGACAATGCTAGCGGTGCCGAGGCGGGCCAGCCGCTCGTCGTCGAGCCCCCAGCGGCGCGAGTACTCCCGGGTGTTGGGGAAGAAGGCGGCGTTCATGCGCTCGGCCTGGATGCGCAGCATCATGATCACGTCGGGTCCGGCGTCGATCGCGGCGTCGAGGTCGAAGCCGATCGTCGCGGGCCAGCCGCTGAGGTCCACCGGCAGCAGGGTGGGCGGGGCGATCAGGGTCACCGTCGCACCCAGCGTCTCCAGCAGCCAGACGTTCGAGCGTGCCACCCGCGAGTGCAGGATGTCGCCGACGATGGTCACGGTGACCCCGTCGAGGTCGTGGCCGCGCGAGGCCGCTCCATGCAGCCGGCGGCGGATCGTGAACGCATCGAGCAGCGCCTGCGTTGGATGCTCGTGCGTCCCGTCGCCGGCGTTGATGATCCCGGCGTCGATCCAGCCGCTCGTCGCGAGAGTCTGCGGGGCGCCGCTGGCGTGGTGGCGCACGACCACCGCATCCGCCCCCATGGCCGCCAGGGTCTGCGCGGTGTCTTTGAGGCTCTCGCCTTTCGACACGCTCGAGCCCTTGGCGCTGAAGTTGATCACGTCGGCCGAGAGCCGCTTGGCGGCCGCCTCGAACGAGATGCGCGTGCGCGTCGAGTCCTCGAAGAACAGGTTCACGACGGTCTTGCCGCGCAGGGTCGGGAGCTTCCTGACCTCGCGCTCCTGCACATCCGCCATGTCTTCGGCGACGTCGAGCAGCAGGATCGCATCGTCGCGGCTCAGCGTCTTCGTGGAGAGCAGGTGCCTCATGCGCTCACCTCCGCCGTCCGGCCGTCGCCGGCCTCTTCGATGGTGACGGACTCGTCGCCGTCGATCTCGGTGAGCCGCACATTGATGCGCTCGCTCGCGGCGCTCGGCAGGTTCTTGCCGACGAAGTCGGCCCGGATGGGCAGCTCGCGGTGGCCGCGATCGACCAGCACCGCGAGGCGAACGACTCGCGGCCGGCCCAGGTCTCCGAGCGCGTCGAGGGCGGCCCGCACGGTGCGGCCCGAGTAGAGCACGTCGTCCACGAGCACCACGGTCTTGCCGTCGATCGAACCCGGGACCGAGGTCGGCGCCGGTGCTCGCGTCGGGTTGCGGGCGAGGTCGTCTCGGTACATCGTCACGTCGAGGGCGCCGACGAGGTCGCCGGTGCCCGGCTCGATGCGCTGGATGTTCTCTGCGATCCGTTGCGCGAGGATGACGCCGCGCGTGGGGATCCCGAGGATGACGAGGTCGTTCGTTCCCCGGTTGGACTCCAGGATCTCGTGGGAGATCCGAGTCAACGCCCGGGTGATGTCAGCCTGCTGCAGCACAGTGCGTGCCGTCATGCCGACCTCCTTCCCCGCCTCACAGGACGGCTGTTAAAGGATGTCTACCTCGGTCGAGCATAGCAGTGAGCGCGCGGCCCGATCGTCTCCGAGCGGTCAGTGCTTCTCGAGGAAGGACCGGAACGCGCGCGCATCGGTGATGTCACCCGTGTACTGCTTGCCGTCGACCAGGATGGTCGGCGTCTGCTGGATCGCCTTCAGGTCGGATCCTTCGACGTCGATCGGCCCGGTCTGCGAGCGCGCGGTGTTGCGCTGCGCCCAGGCCTGGTACGGCTCGCCCTTCGCCACGCAGTCGCTGATGTCGGCGATCCCCAGATCGGTGGCCCGCTTGACCAGCTCTTTGTCCGTGAGGCCGCTCGAGCCCTCCTCGGGCTGGTCCTTATACAGCGCCTGGAAGTACGCGAGAGCCTTGTCGGGCTCCTGCACGGCCACGCAGGTCAACGCTGCGACGGCGCGCGTGGAGTATCCGGTGCCGTTCGAGGCGCGGTCGAGGAAGGTCAGCGGCCGGAGCCGCAAAGTGATGGAGTCGTCGGAGACGGCCGTGGCGAGGGTGTCGCCGTTGGCCTTCTCGAACGCGCCGCAGGCGGGGCACATCGGGTCGAACCAGAGGTCGACCGTCGTCGGGCCGGTGCCCGCCGTGATGTAGCCCTGGTCGAAGTTCACCGCGCCGTCGGTCCCGGTCGCCGGCTTCGCCGTGGCGGTCGGCACCGAGCCGGAGTCGCCGCCGACGAGCGAGCAGCCCGCGACACCGGCGACGAGGGCGACCGCGACGAGCACGGCGCCGAGGGCACGCACCCCCCGGCGACGGACGGGACGGTCGGGGGCGGTGCGGCTCATCGTGCTCTTCTCTTCGGTTACTTCGGTTTGTTCTGCGAGATCTTGGCCAGCAGCCCGTTGATGAAGCCGGCCGAGTCGTCGGTCGACAGCACGGTCGCGGCCTCGACGGCTTCGGAGATCGCGACGCCGTCGGGGACCTCGTCGTTGAACAGGAGCTCCCAGATGCCGATGCGCAGGATGGCGCGGTCGATCGTCGGCATGCGCGCGAGGGTCCACCCCTGCGAGTAGGTCTCGATCTGCTCGTCGATCTCGTCCTTGTTGTCGATCACACCGTCGACGATCTCGCGGGCGTACAGCCACGACGCCTCGCGCTGCGGCTCGTTGGCTGCGCGCTCGGACTCGGTCGCGAGGGCCTGGTTGAGAGGGATCTGGCGGATGTCAGCCCCGTAGAGCACGTCGAGCGCGCGCTTACGGGCTTTGGTTCGTGCACTCATCGTCTGTGGGGTTCCGGTCGACGGGCGGCGTCAGTCGTTGACGCGGCCGAGGTAGTCCCCGGTACGCGTGTCGACCTTGACCTTGGTGCCGGTCTCGAGGAACAGCGGCACCTGGATCTGGTAGCCGGTCTCGACGGTGGCGGGCTTGGTGCCGCCGGTCGAACGGTCGCCCTGCAGGCCGGGCTCGGTGTAGGTGATCTCGAGCACGACGGAGGCGGGGAGCTCGACGTAGAGCGGCTCGCCCTCGTGCAGCGCGATGGTGACGTTCTGGTTCTCCAGCATGAAGTTGGAGGCGTCGCCCACGACCACACCGGTCACGGTGATCTGGTCGTAGTCGCTGGTGTCCATGAAGACGAAGCTCTCGCCGTCCTGGTACAGGTACTGGTAGTCGCGGCGGTCGACGTTCGACGTCTCGATCTTCGAGCCGGCGTTGAACGTGCGGTCGACGGTCTTGCCCGACGTGACGTTCTTCAGCTTGGTGCGCACGAAGGCGCCGCCCTTGCCCGGCTTCACGTGCTGGAACTCGATCACGGTCCAGAGCTGGCCGTCCATGTTGAGGACGATGCCGTTCTTGATGTCAGCGGTTGTTGCCATGCCAGGGTTCCGTTCGATTGGGAGAAGTTGCGGGTGGATGCACGCCTCAGGCGGTCCACGGTGGCTGGCCTTCCGGCGGCAGCCTCAAGAGATTCTAGTTGTCAGTGGGCGTTTCGGCGAATGTACGCGAGTGCGAGACGGTAGGACTCGAATCCGAAGCCGGCGATGACCCCGGTCGCGACGCCGCTGATCACGCTCGTGTGACGGAACTCCTCGCGGGCGTGCGGATTGGAGAGATGCACCTCGATCACCGTGCCTCCGGCCTTCGTGACCAGCGAGACGGCATCCCGGAGCGCGTAGGAGTAGTGGATCCAGGCGCCGGCGTTCAGGATGACCGGTGCGCCCGAGTCGGCGGCTTCGTGCAGCCAGCCGAGGAGCACCGCTTCGTCGTCGGTCTGGCGCAGGGCGATACTCGACTCGGGTGCGTCGCCCTCGAGCACCGTTCGGAGGTCGTCGAGAGTGCCGGAGCCGTAGACATCGGGCTCACGCGTGCCGAGGCGGCCGAGATTGGGGCCGTTGAGGACCAGGATGCTCGAGCCGGCCGCCCTGGAGACGCCGGCGCTGGAGTCGGGGAGACTGCTCATGACGCCTTAGCCTACTGACGCTTCGCCATCGGCGAGCGGACGGACGCGCACCGCCGACCACCCGTCGTCCACGGAGACGTTGCTGTTGGCCCTCCAGCCGAACGCACCGGCCTCGCGCATGATGACATCGCGGTTGACGTCGGCCCGGCCGCCTTTCGGGTAGAGGAACCACACGGCCCGCGCACCGGAGAGGGACGGCAGCTCGCTCGCGTACCGAGCGAGGAGCTCGTCACGGCTGTGCACGAAGGTCACGGCGATCGCTGCGCCGGCCGCATCCGCTTCGCCCGGCGCGCGCGCCGACGACATCGCCGCCGCGCCCGCGGGAAGTTCGCCGAGGAGGGCCTGCTCCTCGGGCGTGCCCCCGACGACGAGAACCCGGTCGCCCGCCTTCACCTGGAGCTTCTGAGCCACCGTCTTCTCGGTCACGGTTACGCCCCGATCTCCTGGTAGGCCGCGAACAGCAGACTCTGGTCGGGCCCGGCGAGCACTGTGGGCCGCGCCACATCGTCGAGCACGATGAAGCGCAACAGGCTGCCGCGCGCCTTCTTGTCGCGCTGCATCGAAGCCAGAAGGGTCTGCCAGCGCCCGAGAGGATATGTGGTCGGCAGGGTGAGCGACTCCAGGATGCTCCGATGACGGTCGACCACCTCATCGCTCAGGCGGCCGCTCAGCCGCGCGAGCTCGGCGGCGAACATCATCCCGACCGAGACCGCGGCGCCGTGCCGCCACTGATACCGCTCCGCATGCTCGATCGCGTGGCCGAGGGTGTGCCCGTAGTTGAGGATCTCGCGAAGACCCTGCTCGGTGAAGTCCTCCCCCACGACACGTGCCTTGATGCCGATGGAGAGCTCGACCAGCCGCCGGAACTCCGGAGTGACCGGATCGGTGGCCCGGTCGACATCGCGCTCGATGATGTCGAGGATCTCGGGATCGGCGATGAAACCGTACTTCACGACCTCGCCGAAACCCGCGAGGATCTCGTTGCGTCCGAGTGAGGTGAGGGTGTCGAGATCGCAGATCACCGCAGCCGGAGCGTAGAACGCGCCGACAAGGTTCTTGCCCTCGGCCGTATTGATGCCGGTCTTGCCCCCGACAGCCGCGTCGACCATGCCCAGCAGCGTGGTCGGCACCTGCAGCAGGCGGACGCCGCGCAGCCAGGTGGCGGCGACGAACCCCGCGAGGTCGGTGACCGATCCCCCGCCGAAGCCGATCACGGCGTCCGACCGGGTGAAGTCGGCCTGCCCCATGACCTGCCAGCAGAAGGCGGCGACCTCGACCCGCTTGGCCGCTTCGGCATCCGGGACCTCGGCCAGAAGCACCTCGTAGCGTCCCACCAGTGACTCGCGGAGTTCGGCGGCCGCGGCGCCGAGGGTCGGCGGATGCACGATCAGCACCTTGCTGACGCCGGAGCCCAGATACCGCGAGAGGTCGGACCGCAGCCCCCGCCCCACCAGCACCGGATACTGGTGCTCCCCGGGGACGAGGATCTCGGTGGGCTGGTCGTTCGCGATGTCGGTCATCGTTGTCCTTCCTCGATCCAGGAGGCGATCTGTTCCACGATGGTGTCGATCGAGCTGGTCGATGTGTCTGCCGTGTAGTCGGCGAGTGAGGCGTAGAGGTCGGCCCGCTTGGCGACGAGCCGCTTCCACGATTCGAGGTCGGTGACGAGGGGCCGTTTCGCGTTGGCGATGCGGGAGGCGATCGCCTCGGGGCTCACGGTGAGCAGCACCACGGTGGCGCCCGCGAGGTCGGTCCGGGTGTCGGGGTCGAGCACCGCGCCGCCGCCGAGCGACACCACGCCCGGCTCCACGAGCGCCTCGGCGACTGCGGTGCGCTCGAGCATCCGGAACTGCGGCTCGCCGAGCTCGGCGAAGATGCCCGGGATCGGCCCGTGCTGCGCGACCACGACGGCGTCGGTGTCGACGAAAGCGAGCCCGAGGCGTTTGGCCAGGCGCTTGCCCACCCTGGTCTTGCCTGCCGCGGGCGGCCCGATCAGGACGATGGTCACACCGTTCACTCCGCGTACGGCGCCGACAGCCGCGTCGTCGCCAGGTTCTCCGGGATCGCGTCGAGGTAGCCGCGCAGGTTGCGCGACGTCTCGGCGAGCGAGTCGCCGCCGAACTTCTCCAGCACGGCGTTCGCGAGCACCAGGGCGACCATGGCCTCTGCGACCACCCCGGCAGCCGGAACGGCGCAGACGTCGGAGCGCTGGTGGTGCGCGGGAGCGGCCTCGCTGGTGGCGATGTCGACGGTGCGCAGGGCGTGCGGGATGGTCGCGATGGGCTTCATCCCCGCTCGCACGCGCAGCACGGTCCCGGTGCTCATGCCGCCCTCGGTGCCGCCGGCCTTGTCGCTGGTGCGAGAGATCTCGCCGTCGCCGGGAACGAGCTCGTCGTGAGCCTCCGAACCGCGCCGTGTCGTGGTGAGGAAGCCGTCGCCGACCTCCACGCCTTTGATCGCCTGGATGCCCATGAGGGCGGCGGCGAGCTGCGCGTCGAGACGGCGATCCCAGTGCACGTGGGAGCCGAGCCCCGGCGGAAGACCGTAGGCCAGCACCTCGACCACGCCGCCGAGTGTGTCGCCGTCCTTGCGGGCGGCGTCCACCTCCGCGACCATCTCGGCGGAGGTCCGCGGGTCGAAGCAGCGCAGCGGATCGGCATCGAGCGTGCCGACATCGCTCGGCAGCGGGAGCGGCGAGCCCTCGGGGACGCGAACGGGCCCGATGGACAGGGTGTGGCTGACGAGGGTGATGCCGAGCTGTTCCAGGAACGACCGGGCGACCGCGCCGAGCGCCACCCGGGCGGCCGTCTCACGGGCGCTGGCGCGCTCCAGGATGGGCCGTGCCTCGTCGAAGCCGTACTTCTGCATGCCCACGAGGTCGGCGTGGCCGGGTCGGGGACGCGTCAAGGCCGCCCCGCGGCCGCCGGCGAGCTTCTCCTCGTCGACCGGCTCGGCACTCATGACGTCGACCCACTTGGGCCATTCGGTGTTGCCGATGCGGACGGCGATCGGGCTGCCGAGCGTGTAGCCGTGACGGACTCCGCCCGAGATCTCGAGGGCATCCTGTTCGAACTTCATGCGAGCGCCCCGGCCATAGCCGAGTTTGCGGCGCGCGAGGTCCGCGCGGATCGCGTCGAGGGAGACCGGCACGCCTGCCGGCAGTCCTTCGAGCAGGGCGATGAGTTCGGGGCCGTGGGATTCCCCGGCCGTGAGCCAACGAAGCATGATTCGATTCTGGCATAGCGGCACGAGGCCGCCCGACGTCGCCCTCGGTCGCCCGCTACTCGAGCGGGGCGCCGGTCTCGTCGATCCCGACGGCTTCGAGCATCACCGCGAGGACGGTTTCCTCATGGTCGAGCGCCTGAAGCGGATCGCCGGTCACGAAGATGCGGGCCTGCAGAAGCGCCTGATGCGCGAGCATGGCCAGCCCGGAGACGACCCGGCCGCCGACAGCCTGCCAGGCAGCGCCCAGCACGCTGGGCCACGGGTCGTAGGAGACATCGAGCAGGAGCGCGCGACGTCTGGTCGAGTCCGTGTAGAGCGCATCCGTGGTCACACCTCCCGGCAGGGTGCTGATCACGAGGTCGGGGATGTCGAGCGAGCGGTCCGCCTGACTGGTGGGCCTGATCCGGATCATCAGTCCCAGCTCGTGCGCGAGCGGCTCGAGCCAGACGCTGCGCCCCAGCGAACGCGCGTAGACGTCTACCCGCTCGGCTCCCAGCTCCGCGGCTGCGACGAGCGCGGATGCGGCCGTGGCACCCCCACCGAGGATGTGCACGAACCGTGCGCTCTCCAGACCGGCGGCCGCCAGGGCGCGCACGATCCCGGACACATCGGTGTTGAAGCCGCGCGTCACTCCGTCGTCGAAAAGCACCGTGTTCGCGGCGCCGGTCTGCTCGGCCACGCGGTCGATCTCGTCGAGCAGCGGGATGACGCTCTGCTTGAGCGGCATCGTCAGCGAGAGCCCACGCCATTCGTGGCCGAGCCCGGCGATGAAGTCGGCGAGGCCGTCTCCGGTGACGTCGGCGGTCCCGTACTCCCAGTTCAGCCCGAGCGCTTCGTAGGCCGCTCGGTGGAGGGCCGGAGACTTCGAGTGGTCGATCGGGGATCCGAGCACAGCGAGCTTGCGCACCGGAGCCTTGCTCTTGCGTGCCGGCTTGGTCGCCGGTGCTGCGGGAGCCGCCGGTGCTTCGACCACCTCGAGTTCCTCGACTGCCTCGAGCTCCTCGACCACGTCGTCGTCGGGCTCTTCCAGCTCTTCGGCCTCCTCGGCCTCGGCGACGGCGGCCTCCTCCGCTTCGAGGGCGCGCTCCGCTTCGACCAGCGCGGCGATCCCGGCCTCGGCCTCGGCCTCCGAGACACCGTTCTCCTCGGCGTCCAGCGTCTCAGGCACACGGTCGGCGATCTCCGGCTCGGCCGAATCGTCGTCGGCCGCCGCGTCGTCGCCCATCACGGCCGGCTCGACGATGTCGTCGACGACCCCGTCGACCTCCGCGGCCTCGTCCGGCTCCGCACCCTCGTCGTCCGCGAATCGCCCTTCGAGCTCCGTGACCGCGTCGACGTCCGTGTCGGCCGTCGGCTTCTCAGCCTTCCCGGTCGATGCGGCCTTGCCGGCGCCGCGCGCGCCTTGCTTCTTATCCATAGCCTGGGTTGTCCCTCATCCATTGCTGCCATTTGGCGACGGCCGCGTCGTGCTCTTCGACCGTCGTCGAGAAGATGGTCTCACCGGTCTTCAGGTTCCACGTCACGAAGAACATCCACGGTCCGGCGGCCGGGTGGAGTGCCGCATTGATCGCCAGGTCGCCGGGGTTCGAGATCGGCCCGACCGGCAGTCCCGGATGCACGTACGTGTTGTAGAGGTTCGCAGCGTTCGCGCGTTCGGCGTCTGTCGTCGTCACCGTGTGCGTGTTACCGGTTCCGTACGCGACCGTCGCGTCCGATTGCAGCTTCCAGCCCTGAGCGAGCCGGTTCAGGAACACCCGCGACACCTTCGGGTAGTCGGGGGCGAGTCCGGCTTCGCGCTGGACGATCGACGCGAGCACGACCGTCTTCCAACGGTCGGCGGGCGCGACGCCCGCCTCGTCGAGCGCCTGGAACGAGCGGTCGACGAGCGTCTTGATCGCATCGTGGGCCGTGATGCCCGGGGCGAAGGTGTACGTCGCCGGGAACAGGAACCCTTCGAGGGTCTTCGCCTGCGCTGGCACTCCGTATTGCGCCGGATTGGCCGCAGCGGCCGTGAGGTCGGCGACCGGGATCTTCGTGGCGTCGGCGACGATCGGGAGGATGTCCTTCTCCGCCGTCCCTTCGGGGATCACCGCCGTGTTCTCGACCCGCGACGCCGGGTCCTCCAGCGCGAGGAGCGCCGACTGCGCGCTCATCTGCTTCGCGAGCTTGAACGCGCCCGGCTGGAACTGGACCTCGGGCTTCTGCCGCAGCAGGAGCGAATAGAAGGCCTCGTAGCTCTTCGTGACTCCGGCCGAGTGCAGTTTGGTGGCGACATCCGATCCCGTGTCGCCCGAGGCGATCGAGACGAGCACCGACCCGGTCCCGCTCCCGCTGTAGTCGTTGTTCTTGGGGGTGATCGCCTCGACCAGCTTCGCCACCTGCGGCTGGAAGGCGGCGTAGGCGCCACCGGCGAGCCCGCCCAGGATCGCGACGACCAGGAGTGTCACCCAGAGCGGCTTCAGGCTGCGCTTCTTCTTGCGCGGCTTCTCGTGCGACACATAGTGCTGCTGTCTCCAGGCGAGCGGCGACTCCGGCGGGGCCGACCCGTCTCGCGCCGGTCCGCCGTCCGTCTCGGACGCTGCGGCGATCTCCTCCGCGCCATTCTGAACCGGCACCTCGGCGGTCAGCGGCGATCCCCCCTGAGCCTCCCTCGCCTCGCGGCGCGTCCTCGGCGCACGCCGCACGGCCGGAGCGACCGGCGCATCCGCAACGACCGGCGCATCCGGAACGACCGGAACGACCGGCGCGGCCGGAGCGTCGGCGACACGGGTCGGCTCCGCCGGAGCGGTCGTCACCTCGGGCATGCCGTCGTCGAACAGCGCGTCGAAGGGGTCGAACTCGCGTTCGGCGTCCGCGGGCGGAATGGTTTCGCCAGGCCCAGGAGGATGTGGGTTCTGCGACAAACTAAGGTCCAATGTTCGGTTCGATGGAGGTGCCCGGCGGATGACCTGTAGCGCGCTCCGCGTCGAGGGCGTGCTGCAAAATTATCGTGGCGGCCACCTGATCCACCACCGGACGCGCACTTTTGGCGTTCTTGCCGGATGCTCGGAGCGCGGAGTGGGCAGAAACGGTCGACAGCCGTTCGTCCACGAGGCGCACCGGCACGTCGACGTCCGCTCCGAGAGCGGTCGCGAATCCGACCGCGTCAGCAGTGGATGCCGTGTGTGCTCCCGAAAGCGCCAGAGGCAGTCCGACGATAATCTCGAAAACTCCGAGTTCGGTCACAATCTCCGCGATCCTACGCCGATCCGCAGCATCTTCGGAGCGGGCGACCGTCTCCACGGGCGTCGCGAGCATCCCGTGGGGGTCGGACCGGCTGACGCCGATCCTGACCTTGCCGACGTCGATCCCGAGCCGCACTCCCGTTCGCACGCGCTATCCGGCTATCGCCGACGTCACCGCGCGGAGCGCTGCCGGAATCGCTTCGACGTCGGTTCCGCCACCCTGCGCGAGGTCGGGCTTGCCACCACCGCCGCCTCCGAGCACGCCGGACGCGGTCTTGGCGAGCGCACCGGCGTTCGCCCCCGCGTCACGCGCGGCCTGGTTGGTGGCCACGATCACGACGGGCTTCTCCCCCGCGCGTGCCGCCAGCGCGACGACCGCCGGGTCGGAGCCGAGGCGTTCCCGCACAGTGGTGACGAGCAGACGCAGATCGTCGGCGGAGCTGAGCGATCCGGCATCCTGAGACACGACGGTGAACGCCCCGTGACGCGCGGAGCTCTCGAGCAGCGCCGGCACCTTGTCGAGCACCGCGCGCGCCTCGAAGGCGGCGATGCGTTTCTCGGCCGCCTTCAGGTTGGCCATCAGGTCGGCGATCTTCTCGGGGAGCTGCTCACGCGGCGTCTTCAGGTTTCCGGACAGCTGCGACACGATGGTGCGCTCGACGGCGAGGTCGCGGAACGCCTCCAGGCCGACCAGCGATTCCACGCGGCGGTTGGTGGATCCGACCGACGACTCGCTCACCAGGTTGATCATGCCGATCTCGGAGCTCGAGATCACGTGGGTTCCGGCGCAGAGCTCACGAGACCACGCTCCGTCGATGTCGACGACGCGCACGGTGTCGCCGTACTTCTCGCCGAACAGCGCCATCGCGCCGAGCGCCCTGGCTTCCGCCAGGGGCATCTCGCGGGTGGTGACCTCGAAGTTCTGCCGAATGGCGTTGTTCGAGATCTCCTCGATCTCGGTGCGGGTCTCGGGCGAGAGCGCCTGGTTCCACGAGAAGTCGAGTCGCAAGTAGCCGGCCTTGTTGTACGAGCCGGACTGGTGGGCGTTCGAGCCGAGCACCTGCCGCAACGCCGCGTGGATGATGTGGGTTCCGGAGTGCGCCTGCCGCGCACCGCGCCGGTAGTCGCGGTCGACCAGGCTCGTCGCCGGCGAACCGACGCCCACCTCGCCACTGCGCACGAGCACCTTGTGGCTGATCAGGCCCTTCACGGGCTTCTGCACATCGAGGACGTCGAGCTCGTAGCCCGGACCGACGATCGTGCCGGCGTCGGCGTCCTGACCGCCGGACTCCGCGTAGAGCGCCGTGGCTCCGAGGATGACCTCGGCCACCTGTCCCTCGGTCGCCTTCGTCACCGAGGCGCCGTCGACGATCAGGCCCAGGATGCTCGACTCGGTCTCGAGCTCCGTGTAGCCGGTGAACACGGTCTCGCCGTGCGAGCGGAACGCGCTGTAGACGGACAGGTCGGCCAGTGCGGTCTTCTTCGCCTTGGCGTCCGCCTTGGCGCGGGAGCGCTGATCGGCCATCAGGCTGTCGAACGCCGTGCGATCGACAGTGAGGCCCGCCTCCTCCGCCATCTCGAGCGTGAGGTCGATCGGGAATCCGTACGTGTCGTGCAGCAGGAACGCCGTGTCGCCGGCGAGCTCCTTCTTGCCGGCGCGCTGCGTGTTCGCGACCGCGGTGTCGAGGATGCCCGTGCCCGCGACCAGCGTGCGAAGGAACGTCTCCTCTTCTGCATAGGCCAGCTGGGAGATGCGCGCGAAGTCGTTGCCGACCTCGGGGTACGCCGCCTTCATCGCGTCGCGCGACACCGTGAACAGCTCGGGGAAGGTGGGACGGTCGACGCCGAGGAGGCGCATCGCGCGCACCGTGCGGCGCATCAGCCGGCGCAGGATGTACCCGCGCCCTTCATTCGATGGCGTCACGCCGTCGGACATCAGCATGAGAGCGCTGCGCACGTGGTCCGCGATCACGCGCAGGCGCACGTCGTCGTCGTGGACCGCGCCGTAGTTCTTGCCGGCCAGCTCGGCCGCGCGGTCGAGCACCGGGCGCACCTGGTCGATCTCGTACATGTTCTCGACGCCCTGCTTGAGGAACGCTACGCGCTCCAGCCCCATGCCGGTGTCGATGTTCTTCTTGGGCAGGTCGCCGAGGATCTCGAAGTCGGCCTTGCCCGTCCCCTCGCCGCGCAGATACTGCATGAACACGAGGTTCCAGATCTCGACGTAGCGGTCGTCGTCGGTCGCCGGTCCGCCGTCGATGCCGTAGGCGGGGCCGCGGTCGAAGAAGATCTCCGAGCAGGGACCGGCCGGGCCCGGCTGGCCGGTCGACCAGTAGTTGGTGTCCTTGCCGAGGCCCTGGATGCGCTCCTCGGGCAGACCCGCCACGCGACGCCAGATCTGCCGCGCCTCGTCGTCGTCTTCGTACACCGTGACCCACAGGTCGTCCGGGGAGAAGCCCAGCCCGCCGTCGTCCTCCGACATCGTCAGCAGGTCCCACGCGAAGGTGATCGCCTGCTCTTTGAAGTAGTCGCCGAACGAGAAGTTGCCGCACATCTGGAAGAAGGTGCCGTGCCGGGGCGTCTTGCCGACCTCCTCGATGTCCAGGGTCCGGATGCACTTCTGAACGCTCGTCGCGCGCGGGAACGGCGACGGCACGAGACCGGTGAGGTACGGGACGAACGGAACCATGCCGGCCACGGTGAACAGGAGCGACGGGTCGTCGCTGACGAGCGAGGCGGACGGGACGACGGTGTGACCGCGCTGGGCGAAGAAGTCGAGCCAGCGGCGGTGGATTTCAGCAGTCTGCATGGGTTCCGAGCGGTGAAGAGGGGTGGATGGTGTGGAGCGGTCCGCGGGTCAGTCGCCGTCGATCGCGGAGCGGAGCTCGGCCTCGCGCTGACGGTAGCCGTCGCTGACGGCCTCGCCGAAGTCACGTGCCTTCTTGTCGAGCGAGCTGAAGAACTGCTTGCCCTGCGGGGTCTCGTTCATCTTGTGCGCCACGACGAATCCGAGCGCGACGCCGACGATGAGCCACAGAAAACTCTTCATTCCGAATACTCCCTGAAGTGGATTGGGCACGCGGAGCAACCCGCGCGCCTCGGTCAGTTTAGTGCGTGGTCCCGCGCGATCGCCGAGAGCCGCTGCCGGTGCCGGACCGGCCGCCCGCCGCCTTGAATGCGGCACGCACGGCCGCACTGAACCCGGCCAGTTTGATCAGCGGTCCGCCCACCGTGGCGGCGAAGAGCGCCACCAGCGCCGACACGTTGCCTGTCACATCCGCGACGTTCTTGGTGATCACGTCGACGCGGGCGAGCTGTTTGTTCGTCTCCTGGATGGTCGTGACCGTCTCGTCGAGGATCGGCGTGATGCCGTCGCTCGCGTCTTTGATCGCCGCGCGCGTCTGATCGAGCACACGGCCGAATTTCACCAACGGGATCGCGATGAACCCGACGAGCACGGCGAAGACGACTGCCGCGATCAGTCCTGCGATGTCGCCACCAGACACGTGCCCACCATCCATTCCGTCATCGGCATACTCCCACCAGCGTAGCCTCACCGCGACCCCGGCGACGAAGAAACGGGGCCGCGGCCGAAGCCACGACCCCGTTCCGGGAGTCTTCGCGAGCCTTAACGGGCCGCGTAGTACTCGACGACGAGCTGGACTTCACACGTCACGGGGACCTCGGCGCGTTTCGGGCGGCGGACCAGACGAGCGTGCAGCTTGTCGAGTTCGACGTCGAGGTAGGCCGGCGTCTTCGGCAGGACGTCGACGTGTCCGCCGGCGGCCGCGACCTGGAAGGGCTCGGTGCCCTCGGAGCGTGCCTTGACGTGGATCAGCTGACCCGGCTTGACGCGGAACGAGGGACGGTCGACGAGGTTGCCGTCGACGAGGATGTGACGGTGCACGACCATCTGGCGCGCCTGCGCCGTGGTGCGGGCGAAACCGGCACGCAGCACGAGGGCGTCGAGACGCATCTCGAGGAGCTCGACCAGGTTCTCACCGGTCAGTCCGTTGGTGCGGCGAGCCTCTTCGAAGGCGATCTTCAGCTGCTTCTCGCGGATGCCGTACTGGGCACGCAGACGCTGCTTCTCGCGCAGACGAACGGCGTAGTCCGAGTCGGCCTTGCGCTTGGTGCGGCCGTGCTCTCCGGGAGCGTACGGACGCTTCTCGAGGTACTTGGCGGCCTTCGGGGTCAGGGCGATGCCCAGTGACCGCGACAGGCGGGTCTTGCTACGGGTACGTGACTTGGTAGACACGAGTTCCTTTCGGTTGTCTCTCTAACACAGTGAACGCAGCACACTTCGTGCTGCAAAAATTAGAGGGATGTCGCCCAGGACGCCCGGCTACAGGGCCAGTCCCTTCGAGAGCTTGTGTCGACGCAGCCGCACGCGACACACGCTTCTAGGCCCAGCAATTCTAACAGAACCCGGACTAGCGTCCGCGCACGATCTTGCGGAGCTTGGCGAGCCGCGCGGAGACGTCCCGCTCGTTGCCGTGCTCCGTGGGCTGGTAGTAGCTCGCGTCGGTCAGCTCGTCGGGCAGATACTGCTGGCGGAGCACACCGAGGGCGTCGTCGTGCGGGTACTGATAGCCCTTGCCGTGACCGAGCCGTTTGGCTCCCGGGTAGTGGGCGTCGCGCAGGTGCTTGGGCACGCGTCCGATGCGGCCGGCGCGCACATCGGCGATCGCCGCATCCAGGGCCATGTAGGCCGCGTTCGACTTGGGCGCGGTGGCGAGGTGCACGACGGCCTGAGCCAACGGGATGCGCCCCTCGGGCATCCCGATGAGCTGCACCGCGTCGGCGGCCGCGACCGCGATCACGAGCGCCTGCGGGTCGGCCATGCCGATGTCTTCGGACGCCAGGATGATGATGCGGCGCGCGATGTACCGCGGGTCCTCCCCCGCCTCGATCATGCGGGCGAGGTAGTGCAGCGAGGCGTCGACGTCGGAACCGCGCACCGACTTGATGAACGCGCTGATCACGTCGTAGTGCTCGTCGCCGTTGCGGTCGTAGCGCAGCAGCGCCCGGTCCACCGCCTGCGCGACCAGCTCGGCCGTGATCACCGGCTTCTTCTTGGAGGTGGCCGGTGTGGACGACGCGGCGCTCACCGAAGCGGCCTCGAGCGCCGTGAGCGCTCGCCGGGCATCCCCCGAAGCCAGCCGGATGATCGCGGCCCGCGCCTCGGGATCGAGTGTGTACTGGCCGGCGAGGCCCCGTTCGTCGGCCACGGCGCGGTCGACCACCGTGCCGAGGTCGTCGTCGCTCAGGGTCTCCAGCGTGAGCAGGAGGGAACGCGAGAGGAGCGGCGAGATCACCGAGAACGACGGATTCTCGGTGGTGGCCGCGACCAGGATGACCCAGCCGTTCTCGACGCCGGGCAGCAGTGCATCCTGCTGGGCCTTGGTGAAGCGGTGGATCTCGTCGAGGAACAGCACGGTGGAGACACCGTAGAGGTCGCGGGTCGACAGCGCTTCGTCCATCACCAGGCGCACGTCTTTGACGCCGGCCGTCACAGCGGAGAGCTCGACGAACTTGCGACCGGACGAGTGGGCGATCGCCTGTGCGAGCGTGGTCTTGCCAGTGCCGGGCGGCCCCCAGAGGATCACGGACACCGAGCCGGTCTCGCCGCTCTGGTCGGAGGCGAGACTCACCAGCGGTGAGCCCGGACGCAGCAGATGCTTCTGACCGGCGACCTCGTCGAGCGATTTCGGGCGCATGCGCACGGCCAACGGCGTCGCCCCTGTTCGGAGCCCGGGTTGCACATCGACCATCACTACAGGCTAGTTGGTGCCGCCGACACCGAAACTGGGAGCGGCGACTTTGTCACGCATAGCCTCGTCGCATAAAGTTCATCCTGATCCGCGGCCGGTGGCGCGACGGATCGAGAGTCTCTCGCACGACGGCGCGCCTTTCGGAGGAATCACGTGGCATCAAACAGGCAGAACGACCGCGAAACCAGGCAGGCGCGCGAGCGGCTGCGCGCATACCAGGCGCGCCAGACCGTGCACGAGACCCGAGCGAAGCGGCGCGTACGCGACAACTGGATCGCCGGCGGCGCCGTGCTGATCGTGGTCGTGCTCGCCGTGGCGACGCAGCTGCTCTACTTCGCGCAGCCGGGAACGCCGAGCGCATCCGGCTCGCCGTCTGCCACGCCGACGCCGTCCGTGTCCGCCACGCCGACCCCGTCCGCCTCGGCCTCCGCACAGACGTACACGCTCCCGCCGAAGACCCTCGCCGGCAATCGGAACTGGACAGGCACGCTCTCGATCAACGGCATCCCGCTCGGCGTCGAGCTCGACGGGAGCACGGCTCCTCAGGCGGTCTCGTCGACCATCGCATTGACGCAGAAGGGCTTCTACAACGGGCTGAACTGCCACCGGCTCACGACCGGCGGCTTCTACGTGCTGCAGTGCGGCGACCCCAAGGGCGACGGCACCGGCGGGCCCGGATACGCGTACGGGCCGATCGAGAACGCCCCGAAGGACAACGTCTACCCGGCGGGCACGCTCGCGATGGCCCGCCAGAGCGACAACGCGAACAGCCAGGGCAGCCAGTTCTTCATCGTCTACAAGGACACCACCATCCCGTCGGACTCCGCGGGCGGCTACACCGTGCTCGGAAAGGTGACCACCGGTCTCGACGAACTGATCTCCAAGGTCACCGACAAGGGCGTGCAGGGCGGCGGCACCGACGGCAAGCCGGCGGTCACCACCACGATCGACAGCTTCACGCTTCAGTGACCGTTCGTGGCGCCGCGGCTGCACGTCGCCCGCGCGTGCAATAGGCTGAAACGCAATTGTGGGCGGTCATCCGCTCGGGAACGTCGTCAGCAAGGTGAGGCTCTTGGCTACAACTGATCAGCAACCGTGGGGTCGTGTCGATGAGACAGGCACCGTCTTCGTACGCGAGGGCGACGGCGAGCGGGTCGTCGGCCAATACCCCGACGGCACGGCAGAAGAGGCGCTCGCCTACTTCGAGCGCAAGTACACCGACCTGGCCGGCCAGGTGACCCTGCTGGAGCAGCGCGCCAAGCGCGGTGCGCCGGCGTCCGACATCTCCAAGGCTGTGGCGACACTGCGCGAGAACGTCACGGGCGCGAACGCCGTGGGCGACCTCGCCGCCCTCGCCACCCGGCTCGACACCCTCGGCGGCACCGTCGAAGAGCTCACCGAGCAGCAGAGCGCCGAAGCCAGGGCACAGGTCGAGCAGGCCGTCGCCGAGCGCACGGCGATCGTGGTCGAGGCCGAGGCCCTCGCCGCCGAAGACCCGGCGCGCACGCAGTGGAAGCAGACGACCACGGCGCTCGACGCCCTGTTCGCCCGCTGGCAGACGCACCAGCACGAGGGTCCGCGCATCCCCAAGAACGAGGCGAACGAGCTCTGGAAGCGGTTCCGCACCGCCCGCTCGACCATCGAGCACAACCGCAAGGCCTTCTTCGCCGAGCTCGACAACCAGCACCGCGACGTGCGCGCCCGCAAGACCGCACTGATCGAGCAGGCCGAGGCGCTCATCCCCCGCGGCGCGGACGGCGTGCCGGAGTATCGTCAGCTCCTCGACCAGTGGAAGCTGGCCGGTCGCGCCGGCAAGCGCAACGACGACGCTCTGTGGGCTCGCTTCAAGGCCGCGGGCGACGCGATCTACTCGGCCAAAGCCGAAGTCGACGCGAAGGACAACGAAGAGTACTCGGCCAACCTGCAGCTCAAGCTCGAGCTGCTCGACGAGGCCGAGCCGCTGCTCAAGGCCACAGACCGGGAGTCGGCTCGCGCCGCCCTGCTGTCGATCCAGCAGCGCTGGGACGAGATCGGGCGCGTTCCGCGCGATCAGGTCCGGGTGATCGAAGATCGGCTGCGCAAAGTCGAGGCCGCCGTGCGCAAACTCGACGAGGATCACTGGGAGCGCAACAACCCCGAGAAGAAGGCTCGCACCGAGGGCCTCGCCAGTCAGCTCACGGATGCCATCGCCAAGCTCGAGCAGGAGCTCGAGGATGCCAAGGCCACGGGCGATCAGGGCAAGGTCAAAGAAGCGCAGGAAGCCCTCGACGCTCGCAAGATCTGGCTCGACGCCCTGGGGTAGCCCCTACCGGCTCTTCCACAGGCCGAGTTGTCCACAGCTCGAACACGATCCGGCCGTTTCGGGTTGCGGTCCGGGATGCTGGAGCCATGACATCGGCACTCCCCCGGCTGCTCGGCGCTCCGGCCTTCCCGCTCGCTGAGTTGTGCGCTGTGCGGCTCGACGGGCAGCTCTATCGCGTCGGCGACCTGTTCGCCACGATCGACACGGCGGACTCGGCGGAGCTCCGCGCCGAAGCGTTCGCCGCGGTCACGCCGCCTTCCGTCATCGCCGATCGGGGAACATCGTCCTGGGTGCACGGCGCCCGTGCGAGCCCGCCCACGGCGCTGCAGGTGTGCGTCGACCGCACCCGACGGGGCGCGGCCGTGGGGACGATCGGACTCGACGTGCGACAGGCCGCCCTGACTCGCGGCGACGTCGTCCGGCTGGGTGGTGCACGGGTGACCTCACCGCTGCGAACGGCGGTCGACCTGCTGCGGACCGAGCGCCGGTTCGGTCCGGTGGTGGCGCTGGAGGTCGCGGCCCTGCTCCGGTTCGCCGGTGCAAGCGCCGCAGACTGCCGCGATCGCATCCGGCGGCACCTTCACTCGCCGGGCACCCGCAGAGCTCTCGTGCGTCTGGGCGTTCTCGACCGCATGGCTGCGCGTGCCGGGCCGGCGGCGTCGCTTCTGCCCTGAGCCCCGAATCAGCCCGCGCTGACGCGATACACGTCGTACACCGCGTCGATGCGCCGAACGGCGTTCAGCACCCGGTCGAGGTGGGTCGTGTCGCCCATCTCGAAGACGAACCGGCTGAGCGCGAGACGGTCGCTCGAGGTCGTCACGGTGGCCGACAGGATGTTCACGTGGTACTCGGAGAGCACACGGGTCACATCCGAGAGCAGCCCGGAACGGTCGAGCGCCTCCACCTGGATCTGCACGAGGAAGACGCTCTTGGAGCTCGGAGCCCACTCGACGTCGATCATCCGGTCGGGCTCCTGCAGGAGCGACTGCACGTTGTGGCAGTTCGCCTGGTGCACGGAGACGCCGGCGCCGCGGGTCACGAAGCCGACGATCGGGTCGCCCGGCACGGGTGTGCAGCACTTCGCGAGCTTGACCAGGATGTCGGGAGCCCCTCGCACCAGCACGCCCGAGTCGCTGTGCCGCAGCTGACGGGAGCGCCCCTTGACGGGAAGGTCGAGGTCGCCCCCATCGCTCTCGGCATCGGTCTGCACCGAGGCGACGATCTTCTCGATCACCGACTGGGTCGAGACATGGCCTTCGCCGACGGCCGCGTAGAGCGACGAGACGTCGTCGTACTTGAGCAGCGAGGCCACCTCGACCAGGGAGTCCTGCGACATCAGCTTCTGCAGCGGCAGATTCTGTTTGCGCATGGCGCGAGCGATCGCGTCCTTGCCCTGCTCGATGGCCTCGTCGCGGCGCTCCTTGGTGAACCACTGACGGATCTTGTTGCGGGCGCGCGGACTCTTGACGAAGTTGAGCCAGTCCTGGCTGGGGCCGGAGTCGGGGTTCTTCGAGGTGAAGACCTCGACCACGTCGCCCGTGGTGAGCGAACTCTCGAGGGGGACGAGGCGTCCGTTGACCTTGGCGCCCATCGTGCGGTGCCCGACCTCGGTGTGAACCGCATACGCGAAGTCGACCGGCGTCGCGCCGGCGGGAAGGCCGATGACCCGCCCCTTCGGGGTGAAGACGTAGACCTCTTTGGCGCCGATCTCGAACCGCAGCGAGTCGAGGAACTCGCTCGGGTCGGCGGTCTCTGCCTGCCAGTCGGACAGGTGGGCGAGCCAGGCGAGGTCGGTGTCGTCCTTGGCCGGGCCTCCGGAGCTCTTGCCGGTGGTCTGCTCCTTGTACTTCCAGTGCGCGGCCACACCGAACTCGGCACGCTGATGCATCTCCTCGGTGCGGATCTGGATCTCGACCGGGCGGCCCTCCGGACCGATGACCGTGGTGTGCAGCGACTGGTACAGGTTGAACTTGGGCGTCGCGATGTAGTCCTTGAAGCGACCGGGCATCGGCGTCCAGCGTGCGTGGATCGAGCCGAGCACTGCGTAGCAGTCGCGCACGGAGTTGACGAGCACCCGAATGCCCACCAGGTCGTAGATCTCGTCGAATTCACGACCGCGCACGACCATCTTCTGGTAGATCGAGTAGTACTGCTTGGGCCGGCCGACGACTTTGCCGCGGATCTTCGCGCCCTTGAGGTCGTCGTTGATCGCGTCGATCACCTGCTGAACCAGGCGCTCCCGCTCCGGGGTGCGCTGACGCACGAGGCTTTCGATCTCCGCGTAGAGCTTGGGGTAGAGCACCGCGAACGAGAGGTCTTCCAGTTCCCACTTGATGGTCTGGATTCCGAGGCGATGGGCCAGCGGGGCGTAGATCTCCAGCGTCTCGGTCGCCTTGCGCGTGGCAGAGGCGGCCGGCACGAAGCCCCAGGTGCGGGCGTTGTGCAGGCGGTCGGCCAGCTTGATGATGAGCACGCGGATGTCTTTGGACATCGCGACGATCATCTTGCGCACGGTCTCGGCCTGCGCGCTGTCGCCGTACTTGACCTTGTCGAGCTTGGTCACGCCGTCGACGAGCATCGCGATCTCGTCGCCGAACGCGTCGCGCAGCTCGTCGAGCGTGTACTCGGTGTCTTCGACCGTGTCGTGCAGGAGAGCGGCGGCGATGGTCTTCGCACCGATCCCGAGGTCGGCGAGAATCTGGGCGACGGCGACCGGATGCGTGATGTACGGCTCGCCCGAGCGGCGCTTCTGACCGGAGTGGGCGCGTTCGGCCACCGAGTATGCGCGCTCGATGAGCGACAGGTCGGCTTTCGGATGGTGCAGCCGGACCGTGCGGATGAGCGTGTCGACCGCTCCTGCCGGCTGAGCCCGGGAGAAGATCCGCGGCACGAGGCGGCGCAATGATGCCTGCGGTGTCGATGTGTCAACCATGGGCGCGCCTCCTGTCCTCCATTATCGTGGTCGCCGGACCCGGCTCGGTCGCAGAGACGGTTCCCGCGTTCAGACGACTGCTCCGGGCGACCCGTCGTCGCGAACCACAGCGGCTCCGGATGCCTGCCAGGCGTCCATCCCGCCGGCCACGTTCGCCGTCGGGTAGTCGGCCCGGTTGAGGGCGTCGGTCACCAGCCTGGACCGTGCGCCGGTGTGGCAGATCACCAGGATCTGCTCCGTCTCCGGCAGTTCGTGCTGTCGCGCCTCGACCTCGTAGAGCGGGATGTGGTGGGCGCCGGGCGCGTGCCCGGCCTCCCACTCGTACGCCTCACGGACGTCGAGCAGCCAGGCCGAGCCCGCCTCGACGAGTTCGCTCGCGCGCGCGGCGCTCACCTCGTCTTCATCGAGATAAGAACCGCTCACGGGCACCTTCTATTCCGCCGCGACCGGCGTGGGCTGCGGCACGGACGCCTTCGGACGGATCGAGAGCACCTTCTGGTCGTGCTTCTTGATGGCGGCCTCGCCCTCACGGAACTGCGAGTACATCGGCGCGGCCAGGAAGATCGTCGAGTACGTGCCGACGATGATGCCGATGAGCAGCGCGAGCGAGATGTCGCGCAGCGTGTCGGCGCCGAGGGCGAACGCTCCGATGAAGAGGATCGACGCGACAGGCAGCACCGCCACGACGGCGGTGTTGATCGACCGCACCAGCGTCTGGTTGACCGCGAGGTTGACCGATTCGCCGAACGTCCGCCGGGTGAGCTCGAGCTCTTCCTTCGTGTTCTCCCGCACCTTGTCGAACACCACCACGGTGTCGTAGAGCGAGTAGCCCAGGATGGTCAGGAAGCCGATCATCGTCGCGGGCGAGACCTCGAACCCGACGAGCGCGTAGATTCCCGCGGTGATGATGAGGTCGTGGAACAGCGAGATGATCGCCGCCGCCGACATCTTCCACGTTCGGAAGTACAACGCCATCGCGATGAACGCCAGCAACAGGAACACGATGATGCCCTGGATGGACTGCCGGGTCACGTCCGCGCCCCACGACGGGCCGATGAAGGTCGACGAGACATCCGTCGCCTGCACCCCGTAGCCCTTCGCGAGGGCGTCGGCCACCTGGCGGGTCTGCGCCTCCGTCAGCTGATCGGTCTGCACGCGAACGGAGTCGTTGTTGACCGTGGTGACGTGAGCGACCGCGTTGGGGACGACGCTGGCCAGTGCATCCTGAGCCGTGGCCTGGGAGGTGTTCTGCACATTGCTGATCGTGAACTGCGAGCCACCGCGGAACTCGATGCTGAAGTTGAACCCGCCGCGCACGATCGGGATCAGGATCGACACGATCACCATGACAGCGGCGATCACGTACCAGGTTTTGCGTTTGCCGACGAAGTCGAAGGAACGAGCTCCGGTGTAGAGGTCGTTGCCGAACTTGGTGAGACGACTGGCCATCAGGAGTCCTTCCCCCCGCTCTTGCTACTCGAGGACGACGAGGCGGCGGCCAGTTCGGCAGCCTTGCGCTCGGCGATGGTCTGGCGGCGTGCCGCTTCCTTGCTGGCGGCGGCCGCCTTGCCGGTGCTCACGGCGACCGGCTTGCGGAACTGCGCGGCGCCGCGGTAGACGGCTCCGAGCGATTGCGGGTCGAGACCCGTCCAGGCGTTGCCGCTGTTGAAGAACTTGGTTGTGGCGAGCAGCTGCAGCGTCGGGTGCGTGAACAGCAGCACCACGAGCACGTCGATGATGGTCGTCAGGCCGAGCGTGAACGCGAACCCGCGAACGTTGGCCGCGGCCAGCACGTAGAGCACGATGGCGGCGAGGAGGTTGGTGGCCTTCGACGCGTAGATCGTGCGCTGCGCGCGCTTCCAGCCCGCCTCAACGGCGGACTCCAGGCCTCTGCCGTCGCGCAGCTCGTCTCGTATTCGCTCGAAGTAGACGATGAACGAGTCGGCTGTGAATCCGATCGCGACGATCAGACCCGCCACACCTGCCAACGAGAGCCGATAGCCGTAATGCCACGAGAGCAGTGCGATCGTGAGATAGGTGAGCAGGCCGGCCACGACGAGCGAGACGATCGTGACGAAACCGAGCAGGCGATATTGGAACAGCGTATAGATCGCGACCAGGATGAGGCCGATCAGACCGGCGATGAGGCCGCTGAGGAGCTGGGACGAACCCAGCGTCGCCGAGATCGTGTCCTGGCTCTGCACCTTGAACGAGAACGGCAGCGCGCCGAACTTGAGCTGGTCGGCGAGGGTCTTGGCCGAGGCCTGCGTGAAGTTGCCCGTGATCTGCGGCCGGCCGTCGGTGATGACGGCGTTCGTGGTCGGAGCCGAGATGACCTTACCGTCGAGCACGATGGCGAACTGGTTCTGGGCGCCGGTCAGTCCGTTGAGCCGGGTGGTGACGTCGGCGAAGGTCTTGGTGCCCTCACCGTTGAAGATGATGTTGACGCCCCACTGGCCGGTGCTGACGCCGCTCGAGCTCTGCACCAGGCCGCTGTTGGCGTCGGAGATGTCCTGACCCTTGACCTCGACCGGTCCGAGCAGGTATTTCACCGTGCCCTGGTCGTCACACGTGATCAGCGGTTCTCCGGCCGGCGAGACGTTGGTCGTCTTGGCCTCGGGCGAGTCGCACGAGAACGCGTTGAACTCCGCCTGCAGCGCCGGGGTGACCCACGCGAGGTCGCTGCCGTTGGTGGGCTTGGTCGACGGAGTGGACTGGAGTCCGGGCGCCGGGCTCGGCGCCGGAGTGGACTTGCCGTCGGCGCCGACGACCTCGTTCGTCGGTCCGCTCGTCATGAGCACCGGTCGGAAGTCGAGCTTGGCGCTCGCCTTGATGCGGTCGAGGGTCTGCTGATCCGGCGTTCCCGGGATCGAGACGACGATGTTCTTCGAGCCCTCGGTGGAGATCTCCGACTCGGAGACGCCGGATGCGTCGATGCGCTGCCGGATGATCGAGACCGCCTGGTCGAGCTGCTGCTGCTCGATCGCCTGACCGTTCTCCACCTGAGGGGCGAGGATGATCTGCGTTCCGCCCTGGAGGTCGAGAGCCAGTTTGGGCAACCACGTCGCGTTGCTCCAGATGACGCCGGCCGTCAGCGTGCCGAGAAGCACGATGACGATGGCGCCGAGCCAACTGAGTGAACGCCAGGCCTTCTTGACCGGGGTCGACTTTGCCACTAATTACTCAGCTTTCTACGAGCGTGCCCACGCCGAGAAGACGTGGGCACACAGGAAATGGGGTCAGTCGTCGCTCTTGGCGCCGGGCTTCTTGGAGGCGTCGTCGACGCGCTCACCGAACTCCGGCTCCGTCAGGGGGATGGCGTGATCTTCGTTGAGCTCGGCTGCTGCGGGAGCCTCGATCTCGGTGGTCTCCTCGGCCTTGGGCTCCACCACGCGGGCGAGAACCTGGCGGTGGACCTTCACGACGGTGCCGGGGCTGGTCTCGATGAGGGCGGTGTTGTCGTCCTCGTTGACGGACAGGAGGGTGCCGTAGAGACCGAAGTTCGTCATCACCTCAACGCCGGGGACCATCTTCGAACGCGTCTGAGCCGCCTCCTTCTGACGCTTGCGGCTGTTGCGGAACATGAAGAAGATCAGGGCCGCCAGTACGACGACCATGACAATGGTCAGAGTTGTGTCACCCATGAGGTGGGGTTACCTTCCGGTGCGCGACGCAGGGCCGCTTCAATCGATTGAGAATGGTTGGCCGACAGGCCAGCTTGAATTATAAGTCATCCATCAGTGATGGTTGCTGTGAGAGTGCTTGCTGCGGGTGCTCCAGCCCGAAATGGCGCCATGCCGACGGTGTCGCGACCCGCCCTCTGGGGGTGCGGGAGAGCAGTCCGATGCGCACCAGGAACGGCTCCACCACCGATTCGATGGTCTCCGCCTCTTCTCCAACCGAGACGGCGAGGGTGTTCAGTCCGACCGGTCCCCCGTCGAAGCGCTCGAGGATGGCGTGAAGGACGGCGCGGTCGAGGCGGTCGAGTCCCAGAGCATCCACGTCGTAGAGCTCGAGGGCCGCCCGCACGGCGTCGATGTCGGCCCTGCGGCCGTGCACCAGCGCGAAGTCGCGCACCCGGCGCAGCAGCCGGTTGGCGATGCGCGGAGTTCCGCGGCAGCGTCCGGCGATCTCGGCGAGTGCGCTCTTGTCGACATCGAAGTCGAGCAGGACGGCCGCGCGCTGCAGGACCTGGCTGAGTTCGCTCTCGTCGTAGAACTCCAGGTGGGCCGTGAATCCGAAGCGGTCGCGCAGCGGATTCGGCAGCAGCCCCGACCGTGTCGTGGCGCCGACCAGGGTGAACGGCGCGAGGTCGAGCGGGATCGAGGTGGCGCCTGCGCCTTTTCCGACCATGATGTCGATGCGGAAGTCTTCCATCGCGAGGTACAGCATCTCCTCGGCGGAGCGGGCCATGCGGTGGATCTCGTCGATGAAGAGCACCTCCCCCGGCGTCAGCGAGGAGAGCAGGGCAGCGAGGTCGCCCGCGTGCTGGATTGCGGGACCGCTCGAGAGACGCAACGGGCGGCCGCTCTCGTGGGCCACGATCATGGCGAGCGTCGTCTTGCCGAGGCCGGGCGGCCCGGCGAGCAGGATGTGGTCGGCGGTGCGGTCCTGCATCTTCGCCGCGGTCAGGAGGAGCTGCAGCTGACCGCGCACCTTGGCCTGGCCGACGAACTCGGCGAGCGACCGGGGACGCAGCGCGCCCTCGAACGCCAGCTCCGACTCCGACTCGAGCTCGGGCGCAGTGAGGTCTTCTTCGTCGCTCACGATCACACCCTCCCGGTCTGCTTGGCCGGGCCGAGCCGAGCGAGGGTGAGCCGCAGCAGCGTCTGGACGCTGTCGCGCAGCTTCTCGTCGGTGTCCGTGATCACCTCGGCGACGGCTTCAGCGGCGACCTTCTCCGGCCAGCCCAGGCCGACCAGTGCCACCAGGACGCTGTCGCCGACCGACGACGGGGCAGCGGATGCGCGTGCCACGGGCGCACGCCGCGTCACGACGAGCTTGCCCGAGAGCGACACCACGATGAGCTTCGCCGTCTTGGGGCCGATGCCCGACACCTTGCGGAACGGCGCGTCGTCGTCGGCCGCCACCGCCTCGGCGATCTGGTCGGGCGACAGCACCGACAGTACGCCGATCGCCGATTTGGGACCGACTCCGGAGACGCCCGTGAGCAGCTCGAACACCTGCAGCTGCTCGACGTCGGCGAAGCCGAACAGCGAGAGCGCGTCTTCACGCACGATCAGCGAGGTCATCACGAACGCCTCATCGCCGATGCGCAGGGACAGCACGTGGTCGGGGGTCAGCTGCACCGAGAAGCCGACTCCGCCGACCTCGATCACGGCCGTGCCGCCGCTCGCAGAGAGCACGGTGCCGCGGAGGGAGGAGATCACCTGGCCAGCCTACGGGGCACCGCCGACGCACGGCCGCTGGAGCGTTCCGCGGCGCGCCATGCCGCCTGCGCCGGCGTGAGATCGGCTCCGCCGGCCCCGGATGCCGTGGCGGGAGCCCCCCGCCAGGCGTGGCAGATCGCGATCGCGAGGGCATCCGCGGCGTCGGCCGGCTTCGGCACCTCCGCCAGGCCCAGGATGCGCGCCACCATCGCCTGCACCTGCTTCTTGTCGGCCGACCCGTATCCGGTGATGGCCGCCTTCACCTCGCTCGGTGTGTGCAGCGCCACCGGGAGTCCCCGCTTGGCGGCCGCGTGAAGCGCCACGCCACTCACCTGGGCCGTGCCCATCACCGTTCGCAGGTTGTGCTGTGCGAAGACCCGCTCGATGGCGACGACGGCGGGGCCGTGGGTATCCAGCAGCTCCTCGATCCCGTTCCCGACGGCGAGCAGTCGCTCCTCCAACGGCATGGACGGCGGGGTGCGGATGACCGTCACCTCCACCAGCGTGGCGCGACGGTCGGCACGCACGTCCACGATGCCGACGCCGCAGCGCGTCAGGCCCGGGTCGATGCCGAGAACCCGCATCGACGTGGCCGGCATGCCGCTGGCTTACTCGGCCTCGAGCTCGGCCTGGACCTCGGCCGACAGATCGAGGTTGGTGTAGACGTTCTGCACGTCGTCGGAGTCTTCGAGCGCGTCGATCAGGCGGAACACCTTGCGGGCCGTCTCGGCGTCCGCCTCGACGTTGACGGTCGCCACGAACTCGACGTCGGCCGAGTCGTAGTCGATGCCGGCAGCCTGTAACGCGGCACGGGCGCCCACCATGTCGGTTGCCTCGGTGAGGACCTCGAAGCTCTCGCCGCGATCGGTCACCTCTTCGGCGCCGGCGTCGAGCACGGCGACGAGCACATCGTCTTCGCTCAGGCCGTCGGAGTGGGGGACGACGATGACGCCCTTGCGGTGGAAGTTGTACGACACGCTGCCCGGGTCGGCCATGGTGCCGCCGTTGCGGGTCATCGCGGTGCGCACATCCGCCGCCGCACGGTTCTTGTTGTCGGTGAGGCACTCGATCAGGAGGGCGACCCCGTTGGGGCCGTAGCCCTCGTACATGATCGTCGCGTAGTCGATGCTCTCGCCGGTGAGACCGGCACCGCGCTTGACCGCGCGGTCGATGTTGTCGTTGGGGACGGAGGTCTTCTTGGCCTTCTGGATAGCGTCGACCAGCGTCGGGTTGCCCGAGAGGTCGGCGCCGCCCATCTTGGCCGCGACCTCGATGTTCTTGATGAGCTTCGCGAACGACTTCGCGCGACGCGCGTCGATCACGGCCTTCTTGTGTTTGGTCGTCGCCCATTTGGAATGCCCGGACACTGTGCTCCCTCGAATACGTCTGAAGATCCTGACCATTGTAGGACGAGTGGTCGTCTCGCTCCGCACGACTCCCCCGCCCGGCGGTCATCCGGATGCGCCGTCCGCTTCGAGCATCCGGTCGCCTGTGTGCGGCGGCAGGGCCTCAGGCCGCGAGCACCTTGCGGAGGAAATACTCGTGGAAGCGGGTGTCGCCGGTCATCTCGGGGTGGAACGAGGTGCCGATCAGCGACCCCTGCTCGACCGCGACCACCCGGCCGTCGGCGAGCCTGGCGAGCGGGGTCGCCTCGTCGCCGACACTCTCCACGATGGGCGCGCGGATGAACACGGCGTGCATGGGCCGGGCGCCGACCGCCGGGATGTCGAGGTCGGTCTCGAACGAGTCGAGCTGCGAGCCGAACGCGTTGCGGCGCACGGACACGTCGAGGCCGCCGAGCGTCTGCTGCCCGGCGATCCCGTCCAGGATGCGGTCGGCCAGCATGATCAGACCGGCGCACGTGCCGTACACCGGCAGTCCCCCGGCGATGGCAGCCTTGAGCGGCTCCGCGAGACCGAACGTGCGTGACAGCTTGTCCATCACGCTCGACTCGCCCCCGGGGATGACCAGGCCGGCGATCTCCGCCAGTTCGGCGGGGCGGCGCACCGGCACAGCGTCGGCGCCGAGGCCGCGCAGGACCGCGATGTGTTCGCGGAAATCGCCCTGCAGGGCGAGGACGCCGACTCTGGTGCTACCAGCCACGCTCGGCGAGGCGGTGCGGCGCTGCGAGGTCGGACACGTTGATCCCGACCATGGCCTCGCCCAATCCGCGCGACACCTCGGCGATCACCGAAGGGTCGTCGTAGAACGTGGTGGCCTTGACGATCGCGGCCGCGCGCTGCTCCGGATTGCCCGACTTGAAGATGCCCGATCCGACGAACACGCCGTCGGCGCCGAGCTGCATCATCATGGCCGCATCGGCGGGCGTGGCGACGCCGCCGGCGGTGAACAGCACCACGGGGAGCTTTCCGGTCTCGGCGATCTCGGCCACGAGGGCGTACGGAGCCTGCAGCTCCTTGGCCGCGACGTACAGCTCGTCTTTGCTCATCGCGCTGAGCGCGGCGATCTCCGACTTGATCTTGCGGATGTGCTTGGTCGCCTCCGAGACGTCGCCGGTGCCGGCCTCGCCCTTCGAGCGGATCATGGCGGCGCCCTCGTTGATGCGGCGAAGCGCCTCACCCAGGTTGGTCGCACCGCAGACGAAAGGAACGGTGAAGCCCCACTTGTCGATGTGGTTGACGTAGTCGGCCGGACTCAGCACCTCCGACTCGTCGATGTAGTCGACGTCGAGGGCCTGCAGCACCTGCGCCTCGACGAAGTGGCCGATGCGGGCCTTCGCCATGACGGGGATGGACACCTCGGCGATGATGGCCTCGATGAGGTCGGGGTCGCTCATGCGGGCGACGCCGCCCTGGGCCCGGATGTCGGCGGGAACCCGCTCGAGCGCCATGACGGCGACGGCTCCGGCATCTTCTGCGATGCGGGCCTGCTCGGCCGTCACGACGTCCATGATGACGCCGCCCTTCAGCATCTCGGCCAGACCGCGCTTGACGCGGTTGGATCCGAACTGGTCGGCGGTGTTTGTGTCGCTCACTGTGTCCTCTCTCGGTGCCGCTACCTCATGCGGCACACCCCTATGCCCGCGGCCTGCACGGCCGCGGACGACGCTTGTTCGATTCTACTCGGAGCGATCGGCCGGCTCATCCGCCGGCCAGGCGTCCGCGATGGCCTTCCGCACCTCTCCGAGCAGCTGCGGCAGGGCCTTGGTCTTGGCGATGATCGGCAGGAAGTTCGCATCCTGCGCCCACCGCGGAACGATGTGCTGGTGCAGGTGCGCGGCGATGCCCGCTCCCGCGATGGCGCCCTGGTTGAGCCCGATGTTGAAGCCGTCGTTCTTCGAGACCTCCCGGATGACGCGCATCGCGGTCTGCGTGATGCTCCCGATCTCAGCGACCTCCTCCGGCGTGGCCTCGTCGTACAGGGCGAAGTGCCGGTACGGGCACACCAGCACGTGTCCGCTGTTGTACGGGAAGAGGTTCAGCAGGGCGTACGCGTACTTTCCGCGGGCCACGATGAGAGCATCCTCGTCGCTCATCGTCGGGGCCACGCAGAACGGGCAGTCGTCTTTGCCCGGCTGCTGGCCGTGCTGGATGTAGACCATCCGGTGCGGGGTCCACAGCCGCTGGAACTCGTCGGGCACGCCGACCAGGTAGCCGGGGTCGTCGATGCGCACCTGTTCGGATGCGCCCTCGTCTCCCCCGCCCGCCTGGCCCGCGTAGTCGTCGACGCTCAGTCGAGCCATGCCGTGTCGACCTGCTCGCGCTTCTCGATCGAGCCGACGATGCGGTCGATCGCCTCGTCGACGGTGACGCCGTTGCGCTGGGTGCCGTCGCGGAACCGGAAGCTGACCGTGCCGGCCGCCGCATCCTCTTCGCCCACGATGAGCTGGTACGGCACCTTCAGCTTGGTGTGGGTGCGGATCTTCTTCTGCATCCGGTCGTCGGAGTGGTCGACCTCGGCCCGGACGCCGCGGTCGCGCAGCCGCGCGATGACGTCGTCGAGGAACGGGCCGTAGTTGTCCGCGACAGGGATGCCCACCACCTGGACAGGCGACAGCCACACCGGGAACGCCCCGGCGTAATGCTCGGTGAGCACGCCGAAGAAGCGTTCGATGGAGCCGAACAGAGCGCGATGGATCATGACCGGCTGCTGCTTGCTGCCATCGGGCGCGGTGTACTCGAGGCCGAAGCGCTCGGGCAGGTTGAAGTCGAGCTGCACGGTGGACATCTGCCAGGTGCGGCCGATCGCGTCCCGCGCCTGCACGGAGATCTTCGGACCGTAGAACGCGGCGCCGCCCGGGTCGGGCACGAGCTCGAGACCGGACTCGCGGGCGACCTCGGCGAGCGTCTCCGTCGCCTCCTCCCACACCTCGTCGCTTCCGACGTACTTGTCGGGGTCCTTGGTGGAGAGCTCGAGGTAGAAGTCGGTCAGACCGTAGTCGCGCAGCAGGTCGAGCACGAAGGTGAGCGTCTTGGTCAGCTCCTCCTTCATGCGCTCCTTCGACGTGAAGATGTGCGCGTCGTCCATGGTGAGGCCGCGGACGCGGGTGAGGCCGTGGATGACGCCCGACTTCTCGTTGCGGTAGACCGTTCCGAACTCGAACAGCCGCAGCGGGAGCTCGCGGTAGGAACGGCCGCGCGACCGGTACACGAGGATGTGCATCGGGCAGTTCATCGGCTTGAGGTAGTAGTCGGCGCCCTGGCGGGTGATCTCGCCCTCTTCGTTGCGCGCCTCGTCGAGGTGCATCGCCGGGAACATCGCGTCCTTGTACCAGCCGAGGTGGCCGGACTCCTCGAAGAGCGCCCCCTTGGTGATGTGAGGCGTGTAGACGAACTCGTAACCGGCGCGCTCGTGCGCGGCGCGGGAGTAGTCCTCCATCTGGCGGCGGATGATTCCGCCCTTCGGGTGGAAGACAGCGAGGCCGGAGCCGATCTCGTCGGGGAAGCTGAAGAGGTCGAGCTCGGTGCCGAGCTTGCGGTGGTCGCGCTTGGCGGCCTCCTCCATGCGCGCCTGGTACGCCCGCAGTTCGTCCTTGGTCGGCCACGCCGTGCCGTACACGCGCTGCAGCTGCTTGTTCTTCTCGGAGCCGCGCCAGTATGCGGCAGCCACGCGGGTGAGCGCGTAACCGTTGCCGATCATCCGGGTGTTGGGCAGGTGGGGTCCGCGGCAGAGGTCTTTCCAGACGGTCTCGCCCGTCTTGGGGTCGACGTTGTCGTAGATGGTCAGCTCGGCGCCGCCTACCTCGACGCTCTCCCCCGCCTCGAACGCGGCGGTGTCGCCGGGCTCGCTGCCGCCCTTGAGGCTGATGAGCTCGAGTTTGTACGGCTCGCCGGCGAGTTCGGCGCGCGCCTGCTCATCGGTGACGACCCGGCGCACGAAACGCTGGCCGGCGCGGACGATGCGCGCCATCTCCTTGTCGAGAGCCTTGAGGTCTTCCGGCGTGAACGGCTCGGCGACATCGAAGTCGTAGTAGAAGCCGTCGGTGATGGGCGGGCCGATGCCGAGCTTCGCCTCCGGGTTGATCGACTGCACGGCCTGCGCGAGCACGTGGGCGGCGGAGTGGCGAAGGATGCCCAGCCCGTCCGGCGAGTCGATCGTGACCGGCTCGACGGTGTCGGTGGTAGTGACCTGCGTCGCGAGATCTTTCAATTCGCCGTTGACGCGCATTGCGACAACGGAACGGTCGGTGAAGAGCTCGAAGCCGTCAGCCACCTTTTCCACTCCTAAAGTTCGTTGTTGGACGATTCAACTTTAGTGGGGTAATCCGCGCCGCCCGGGCGCGCGAAAAAACCCGGGCCGGATGCCCGGGCTCGATCGTTCTCCTGTGATGCTCAGTCCTTCTTGAGCTTGACGGTGGTCGTGGTGCCGAGGGCGCTGGCCGAGTAGCTGATGGTGTCGTCCTGGAATGTGAACACCTTGGTGTCGTCCTGCGACGTCAGCATTGCCGAATCGGTGGCGGCCTTGTCGCGCGTCGACGTCCACTCATATGGAGTGTTCGCGTCGGTCGGCGCCGTGAAGGTCCCGATCCAGTAGATCGACTTCGTGTCTCCGCCGTTGCTCACCCAGTTGATCGTGATGACGTCGCCGGTGATCTCGGCGGCCTGGTAGCTGTCCGTGCTCGCGGAGTTCGTCTGCTTCCAGGAGCCGGTCAGGTCGGGGGCCTTGGCGGCCTCCGTGGTGGGCTCGGCAGCGGAGCTGCTTTTCGAGCCCGAGGAAGACGAAGAGGAGGCGGCGCTGCAACCGGTGAGCGCGAGAGCGCTGACGCCCCACTCAGGGGCACTCGGAAGAGACCGCGCATCGCTCAGCTACTCTGAGCTCATGCAGGGGCGAATCGTGTTGTGGGTGCTGTTGGCGGTAGCCGTGGTCATGGTCGTGGTCGGCGCAGGAGTGCTGCTGTTCGCGCCTGCATCGTTCGGAACGTTCGGGTTCTTCTCCGGTGCGAACGCGACATCGTTCGACTTCTCCGGGATGTACCCAGTGACGCTTGAGCGGGCTGCCGGCGCCGCCTGCTGCATCGCCGGTCTGCTGATTGTTGCGGCGGTCCTCGGTTGGATTTTCGGTCGCCGATCAGCGCTGAGCGCAGGCGTTCATCGCGGCTAATCGCAGCCCGGCGAGTGAGGGGACCGCGCTGCTCATCGGCTTGAGGCGCCCTACGACGACTGAGGGCTCGATCTAGGTGAAGCCGGCGAGGAAGGCCGGGTTGCTCCAGTCCGGATCCGTCGGCGGGTGGATCAGTCGGACTCCGCCGCCCACTGCGACCGGCAGCTCTACGGTCAGATGCTGCAGGGCGAGCATCGCCGTACATGCCTGGTCGGGCCCCTGGCGGCTGAGCGCGGTGAGCGTCACGGCGCCAGAGCGTCGCTCGATGCGCACGCCGGCGGGTGAAACACACCCCCCGTTGCCGCCGTTACCGCCCACCGCCACGATCTCCGCCAACCGATGATCGGCGGACAGCGAGACCAGAACCCAGGGCATGCTCAGCAGGCCGGATGCGGCTGCCTGACTGACTATGACCGCCTTCGTGGGCGGTCCCAACCACTGCACGCTCGCCCCGTGCAATGGCGTGAGGTCGTCAACGATCGAGCCATGCGGGATGGGCGCCGAGGACGCCGGCGAATCGCTCGGCGAGGACCCCACCGCCATCGTGCTGCATGCTGTCATGGCGACGACAGCCGCCAGTCCGACGAGCCCGCTCTCGATGCGCATCAGCGCGCGATTTCGCCCCACCATCTGCCCACGGTAGACCCGCGTCCCTCTGCTGGGCAATCCGTGCAATACGAAGTGGATACGCGCTGCGCGACGAGTTCGGCTCAGACGCTACCCAAGCCTGCGGCCGCGCATGCCGCGCGTCCAGTCGGGCAGGATCAGACTCCGATGACGTCGACCCTGCCCCACGACCACCCCACTCAATCGACCAAGAGGACGATCGCCATGACAGGGCAGGCATTCAATGTCGGGAACGAATTGGGACAGCTCATCGCACAGGGACGTATTCCGCCCTCGCAGTGCAACTAACGGAGGTAGCAGCGATCGACGAACTACCTGTTCCACGCCGTTTTGAACGCCGCACCAAATCCGTCGCGTCCGTGAGGGTTCGGAAGCGATTGCCATCACTAAGTGCAAGCGCCTGATTCGGCTTGCAACGTGACCGTCGTTCCACCCACGGAAACCGGGTCCCGCGGCTGGTCGACGACCTCGCCGGCTTACTGACGGAGCTCTTGCAACCCGCTGGTGCGCGCCGTGATCGCCGACGCCCAGCTCGTTGTCGGGGATGAGTTGTCAGCACAGGGCGTTGTGCGACCTCGATCAGCCGTCCACATCTCCCCACGCCGCGATGTCGATGCCGTGATTGTCCGGGGACGCCAGGGTCCACCAGTCCGGAGCGTGCGATCCGTCGGCCAGACGGCCGCCCGCCGCTTCGACGGCGGCGACCCGTGCTTCGGCCCGGTCCCTCGGGACGGCCACGTCGATGTGTGTCCGGCCGCGGCCGGGCACGGCGATCTCGTCGAACCACAGCCGCGGCCCGCGCCGCAACGGGTCCACTAGGAGTCCGCCCACCTCCTCGTATCCCAGCGCAGCGACCCAGAAGTCGCGGGTGCGCACCCCCTCGGCCTCGGCGACGGCGATCTGAATCGTGTGCAGCCTCGACGGATCGGGCTCGATGCCCATGTCTTCGGCGATCGCCGAGACGCAATGGGCGAGCTCAGCATCGATGGTGTCAAGCTGCCCGTTAACCGATGCCGCGGTACGGACGACGACCACCTCCGGCCGGAGATCGACGTCGGGCTCTCGGCCCAGGGTGACAATCTCCAGGGCGATGCGGCGGATGAACTCCACTCCGATCGCAAACGACCCGGTCGCGAACACGATCTGGGCGCCGCCGTACAAGACATGCCAGCCACTCGTGCCCGGCGCGTCGTGGAACTGCCTGGAACTGATCCGCTCGGCCATACGCCCCGCCCCGTCCGGGGCGTGTGCCCCCGGTCAGCAAACCTAATCCGCTGATCCCACTGGCTCAATCGTTGCTTTCCGAGCGGGTGTCACTCACAGTCCCGTGGAGCCGAGCTCCGACCGGCGCCGCTCGAGGTACGCGATCTCGGCGGAGTTCTCCGCGAGCGTACTCGCGGCACCGTACGCCTCCCGCGCCTCGGCGTCCCGGCCGAGACGTCCGAGCGACAGCGCCCGAGCCGCATGGAAGGGGTGATACCCGTTGAGCTCGTCCGCGAGCCGGTCGACCAGTGCGAGTCCCCTGTCGGGGCCGTCGCACTCGCCGACCGCGATGGCCCGGTTGAGCTGCACGATCGGAGAAGGGTCGAGCGCCACCAGCTGATCGTAGAGCGCGACGACCTGCGCCCAGTCGGTCGCTGTGCCGTCGGTGTGCACCGCGTTGATCGCGGCCAACAACTGATACCGCCCGGGCGCGCGACCGGAAGCCAGCCGCTCGCGGACCAGGGCGTGCCCCTCGGAGATGAGCGCAGCATCCCACAAGGCCACGTCTAGCCACTCGCCTAGCGGGTGTGTTTCACTTGAGCATTGTCGTCGTCACCTGGGGAGGCGCGATATGGGAGTACGTGCGGTTGCCGCTGGAGGCACCATCGTCGCGCTCGTCGCGGCCGGAGTGCTCATCGCGCCGGCACTCCTCGCGCACGCCGATCCCCCCACCGGCGGTTCGACCATCGTGACCGAGACGTTCACCGGAGCGAGTGCTCCCGACCCGGCGTGGACCGTGCAGGGCGACGCCTGCCTCACCGGTGCCGCCGCCGGGTCGACGCCGCCAGCTGGTTCGGCGCAGATCCCGAACTGCGGCGCGCACCGCAACGGCGGAGCGACCCTCCCCGGTCTCGGCGTGACCCCCGGCTACCTGCAGCTGACCGACCTCGCAGGCAACGCGGGGGGTAGCGTCCTCTACAACAAGCCGGTTCCGGCGTCGGCGGGCATCTCGATCACGTTCGACCAGTTCCAGTACGGCGGGAACGGCGCCGACGGGATCGGCTTCTTCCTGGTCGACGGGTCGACCTCGCTGACCGCAACGGGCGGGCTCGGCGGGAGCCTCGGCTATGCGCAGCGCGACAACGAACCGGGAATCGTGGGCGGCTATCTCGGGGTCGGGCTGGACGCGTTCGGCAACTTCTGGGACGACGGCGAAGCGCGCGGTTCCGGATGCCCGGCCGGGCAGCGATCGCCAAGCACGTCATCCGGCGCGATCGCCCCGAACGTCATCTCGTTGCGCGGACCCGGTGCAGGCACGAGCGGCTACTGCCTGCTGGGAGCGACCGTCCGGACGCCGGTGACCAACGCGAACAAGCCGGGCACGACACTGAACGGCGGATCCGGCACCCTTCGTGCCAGCACGCTCACCGGGTCGCTGCGCACAGTGAACATCCAGATCACACCCGTGACCGTCGCGAATCCGATCCCGCGGGTGATCGTCCAGGTGCGTTACACACCGACGGGTCCGTGGATCACCGAGCTGAACATCCCGGCCCCACCGAACACGCCGTCCACGTACAAGTTCGGTCTGAGCGCATCCACCGGCGGAAGCAACGACGTGCACCTGATCCGGGCGGCGAACATCCAGACGATTCTCCCGCTGCCCCAGCTGCAGCTCGAGAAGCAGGTCGACCGCACGGCGGGCACACTTCCCGCCGTCATCGTGCCCGGGACGAGCATCCCGTACCAGTACACGGTGACGAATGCCGGGACCATTCCGGTCAGCGCCCTGTCGATCGCGGACAGCCGCATACCGACCGCCTCCATTGCCTGCGCGCTCACGACGCTGCAGCCGGCGCCCGCCGTCGGGTCCTCGACGACCTGCCGCGGCAGTTACGTGGTGACGGCGGCCGATGCCGCGGCCGGCAGCATCCTCAACACGGCCACGGCCAATGCGGCGAGCGCGGCAGGACCGGTGACCTCGCCGGAAGCCAGCGCGACCGTCTCGTTGACCTCATCCGTCGCCCTCAGCAAAGCGGTGACCACGCCCGCCCCGTACGCGGTCGGCCAGCAGGTGAGTTTTCAGTACGTAGTTCAGAACACCGGTGGCTCCACCCTGAGCACGTTCACGCTCACGGACAACAGGATGAGCGCCGGCGCGATCAGCTGCCCACTGGGTACGCTCGCCCCCGGAGCGCAGATGACCTGCACGGGAAGCCACGTCATCACCGCGGCGCAGCTGAACGCGCAGGGTTTCCTCGTCAACACCGCCACCGTCACCGCGGTGACACCGATCGGGCAGACGGTCACCTCACCGCCTGCGACGGCCCAGATCCCGGTCGCAACGGACGTCGGCGTCACCAAGATCGTCAACGACTCCACTCCGCTGGTCGGAGACGACGTGACGTTCACCGTCACCGCCACCAACAACGGGCCGAGCGTCGCAACCAATGTCGTCGTCACCGACCAGGTGCCGAACTACGGGCCGGACTCCCGGCTCGTCTACGTGTCCAGCACCCCGAGTTCTGGCACCTACAATCCGGCGACAGGTGCGCGGGCGATCCCGAGCATCCCTGTCGGCGGCTCGGCGACCCTCAGCATCGTCGCGACCGTTCGGTCGATCACGGCCATCGCGAACGCGGCCTCGCGCACCGGGATGACGCAGATCGACACCAACCCGGCGAACGATAAGGCAAGCGTCACCCTCAACCCCATCGTGCAGACCGCCGACCTCGCGATCACGAAGACGGTCGTGGGGAACGCCTCGGTTCCGGTCGGAAGCCACGCGACATTCCGTCTCACGGTGACGAACCTCGGGCCCTTCGCCGCCACGAATGCGGCCGTTCTGGATACTCTGCCCGGCTCACTGACGTTCGTCTCGGCGACCGGCGACGGCTCCTACAGCCCAGCGACATTCACCTGGTCCATCGGGAGCCTGGCGGTCGGTCAGGTCGTGACACTGGACATCACTGTGACCACCACGATCGTCGATACCTCTACGAACCTCGCGGTCATCCGTGCGGGCTCGACGCCGCCTGATCCGAACCCGTCCAACAACTCCAGCACTGCCGATCTGGTCGTGCGCCCGCCGATCGCCGATCTCACGATCGTCAAGAACGTCTTTCCGCAGACGGCAGTCGTAGGCGACACGGTCACCTACCAGCTCGCCGCGAGCAACAACGGTCCCGAGGCCGTAACCGGCGCGTTCGTCGATGACCTGCTGCCGCCCGGCATCACCGCGACCGCTGTCACCGTCGACCGGGGAACGTACGACCTCGCTACGGGGCGGTGGACCATCGGCGCCCTCGCGCCGGGCGAGACCCTGAAAGCGATCGTCACTGCGACGGTGGATGACGCGGGCACCCAGGTGAACACGGCCACGATGCGCGACCCCATCGTCACCGACCCGAACGAGGACAACAACTCCTCCTCGGCCACGGTGACCACAGCGCAACCGACCGTCGATATCGGGGTGACGAAGGCCATCAGCCTCCTCCAGGGCGGCCCGAGCACCCGCCTGCCCTTGAACTCGCTCGCCGAGTTCACCGTCACGGCCACGAACAATCCGCTCGCGACGCCGGCGACCGCCACCGATGTCATGCTGCGCGACCAGCTCCCGTCGAACCTGACGTTCGTGTCCGCGACCGGCGACGGCACCTACGATCCGGCCACGGGCGAGTGGACGGTGGGCACGCTCGCTCCGGGCGCGTCGGCCGTGCTGATCATCCGGGTGATCGCCAGCACCACCGGGCACACCACCAATACGGTCGGGCTGGAGTCGCTGACCCAGAGCGACGCCGACCCGTCCAACAACAGCGACTCGGTCGACCTGGACATCGTGCGACTTGCAGACCTGACGATCTCGAAATCGGTCGCGCCTGTCGTCGCCCGCCCAGGGCAGACGGTGACCTACACCGTGACGGTCACGAACAACGGGCCCAACGCCTCGCTCGACTCCTACGCTTTCGATCCGCTCATGCCGGCGGCGGACATCACTGGTTTCACCGCGCCACCGGGCACCACCTTCGACCCCGCCACGCGGCTATGGAACCTCGGCGGCATACCATCGGGCGGCAGCCTGACACTCACCGTCGATGTCCTCGTCCGCGCCCAATCGGGCTGGTTCGGCAACGACGTCATCGTCGATGACCGGCAGACGATCGACCCTGACTTCACGAACAATGAAGCCAGCGCCAGCCTGCACGTTCCTGCCGCCGATATCCGCGTGCAGAAGGCGGTGGATGCGCCCCAGGCCCAGCTGGGTGACACGGTCACCTTCCATGTCACTGTCACCAATCTCGGCCCCGACCCTGCCGGTGTCGTACAGGTCGACGACCTGGTGCCCGCAGGTATGACGCTGGTCTCGGCCACGCAGAGCGCGGGGGCGTACGACCCGGCTACCGGCGCGTGGACGCTCGACAGTCTCGACCCCGTGCCGCCTGTCCGGCAGGCCGGCCCCGAGGAGACGCTGACCATCGTCGCAACGGCCTCGACACTCGGCACCTTCATAAACACCGCCGCCTCCGACCGGACCGGCAGCACTCCATTCGACCCGGACCTGACGAACAACGCCCAATCGGCCGTCGTCACGGTGTCACCCCTGCCGGCCGTGGTCACCCTCTCCAAGACCGTGAGCACGCCCGCCGCGCATGTCGGCGACGTCTTCACCTACACCCTCACAGTCGGCAACAATGGCCCCGCTGACGCAGAGAACGTGCAGCTCGATGACCCGATGCCGCAGGGAATCGTCGCGCTCACCGTCGATGACACCCGTTGCACGCTCATCCAGACCGCCGTCTCCTGCGACTTCGGAACGCTGAGCCCCGGGTCGAGCATCGCCATCCATGTGACAGCGCAGGCGACCGCATCGGGCGACTACCCGAACCACGCAGTCGCCGCCACCACGACACCAGACCCCACCCCGGAGACGGGTGAGGCCTCCGCGGACATCACGATCAACGAACCTGCCCCGGTACCGCCGTCCGGCGGCGGCGAACCGAGCGCGAGCGGAGCGCTCTCGGGCACGGGAACGGACATCGGCGGCCCGCTCGGTTGGGCCGTGGTGCTCCTGGCCGTCGGGAGCGCAATGAGCGTCGTGGAGATCATCCGGCGTCGACGCAGGCACGGGCGCGGCTGACCCGATCGTCAGGCACTGGCGGGAGTGATTCACTGTCGCGAGGTAGTGATCCTTCGTAAACCCGAAATCGAGCTGAGCGACGTCAGCACCTGTGCGGCTAAGGCCTCTTGGGCGCTCAGACTCGGGTGCAGGCCGTCGTCGAGGAACGGTTCGGCCACAGGCTCTGCCGCGAACGTGTCGATGATTGGACCGCCCAGCTTGGGGAGTTCGGCGGCGATCCCGCGAGCGTCTGCGTTGGTCCAGGTGATCCCGGCGAAGCGGAAGAAGCGGAACTGCGCAATCAGCACCTCATCTACCGGAGTCGGCGTCAGCCACACCCAGTTCGCTCCCTCGGCTTGCACCAGGTCGCGGAGCGCCCGAAGGTTGCGAACCGTCTCGGCTGTACTCACCAGACGTGTGCCGTCCGCGCCGCCGAACCGCTGGGAGTCGTTTCCGCCGAGCATGCAGAACACCCAGTCTCCGGATGCGCGCCGCAGCGAAGGCACGCTGGCGAGCGCCTGGGTCGTGGTCGAGCCGGCGACGGCCAGGTTCTCGAAGGTGAGTTCGAGGTCAGGTCGTTCAGCGGCGAAGAGTGCAGCGATGAGTTCGAACCAGGAGGATCGATCGGCCGTTGTGCTCTCGCCGGTCGCGACGATCGTCTGGCCGGGCTCGAACGGCGAATGCTGGAGGACCGCACGCAGCTCCGCGCGTGAGGCCAGTCGGCGAACTGTCTCAGCCCTCTGCGCGTCGAGCTGGGCTATTGCTTCGCGGTACGTCTCGCTGTCGGTATTGAACAGCCCAGCCAGGGTTTCGTCACTCAGGGCCCGGGCGTAGCCGAGCGAACGTTCGGGCTGCTGAAAGCGAATGAGCTTCTCGAGCATAGGATCGACCATGCGTTCTCCTAATTAGCTGCAGAGTGTAATCATTACACATTGTAATCATTTAGTCGACACCGTCGCAGCGGCTTTGAGAGTCCAGACAGACGTTCGACCTCCCCTCCCTGGGTCGATTCACTCGACGGGGGCGTCTTCCTCCCGCGAACGGGAACGCCGGCGGCGCAGCGCGCTGATCACGATGGGCAGGACGGACACAGCGACGACGACGATCATCAGCACGTCGATGTTGTTCGCCACGAGCGGGATGCCCCCGAGCAGCACTCCGAGGACGACCATGGCGACGGTCCAGCTGACGCCGCCGAGCGCGTTCCACAGCAGGAAACGGGGGTACCTCATCGCCGCAATCCCGGCGGCCAGGGGGACGTAGGTGCGCACGAACGGCACGAAGCGGCCGAGCACCAGCGAGACGCCCCCATACCGGGCGAAGAACGCGTCGGCCTGCTCCAGCCGCTCGGTCTTGAGGACACGGGCGTCGGGTTTGAAGAGGTGCCGGCCGTATCGCTTCCCCAACCAGTACCCGACCTGGTCTCCCGCGAAGGCAGCAACCGCCGCGACAAGAGCGACCTGCCAAGCCTGGATACCCAGGTGCGGCGCGAGGATGGCGGCGGTGATGAGTAGCGAGTCCCCGGGGAGGAATGGGAAGAGGACTCCGGACTCGATGAACACCACTACGGCGATTCCGACGAGCACCCACGGTCCGAACGCATGCAGCCAGGCTGAAGCGTCGAGTAGCGGGATGGTTGTGTGGAATGTCACGGTTCTCTCCTGATGAACAGAGCAGCAAATGGTGCGTCCAGCAGTGTCGCTGACCCAGCGCAAGGTGCCTCTAAGAAACGGCAGGGACTTTCCAGCTCTCTGCCGTCGGAGCGACGCGAACTGTGTGGAACCGAAACTTGATCAGGACTTCCATAGGCTGGGCGCAGCTTTCTCCAGTAGCGTCGGGCTCTCGTCCGTACGACAGGAGATCCCTCTGAGAAAGCTGCTCATCGGGCTGGTGGCCGTCGGCGCGCTCGCGACCGCAGGCTGGTTCGCCGCCGCCTGGGTTGCCCCAATCTTGTCGCCGGCTTCGACCGCGCGGCAGACTGCACCACCTGCCGCCGCGTGTCCCCAGGTCGCTCCGACGACCGTGGGCACGATCGTCGTCCCCGCCGGCCCAGTGGCGGGCTTCTGCCAGTCGGAGCTGATCATGGCCGCGCACATCATGAACGCCGCACGCGATGACGGCATCGGCAGCCACACGCAGGCTGTCGGGGTGATGACGGCTATCGGTGAGTCCGGCCTCCGCAACCTGACCTACGGGGACGCCGCCGGGCCAGACAGCCGCGGGCTCTTCCAGCAGCGCGACAACGGCGCGTGGGGCACGCTCGCCGACCGTATGGACCCGTATACGGCGGCATCCAACTTCTTCCACAAGCTCACCAGCATCGACGGCTGGCAGAGCATGTCGCCCACAGCGCTCGCGCACGCGGTCCAAGTGAACGCGGACCCGAACTACTACGCGCAGTACTGGAGTCAGGCGCAGTCGATCGTCGCCGCGCTCGGAGGTTAGCCCTATCTGATCCGAAGCGCGCCGCGAGCAGGCTGACTTGGCAGAATCTTGGGATTCAGGGCATTGACTGCGGGTAGGGAGGTCTTGTCGGCATGGAGGAGAGAGGACGGTATCGAGATGGTGGCAACTCTGAGGGGCACCGACCCTACCGCGACCCTGCCTGATCCGTCCGGAGCGTCGCGCGCGGCAGCCGGGAAGCCGCGATCGGCCGCCATCGATGTGGTGCGTGTCCTCGGCATCGTAGCCGTCGTCGCCGGACACACCATGCCCTTCCCGATCGTCCGGACCCTGCTCTACAGCTGGCATGTCCCGCTGTTCTTCGTCCTCGCGGGATACTTCTGGTCGCCGAACCGCTCGCTCAAGCAGGAACTGACCACGCGGACGCGGACGCTACTGCGTCCGATGCTCACCTGGTTGGTGCTGATCGGCGTCGTGTTCGTCGTCGTGGACTCGCAGCTGGAGGACAACGCCTTGCAGCGGCTGGCTGGACCGCTCATCGACGGGGAGAACTCCGCGATGCCGTTCACGACGTTCTGGTTCGTGATGGCCCTATTCTTCTCGACCGTCTTCCTGCGTCTGCTCTGGCGTCTCCCGCGGGTCGTGACCTGGGCCGTCGCAGGTGTTGGGCTGGATCTGAGCGTCACCGTCGGCCCCCAGCTGGCCCGCACCCCGCTGTCGGTCGGGTCGACCGTCCCCTGCGTCGCCTTCCTGGCGCTCGGCATCCTCGCCCGGACGCTTCGCCCGCACATCGCTCGGCCGGGCTTGCTCGGGGCAGGCCTTCTGGGTGCATCCGGCGTGCTCGTCACTACCGGGATCGCGCTTCCCTTGGACATCAAGCAGGGTGATTTCGGGACGCCGCTGGTCAGCGATCTGGTCGCCGTCGCGATCTCGTTCGGGCTCGTGCTCACTGCCGAGCGGCTCTGCGAGCGTCTTCCCGCGGCGGTCTCTCGTGTGGCGACCGTGCTCGCGTACGGTGGGTTCATGGTGGTGCTCACGCATCCCCTGATCCTCTGGGCGATGACCAGGTTCGGTCCGTCCGTGCCGAATTGGATGCTGTTCACGCTCTGCTTGCTGATCCCGTGGGCTGTCGCCCTCGGCGCTCTCCGCACGCGCGCGTCCTCGTGGTTGACCGGGTCGGAAGCGCTCAGAGCCTAACTGCCGGCGACGACTCTGCCGGTGAGGTCGACGCAGGGGACGGTCACTGTCCAGCCGATCGTCTCCTTGAGGTTGACGAAGCGCACCTCGTCGTCGCGTCGACATTGGGCGGTGGCCGCCGCGAGCTGCGGCTGCCAGGCGGGACCGTCCGAACGCCGGGTCCATTGCGGCCCGAGCTGGGCGACGATGAGCGCAGCCGACACAGCCGCGACCGCGATGACCGACCAGCTCACCGCACGCCGTCGATGCCGGCGACCGAACGCGATCGCCGCGGCGACGGGCAGCACGAGCGCGAGCAGCATCGAGGGGACGACGCCGTAGCGGGTGAGCCAGACGGTCGACAGCTGCGCGGAGGTGAGCCGTGCGTAGTCGTAGAAAGTGTTCGGGTTGGTCGCAACGCTCGCGACGTAGATCAGTACGGATCCGCTTAGGGCCGCGACGACGAGAAGACGTTGAGCGCGCGTGCCACGGAGTACGACGTAGACCATGGCCGCAGCGATGGCTGCGACGACGGCGATCCCGACGGCCGGACCGGTCGAGGCGAGGACGGGGCCGAGCTGCGATTGCGGGATCACGAGCGGCATGACCGCGTTGATCAGATACCCGTACCCGATCGACAGCGGGTCGACAGCCGGGTTCGTGTTCCCCGCCCGCGGCCAGCCCAGGGTCACGACGAGCTGCACGACCATCCCGGCAATCAGTCCCGCGCGCACGATCCACACCAGACGGTCGCGTGAGCGGAGCAGCAGCAGCGGGGCCAGGAAGACGGCCTGGATCTCGGTCATCGCACCGAGGAACGCCACGACCGAGAGGATGACCGCGGTCCGCATCCGGCGCGGTCGCGAAAGGACGATCCAGAACAGCGTCCAGAGGAACACGGAATGCAGGTTGGCGAGGTTTCCCAGCACCTCCCGCGGCGCCAACGGGGCGAGAACCGTCAGCCCGGCGATGAAGAGCCGGGCGGGAAGCCACGGCACCAGGTCGCGGGTACAGACGAACACGACGACCGCAAGGATGCCCGCGATCGCGCAGGCGGAGGCCGCGGTGGCGAGCGCCCACCAATGTACGGGAAGAAGCACGACGACCGCGGCGACCAGCCGGGGCACGGTGTGCAGGTAGCCGGCGTAGGGCTTGAAGAGGGCGCTCGGCCCGCCCAGCGCGGCCGACGAGATGAAGGTTCGGCCGTCTTCCGCCCAGAAAGTATCGCGGGCGATCGCCGGAATCCGCAGCCAGGCGATCACCGCGCAGCCCAGCCCGAGAGCGACCAGCGGGAGGATCGGCCGACGGCTGACCGCGTCGCGGACTCTGCGGCTTCGGGATCGAGGAGCGATCGGCGCGACGGTCATGCCCGTCACCGGGGTCACACGACTTCGACGGCGGCCGCGCTTCGGGCGGTCGAGGATGGCTGCAGTCGGAGCGCGACGAGCTGCCGCAGGTAGGCGGCCCCGTTAGCGAGCGTCGCCTTCGACTGGCCGGCCGAGCGGACGCCGAACGAGAACGGGATCTCGCTCATCGTCAACCGGTGCCGGACGAGCACCTCCAGCAGGATCTTGAATCCCTGCGGACGCATGGCCCGCAGATCGAGCGCGTCGCGACGGACCGCGAAGAACCCGGTCATCGGGTCGGTGCATCCGCGCAGCCGTCGGGGAAAGAGAACGCGCGCGACGACCGTGCTCCCGGTGGAGACGAGATGACGCATCGTCCCTTCCAGGCCCCCAGCACTGCCGCCGGCGAGATACCGCGAGGCCGCCACGATGTCCGCTCCGCGGGCCTCCCCCGCCGCGATCAGCCGCGGGAGGTCCTCCGGCGGATGCTGCAGATCGCCGTCCATAACGACTACCCAGCGGTGGACCGCCAGCGCCATCCCGGCGAGCACGGCGCCCGAGAGGCCGCCGACGGGTTCGTCACGGTGCACGACCCGGACCCGGTGCGGCACATGATCGGCGCTCTCGGAGGCGACGTGCGCGGTGCCATCGCTTGAGTCGTCGACGATCAGGATCTCGCTCCGGTCGGGGTCGAGCACCGCGGCGAGCCAACGCACCAGCTCGCCGACGTTGGCCGCCTCGTCGAACGTGGGAACCACGACGGAGACACCCTCCACCTGCGACCCCTCCGAATCCGCGCGCTGTCTCATTCCGGCTCCTTGCTCTCCCTTCCAGCACACGCCCTGCTCTCCCATATTTGGCAAAGAATTCGGCACGTCTCCTGAGAGATCGTTATGGGTTTGCAATCGATCCGCCCAGGCAGGAGCACGTCACGCGAGAAGGTTCACAGAGTCCGCGTGTTCAGGGTGATCACGCCGCGATGCTCAGCACCGGAAGTGCTTGCGCTGAGCCGCAAACGCGGCTTCCGGCTGCTATATCGGATGGGCGAACCAGCTGCCTGCGTCGCGGTGAGCGATTGAGTCCGGAGCGGCGGCACAGAGCGCGGTAGCGAAACGACCCCTCATCAACGAAAATGAGAAGTTGTGCAGAATAGTTTGAAGGGGGCAACGATGCCCGGACGCAATTCAACGAAGGGTGTCATCAGCCATTGCATCCCCCAACGAAAAGGGGAACGTGCGTCGCAAGCCGTTGCTGTGCCTGCTCAACCTGCGACACCATTGGCATGTGGAGAGCACCCCCGACGGCGACCGCTATGAGCGCTGCACCAAGTGCGGCAAGGATCGGAATGAGAATCTTGATATCCCTGTCGAATTCTTCTAGCGGGGCCACGACTGCGGGCTGAAACGAAGTGGCCGTTGCGCCGTAACCGACAGGTCAGGGGGACGTCTCCGCTTGATAGCTCCTGCACTGAGATTGTCCACTCGCTGAAACGGACAGTCTTCGTGGCGGAAGGACGATCAACTGCGATGAGCGATCGGTGCTGAATCACCGCTTCAATCCTGAGCGAACGACCACGACCCGTGGAAGTCGGCTCAGATGTCGTGCCCGTCGCCGAAGTTGTAAGGCGCGAGGACGTTCACCACCGAGGGGTTCCCGATCGCCTGTCCAACGGCCACTGCAGCAGCGTTGATCTCGCCTTCCACGGCGGACGGCCCAAGAGATGGACCTGTCTCGGCCGGGACTTCGAAGTACACCGACGCCTCCGGATCGACCCCCAACTTGGCCGCGACCGAGGCAACAGTGTCGCCTGGCTTGATCCCTTGCACCGTTTGGATCGTTATGCCGTGACCGATGACCGGCCCGGTCGCCACGAGAAACAGAGTCGGTGTCCCTGACGGCGATGGCCCGGGACCCCCCTGTTTTCGGTGCTCGTCTACGATTCTCAATCCGGGCCACTCGTACGACGTCGAATCCGCCATACGGTAATCCTGCGATGGATGTTGGGTCACTTCTGCAGGGGTGCCGATTGCGGCAGCGAGTTGGGACGTGAACAGCTCGGCGGTAGCGGTGTAGGCGAGTGACATCTGGACGACCCCGGACGCGGTCAGGTCGATGCCGGTGGGATGCACGATTATCGTGTCGACAGCTGTGAGGGAGGGCGAAGTCGGGGAGGACGAAGCCGGCGACGGTGGCGCTTCGGCCGCCGGCGACGTCGTTTGCGGCGAGGGGCGCGATGGCGGTGCCGCGGTGCACGCGGTCAAAGCGGCGACCAAGCCGACGATGCTGACGGCCGAGAGAACGATGCTGGCTTTCTTGCGCGACCATCCCATGTGTGCCGAGGGTATCTCACCCGCGGCGTCGGTGTCGCTCACGCTGACACGCGCGCCCTCCGTCTCTGAGGTAATCGGGGCCAAGTACCTGACGACGCCGACGCACGTCAACCTGCTGCGGCCGACGCATGCAGCTGACCCCATATGGGCGGCACCAGTTCTAGGTATTTCGCCGCTTCTTCCGACGCTGGATACTGATTGCGATCCAACACAGTCAGATGAGAAGACGCCAATCGCGCCGCACCCGAGCCGCCGAAAGCTGAACCGAAATGCCGACCACCGACACAATCACCGCCGACCCCGACCTCGCCGTCACCGAAGACCTCTGTGGCTTCTTCGCCTCGCCTCACCCGCACCTGTGGGAGTACACGAACGGGCATCTGGTGTGTGCGTACTGCGACTTCAAGCAGACGCTCTCGTCGTGAGCGTTCAAAGAGCTCGACCGGCCGATCAGCCCACCGACCGGCAGGATAGATTTCCAAGCACTCTCCACCGACGGCGTCCCTGACATCAACATGGCCACTGCGGGGGCCCGGCACCTACCAAATTCGGATTCGAAACCGCGGCGACAACCTCGCGTACGATCTCACAGTCTCCGAAGCTGACGAAGACATCCTCATCCAGGCCTGGCCCAGCAAACGCTCTCAGGCGACTACCGGGTCGCTGAGTATCCGGGCAAGGGTGCCTCGCCCCAGGGCGCTCATTCCGGGGTTCGATTCCCGGTAATACCACGGGAGGCCCATGGCCTGCTGGAATGCCCAGGCCGCCCCGCGCCGCCACTCGACGTCGTCGCATCCCAGCTCGGAGCGAAAGGTTGCACGGGCATCGCCGTCGAGCATGTGCCAGGCGACGACGAGATCGAGCGCTGGGTCGGCGGGCGCGAAATCGCCGCCGTCGAGGACCCCGACGAGTCGCTCGCGATCGACGAGGACGTTGGCCGGGATGAGGTCGCGATGGCTCATGACGAGGTCGGCCGCCGGCGGAAGGGAACGGAACCCGCTCCAGAGGGCACGGAGCCGATCGACCGGGAGCAGACCTTCGCTCTCGCGGAAACAGACTTCCATCCATTCGTCCGAATCCTGCAACCGACCGCCGCGGCCTGCACCTGGGAACCCGCGCCCTCTGGTATCCGCCACACGAAACGCTTTCAGAAGGGAAGCGAGATCCCGGGCGAATCGCTTGGACCCGGCCAAACCGTCGGGTGTCGCAACATCCCCGTCGAGCCACGTCTGCACCGACCACGGCAGCGGATAGCCGTGGCCGGGCGCACCCGTCGCGACGTGGACAGGCGTCGGGAACGGACAGCACGCGCCCAGCTCCCGCATCGCTTCAGCCTCCCGGGCAAGTTCGGCCGCAACGTCCGCCGGGTCAACGTCTCGTAGCGGGAAGCGCGCGGTGAGATCAGACCCGATCCGATAAATCGCGTTGACGGTTCCATTGCTCACAACGCGGCGGATCGGCTCGTGTCGCCACTCCGGGAACTGCTCGACGATCAGCCGCTGCACGAGCGCATCCTCGAGATGGAGCTCGTCGACGTGCATAGCCATAGAGGCGACCCTAACGGAGGCGCTCGGTCGGCGGTTGAACCAGGTCGCGGTCGACGCTGAACGCTTCGCGCTCCAGCATCGGGCTCGCGACAGCTCCTGCAGATCGTTCGCGTCTCACTCCCTGGACTCGATGCCAGGGGCTGCGCTACTCTGCGATCGAATCAGCCAGACGAGGACGCCGGCTGGGGAGGACCATCATGGTCTACTGCGACAAGGAACAGCAGGAATTCGACGAGCATGACTTTGTGCAGACCGTCGAGTGGCGAGTACACGTCATCGCGCCCGAGAGTGCTACTTCGTCCGAGAAGGGACATCGACTGGACGGTTTCGCTGTCCAAGGGCTTCTCGTTCAGCGGGACGCGGACGGTTGGTGGCAGCTCGATCCTGGAGCTGCCCCTGAGACGGACATCCCGGGCTTCGCCCCACCTGCACCACCAGCGCCACCTGCCTTCTGATGACCGACGACGCGCAACAAGGCCAGGGCGGGGTTCCACCGGGGCCGGAGCAGGGCGCCCCCAACCAGAAGCCGGCGCTGCCGCCGCAGGTGATGGAGAACTTCAAGGCGGATAACACCAGTCTCGCGGCGTATGAAGGGCGGTTCTACGACCTCGCGGTTGGAAGCGTCGACCGCGCCAAGACCGGAGCGACGACGGTTCAAGGCGCCTCGACGGCGATCGCTGCTCTGTACACAGGTGTTCTCGGGCTGGTCTTCTCCGCTACGGGAACCGCCTTTCCGATCAGGGGCTTGATCACACCCTTGTTCCTCGGAGTGGCCGTGGTCTTGTCGACGTACTACCTGGCGTTCATCACGCCGGGCTACAAGGTGATGATGACGCCGCCGGGAGGAAAGTCGCTCGGGCAGAACGTCCACGATCGGATCGTGGCGATCGGTGAAGCAGTCGACCGCACCGTACGAAGGCGCTCGTGGGCAATCCGCGCGGCTGTCGTGGCGCTGGCGGTTGGTCTGGTGGGGATGGCGCTTCCATTCATCACCACGGCGACCTTTGAGCAGACGAAGCAGGCTAGTGCCACTCCGAGCATCGACTGGCCGACTCCCCCTGCGGTCGCGCCTGGGGAACGCGGAGCAGTGGACTTCGGCAAGATCCTCTACCAGGCTCAGATCGACGAGTTCCGCGCACACCTCAACGACAAGGCGGCCCCGACGACTGGGTATATCGAGTCGGTCGACTTCTTCATTCTGGCGCTCATCATCGGACTGCTCGCTGTCATCGTGCTTCCAGTGGTGCTCTGGTTCATCGACTGGGCCACTCACGCGCGGGAGAAAAAGGCATAGGGCGCCGCTGGGCGTCACGCCGCCTCGCGGTAGTCGCCAAGCGTCCAACGCGACGCCGGATCCAGCAGGCCGGCCTCGACGACCTCTCGCGTCCGGTTATGGCCGATCTCCGTCGTGCAGCGGCGCGAACCGCTGGCGAGTGTTGTCCGTGTCGGTGGCCGGTTTCCTGGTCATGACACGGACAACACTCGCCGCGTCTACGCCGCCACCGCTGCGACGCCGGCAACCGCGTCGAGCACGGATGCCGCGACTTCGCCCGGCTGGGACACACTCAGCGCGTGCGAGGCGCCCGCCAGCTCGCGGACTCCGCGTGCTCCCGTCAGCTCGACCTGGAACCGCTGCAGCTCGGCCGGGATGTTGAGGTCGTCGTCGCCGTACACGAACCACGACGGGTGCTGCTTCCAGGCCGGGGCATCCGTGGGAAGGCCCTCGGAGAGCGCCGCCTCGGTGACCGGTCGCTGGGTCGCGGCCATGAGCGCCGCCGTGCCGTCGGCTACATCGGCTGCGAACTGGTGGTGGAACGCGTCGGTGCGGATGACAAGCTCATTGCCGCCGGTCGAGACCGGGTAGCCGGCAAGCGCCTCGCCCAGGGTGCTGCCTGGAAACTTCCCAGAGAGCGACAGGGCGCTGTCGCCGGTGCCGGGCGCGAACGCACCCACGTAGACGAGCGCGAGCACGGCGTCGTTGTTCGATGCGGCCTCGGTGATCACCATGCCGCCGTATGAGTGCCCGACGAGCACGACCGGCCCGGCGAGACCCGCGATGACGTCGCGCAGGTAGGCGGCGTCGATGGTGAGGCTGCGCAGCGGGTTGGCGACGGCAACCGTGTCATGGCCCTGCGCCTGGAGGTGCTCGATGACGCCGTTCCAGCTGGCCGACTCGGCGAAGGCGCCGTGCACGAGCACGATGGTGGGCTTCAGGCCAGTCATGCTGTCCACTTCTCTCTGTTGGATGAATCGATTGTGAGTCATGTGCTTTCCTTCGGTTGTGATTCGTTCGTCACCGGTGAGTCGGCGACGACTGTGCGCTCGGGTCGGAGTTGTATGCGGATTCCATGACGGGCTACTTCGCAGACGCCGGCTGAGCCGCGAGCCACTCGGCGAACGTGGTCGTCGACAGCTGTGCGTCCGGGCCGGGCACGAGCTCGGTGCCCGTGATCTTCGTACCGAAGTAGAGCGCGTCAGGGTCGCCGATGACGGTGCGGGGGTCGCCCTTGGCCGCCAGGCCGGTGCGGACGAACTCGTCCTGGGCGATGCGCTCCGGTCCGCCGATCTCGAGCGTTCCGTTGATCGGGTCGCCGGCAGCGACCCGGGCGACAGCAGTCGAGACATCCGCCGCCGCGATCGGCTGCATCAGCCCGGTGCTGAGTATGGCCGTGCCGTCGACGGTCGCCTCGTCGGCGATGCGTCCGACGAACTCGTAGAACTGCGTCGCCCGCACGGTCGAGTACGGCAGGCCCGAGTCCTCGATCAGCTTCTCCTGGGCGACCTTCGCGCGCAGGTATCCGCTGTTCGGCAGGCGCTCCGCACCCACGATGGAGAGCGCGACATGGTGGCCGACCCCGGCCTGGCGCTCGGCGGCGAGCAGATTCGTGGTGGAGGTTGTGAAGAACTCGAGCACGTCGTCGTCGGCGAACGACGGCGAGTTCGAGACGTCCACCACGACGTCGGCGCCCCCGAGCGCCTCGGCGAGTCCCTCGCCGGTGATGGTGTTCACGCCCGAGTTCGGCGAGGCGGCGACGGCCTCGTGGCCGTGCGCGGTGAGGTGTTCGACGACTTTGGAGCCGATGAGGCCTGTTCCTCCGATGACGACGATCTTCATGACTGGTACCTTCCGTCAGTGCCGCGGTGATTCCGCTGGCGTCATGAAGCTCAGACCGGGTACCCGTCGGATCTGTGACAGGGTCGAGGCATCCCACCCTTCGGCATCGGGGCAGCGCCCAGCGGCACCCTTCGGGTGGCGGATGGCGCGGCGACGGCGTCGAGGCGGGCGACGGTGTCATCAGGCTGCATGGGAGATCACGGCAGCTTGCCGGGGCAATCATCCAAAGCACTTGTTAGATGCCGTGCGCGCTGGCGACCACGGTGACCACCGTGAACGTCGTGCCATCCTTCGAGAGGAGTACCGAGGGCTGGCGACGCTTCCCTGCCACCGGATAGGCGTCCTCGGCTGAGCTAGGACATTGCGCGCGGCTTCATGGTTGCGACGACGACCCCTGCGAGCAGGATGGCCACGCCGAGAACCGCGACGAAGCTGCCGATCCACAGCCCCGTGAGGTCGGGCAGGAAAGGATGCGCCTGGGTGTACTGGGTGTAGGTGAAGACCGGCAGCGTAGGGACGCCGGATGCCGCGGAGAGCGCCCGATCGATGGATGCCCGCGCCAGGAGTCCGCCGACCACACCCCCGATGGTCACCAACGCACCGACTACCAGCAGCAGGAGGACAGAGCGGTTCCGGCGACCGGGGTCGGTGCCGGCCCTGCCCGTCTCCTCGCCGCCTAGGTCGTCAGAAAGGGTTGTGCCCGTCGGAGTTGTGAGCTGCGCGAGAACGATTGCGACGACTCCGAGGAACACAGCCGCGGTGATATTGATGATTCCGTCGATCGTGGAGAACGCGAACACCAGCATCATGACGGCCGGCTCGCCGACCAGGCCCACGATCCGAAGGATCGCCCAGGGGACGGCGATCGCGGCCAGTGCCCACGTCGGCGCCCAGTTCCAGGGGCGCGGGACCACGCCGGCGCGCCCGATCTCGATCGCCGCGATCAGGGCGCCGAGGGACTGGATCAGGACGGTGGCGTTGCCGATCGCCAACGTCCACTCGTTGCCACCGGTGGCCGCGTAAATGGTGGACATGACTGGCCCGCCCAGGAGCGTCGCCGTCAGCATCGTCCACACGCCGAGGAACACCAGGGCGGTCGTCCCGAGCGGCCGCCGCGCGGTCACGCTCCCGGAGCCTCGGATGCCGAACGCGAAGAGCACAGTGGCGGCAGAGAAGCAGACCGGTCCGAAGTAGCCCCCTCCAGGTATGAAGGAGCCGATGGGCGGAGTGCCGAGGGACAGAACCGGCGAGACGAGAAGAAGCGCACCGCCGATGGTCCACGCGAGTCGGGTGTCGGCGCTGTTGCTGTCGGATGTATCGCGATTGGTCACAGCTCTCCTTCGAGGTGGACGCCGGCGTGAGGTTGCCGGCCAGTGCGAACCGGTGACGACGTGCGCCCAATTTAGCGGAATTCCCGACTGAGGGACCGGCCAAAGTGTCACCGACCTATTGATCCCGACCTGTCACCGATGTCCTGAGACATGGCTCTCGGTGATCTTTGTCCTGGAGGCCCGGCGGGCACATACTCGGCGCATGAAGGCTCCGCCACGCAACAATCGAGCGCGCACATCGGTCGCTCCTGGATCTGGACGATGTGGAGCTTTGCGTTCTCCGCCGGTGCGATCGCCTTCTTTGTCCAGGGCGTCCGGCAGGGGTGGACACTTGCAGCGCTGATCTTGGTCGGGGCCGCGATCCTCGTTTGCGTTTAGACGGCACAAAGCGCCGTGACAACTGGGCATCCCAGCACGCGTGGCCGAGCTACCGCTCGCTCCAAACAGGCCGCGCCTGCGCAGCCAGCTCAATGAGTGGCGCACTGTCGAGCACGACGCGCGACTCGGGTATACCGAACGCAGGCCACTGAGCGACAACCTCGAGCGGACCTTCCGGTGGCAGCGGCCACAGCCACATGCCGTCGTCGAATCGGTAGAAATCCTCTGACCCACCGCCATTGCCACCGGACAGCGACAGGCTGTGCCGCTCAGGGACCTCGCCGTACATCGACGGTGGCCCGTCCAGGATGAGCTGCTGACCGTCACCGAGCACCACGCCGTAGCGCAGTCGATCGGGGTCGTGCTGGGCGTAGTGGTCGTGCATCTGCCATTGCATCTGCTGCCAGTCCCGCCTGCTCAAGCCACCGCGCCTCAGACGACGGTCAATGAGGAACTCGACGCCGTTGCTGTACACACGCGCTACGGCAACGATCAGCACCACGGTGTCACTCTGCGCGATCACCTCGCCGATCGGGAATAGGGCCGGCAGCTCCGCGTCTGACGGTTTCCACCATGGAGCCGGATCCTGCTGAGAAGCTTCGGTCTGATTGTGAGGTCGATCTGGCGGGAAAAAGTTCACGGGGCAAGACGATCACACGCAGAGTTCTCAACGCAAGAGTCGTGCACTACGACCGAGGAACAGCGACGAAGCAGCTTGGGAGCGATAGCGTCGCCCTGTGCCCGGTCGATGGAGGAAGTGATGTGCCGCGACAGCCGCGCTCGTGATGCTGTGCGTCTGCCTGACCGGGTGCGCGCAGGTGGGCAACTGCGCGGGCCATCGACTTTCGTGGCGGAAGGACAACGTGGGGCGACGGTCGACAGATGCTGTCGGCCGGCCAGCCAGATTTTCCAGTTCAAACCTCTCGATGAGGGTTTCCGCCCGCAGTTTGTCCCGGTCTCCCGCCAGGTAGTTTGTCCGCCGTCGTTCGAGGCCGCAACCAGTGCGACACCGGTCAACACTCATCGCTCCAAAGGAGCGGAAGCCGTCTCAGCGGAGGATCTCTTCCCGGGGGCGCGGCACTACTGCGGTGACGCGTATCTGGGACAGCGTTCTGGCAGGCCTGCTTGTGAAGCCGACGCTCAGGCTGCTGTGGACTGGCTGGTTTCGTTGTAGTCGGCGGTCAGCGGCGTTGGCTTGAAACCCTTGACGATCAGCCAGATACCCAGGGACAGTTCGAACACGGCGACGGGCAGTGCGGCGAGAACGGCGATCGGGGACACGTTCGAGTAGGCGCCGAAGAAGACCGCGATGTCGGAGGCCAGGAGCAGCGGTGCGCCGATGAATGCGACGATCGGGAAGATGCGGGGAACGAGGGCGGACCGGTACAGCATGTAGCCGAGGAGCACGTCGCACGCGACGGGCATCAGGCTTCCGGAGAGCAGGAACGTCCAGTTGTAGCTTGCGAGCAGGCTGTGGCCCATCGTGGCCAGCGCCGCAGGGTTCGTCCCGGCGGTTCCGGCGAGGTCGTTTCGCAGTGTCATGATCGTGAGCAGGCTGACGACGCTGACGAAGATGAGGCAGGTTTCCAGGAGCCGGGCCGCCACCAACCCCAGGGCCGCGGTTTGGTTGATTCGTTTGGTCAGCGGGTACAGCACTATGGCGGTGCTGATGCCGGCCAAGCCGACAATGACCTCGGAGAGCGCGCCCCACTGGAGTGCTGATGTGCTTCCGGCGCCCAGGATGAAGGCGCCGACGTTGTTCTTGATAGGCGCGTACAGCGCCAGCGTCGGGATGGAGACGAACGTGAGCACGTAAAGGATGCCGACGGTCAGGGAGATCCGCCTCGTCGGCAGCATTCGGCGCCGCGGAATATGAACTCTCACCGGAGCGGTGATGTCGGTGTTGGCGGCCATGGTGTGCTCCTTCGAAGGTGCGTTGGCACTAGTTGTGATGGATCGTGCTGCCGGGCGGTGCGCTCCAGGCTTGGGTGCACACCGCTTCCGGATGGTTGGCCCTTCTTAAATCGCTGGCAGTGGATCCGGCCCGATGATGCTGGGGACCTCTGCGGTGGTCGGGGGTTCCTTGCCGCCCATGTCCATGCGGAGTGGTGGGTATTGGTCGGTCATCAGTGCGGCGTAGGCGCTGACTCGGTAGACCCAGCGGTTCATGCCCATGATGAGGTCGAACACGCCGCGGGGGTAGCGGCCGGAGAACAGCAAGACGAGACCGGCGATGAGGACCAGCAGGCCGATGAGGCCGCTGCCGTAGGCCCAAGCATTGCCATCGCGGATCTGGCTGTAGCCGGCGAAGGCGGCACCGGTGAACACGCCGATGATCAGGTAGTGCGGCAGCGCGAGCAGCCACCACTTCACCAACACGAGTCCGCGTGAGAGCTTCTGCGGGTACTCGATGGAAAGTCGGGCCGGGTAGTTCGGATCATCGGCCAGCTTGAACGGCGGATAGCGGTCGGTCCCGAGCGCGCTGTAGGAGTAGTAGCTGACCCGCCACGTCCAGCGCAGCACGCCGACGTTGAAGTCGAAAATCCCCCGCGGATAGCGGCCTGTGATCAGAATCGCGAAGAACGCCACCACCGACAGCACCAGGAAGACGATCCACAAGAAGAACAACACAATGACGTGCGGGATGATCAGCAGCCATTTCACGAGCCATAGCCAGCGGCTCAGACGCTGGGCATGCTCGCCCTCCAATGCAAGGGCGTACGCAGATTGTCGCTCCATGAGAAGTCCTTCCATAGGCCGTGAAGCCGCCCTCGCTCATGGGGGCTCGGCATCACGGCACCGGGCGGGTCTCTCATTCTGGCCAGGTCCGGGGCTTGTGCCGGCGGCTTGGAACTTCCGCGCCGATGTGGGCAACGATATCCTGTTCCAGACGACATGGCAATAGAAACATGTCCTAAATGACAGTAGACTTGTGTCATGGCTGAGTGGGGTTTTCTGACTAATCACTTACATGCGCTCTACTGCGTCGCGCGTCACCCGGGAATCCGGATCCGGGAGATCGCCGAAAGCGTGGGTGTCCAGGAACGGGCGGCACACCGCATCGTGACGGAACTAGTCGAAGGCGGATACCTGACCCGCCGCCGGGTAGGCAGTCGCAACTTCTACGAACTGCATCCGGACCAGCCGATCCGCCGGGAAGGACTGGACGAAGTCGCGGTAGGTGAGATTCTCGACGTGCTCCTCAAACCGAAGCGAGAAACCGCGGCTGAGTCGGCCTTGAAAACTACCGGTCGCGCACCGCAGGCCTGAAGCAACTCAAAGTTCGGCTCGACGGTTCTCGGCAGGGAGGTACGCACATGAATGGCCAGTCTGGCGGACGCGCCGGAGCCCCGCGCTACTCCCCGATAATCCTGATTGTCGACGCGGAAGACTCATCGCGCGACGCCGCATCGACGGCTGTGAAACGAAGATTCGGCGCGGACTACGAGATCCAAGCGGTGGGCTCCGGCGCTCAAGGCCTAGACAGCATCCGTCGCTTCATCGAACGCGGATACGACATAGCCATAATCGCAGCGGACATCGGCCTCCCCGACGTTGACGGCGTGAGTTTCTTGGAGCGTGCTCACGCGCTTGAGAAGCAAGCGACTCGAATTCTTCTAATCCCGATGGATGAAAGTCACACCAATTTTCCGCTTAGCCAGTTCCATCGGGTTCGCCGCGCTACCGCGCTAGGTCAAATCGACCTAGCACTGGTGAAGGGATGGGACACTCCGGAGGAGTGGTTATATCCCCAACTGCAAGAGGCGTTGACAGCCTGGACTCGTGCTCACCGCCCTCAACACCTCGTGTACCGCGTACTGGGGGACCCCTGGGCCCCTCGCTCCCACGAGATCCGAGACATCCTCACCAGGAATGGGATCCCTTTCCGCTTCTTCTCCCTCGAATCCGAGGAAGGTCAGCGGCTCGCGCTCGACCACAAGGTGGATGGCCAACAACTTCCCGCTCTAATACGCCACGACGGGTCCGTTCTGCAGAACCCGTCTTCCGCTCAGATCGCGGCCGCACACGGCATCTCCACCCGCGCTTCGCGAGAAAAGTACGATCTTGCCATTGTTGGCGCAGGACCGGCGGGGCTGGCAGCGGCGGTATTCGGGGCGTCTGAGGGGCTCCAAACCGTCGTCATCGAGGGCCAAGCCATCGGCGGCCAAGCTGGCACGAGCTCAATGATCCGCAACTACCTTGGATTTCCGCGCGGCATCAACGGCAGTGAGCTCGCTCACCGGGCATGGGAGCAGGCCGTCCTGCTGGGCGCCGAGTTCGTATTCACTCACGAGGCGCTGGCGGTGGAGGCCGATGGCGACGGGCTGATCCTCACATTGACCGACGAGGAACCGATCCGAGCGGATGCCGTCATCATCGCTACCGGGGTCACGTACCGCCGATTGGGCGTTCAGGCGCTCGATCGGTTGACCGGGGTCGGAGTGTTCTACGGTGCCGCGGGTGTCGAGGCACCGGCCTTTTCCGGTGAACCGGTCGCTGTCATCGGCGGCGCCAATTCCGCCGGGCAGGCCGCGCTACACCTCGCCAGCTTTGCGAGCGAGGTCGTCATGGTCGTCCGCGGGCACTCGCTCACAGCCGGGATGTCCCGCTATCTCATTGACCAAATCGAAGCCACATCCAACATCCGGGTGGTGCTCAGCGCGCGCGTCATCGAGGGGTACGGCGATGCGCGCCTGAACGCCCTGCAAATCGAAGACACCGACTCAGCTGAGCGAACAACTCTCGCCGTGAGCGCAGCATTCGTCCTGATCGGAGCAGAGCCACACACAAGTTGGCTGGTAAGCGTGAGTCGAGACGACCGCGGATTCGTCTATACCGGCTCGGACGTACCCCCGGAATATTGGCCGGCCACTCCCCCGCCGTTACCTTTCGAGACAAATCTGCCCGGTGTTTTCGCGGCTGGTGATGTGCGGTTTGGGTCTATCAAGCGGGTTGCCGGCGGGGTCGGCGAGGGATCCGTCGCAGTTGGGTCTGTCCACCAGTACTTGCGCGGCCGGATGAAAGCATGATCAGGTCAGCAGCGGCATAGCACCCGCTACACCGTTCCGGGTAACCTGTCGCCTCGCGCGAGTATCACCTGACCAGCGGCGCAGAACTCCTCACCGACGTGACGACGTCGAGGATCGCTTGAGTGGTCTTGGCGGCATATTTCTCGTCCGTCAGCAGGGCCGCGTGGGTGGCGCCGGCGATGACTCGGTGTGCGCTGTTAGTCGACAAGGTGGCCATGGCGTCCTGCTTTGCGGGCCAGTCGGCAGTGCTTCCGTTGCCAGCGGTCAGCACGACCAAGGGTTTGTCGGCGAAGCTGACGAGAGTGGCAGCTTGCTCCATCGAGGAGTTCGCCTCGACGTACTCATCAATCGTGCTTCCCAGCTGGCCGGCTTTCGCCACGCTGGCGCGTGCCTCGTCCCGGGATGCCGGCGGTAGGCTGCCCCAGTCGAACTGGCCGTAGAGCCGGCCTAGACCGAAGCGAGCAAAGCTCGAAGCCAAAGCGGAGACGCGACCCATGACGTTGTACGAGTCCCCAGCATCCGTCGCAGCCGAGCTCGGTCTCGGCCTCGGAGCCGTGGAGTCGATTAGCACCATTCCGACCACTTCGTCGGGGTAAAGGGCTGCGAAGGATTGCACGTAGAGGCCGCCGAACGAATGGCCGGCCAACACGTAGGGACCCGCGACGTTTCCGCGATGTAGCAATGCGTGCAGGTCGGTCGCGATCTGCCTTCCATCCTGGGGCGCGCTTGCGGGCTGGCTCCACCCACGACCTGCACGGTCGTAGACACATACTCGGGTGTCACGAGCCACAGCGGGCGCAATCCAACCGAGATCAGCGGACATCTCGCCTGCGCCTGGTTCCAACACGACGGTGGGGCTGCCCGAGCCCGTGCAACTCAGGTGCAGGTTGTGTCCGCCGACGTTGATCAGCTGACCTTCCATCGGGTGGGCGCTTGCATCCACCGCTTCGGCGACGGTCTCGTAGCCGCCGCTGATCGAGGCAACAGCCAGCAATCCGATAACTGGGTAGAGAAGCCAGCGTCCGCTCCGACTACGAAGGTGTCGATGGATCTGGATAGCCATCCAAATCACCAAGGCGAGCAAGGCGGGCGGCCACACCCAATTGAGCACCCCGTGTACTGATGAGCCGAATACCACCAGCAGGAGACCGCCCAGTCCCATGAACGTTGCGGGAATCGCAGCCCACCGTTGGGGCTGATCGGTGAACCGAATGGAGAGCACTGCCAACATCGCCCAGCCCAGCGCAAAGCCCAGGAGGGCTGCTCCGGTGACTGCGCTTTCCTCTGGCCGGATGAACGGGGCGGCAACGAGGAGGAGAGCGGCGATGAGTCCGGTGGCCAACGAACCGGCCACGATCAAACCGATGTGTCGCCTCGGGCGCGCATTGGGTCGGGGCGGACGGTCCGGGTCCTTGCCGTTCACGGTGGGCTTGGTCGGGATGGTAGTCACGATGGACTCGATTCCATGCGCTGCTGGCGTCGCGGGGATGCAGCTGCTCTGCACTTGTGGCGCGTGCCGTCAGCTGGAGGCTAACACTATGACAGGGCCATCGGAACGCCGGGTCTTGCTCGAGACCATTTTGGAAGGCGGGGAGGAGCCTTGGGCGAAGAAAGCTTGTCGTCTTCTAGCCAACTGGCGGGTGTTTTCCAGCCATCACCGACGAGATCCTCCTGCCTTGTCGCGAAGGGGCGACTGATGCTGCTCCAGCCCCACCGCTCCTCCAGAGCTGGCAGCAGGGCTTCTAGATGGGGCAGGACTTTTCCTGGCGAGCGAAGGCTGAACTGGAACCACGGAAATCGCAGGCGCCCAGCGATCTCCACGGCGTACAGGCCTCGCTCTGCGACGGCCCGCCTTACGGCGTCCTCTTCCCGCCCGAGGAACGCGGCAGCGTCCCGAAGCGACAGAGTCGCTCGCATCTCCGACAGCCACCACTCCATCGAGTCGAGTTGGAATGCACCGCGGTCAATCCTGGCTTCAGTTTCGCTGAGCTCATCTGCCGTGAAAGTCCCGGACTCGATCAGAAATGCCCTCTGCTCGTCGGACAACGCGCTCGGCGCCACCGGCGAGAGGGTCCTCGCACCACAGCGCGGAAAAGCGGCCTTCCGTCATCCGATGCCCACACGCCCTGCTCGTCGACTCGACGGACGACGGCTGCGCCTGCCAGGCGATGTTGAAACCGGAACTGCTGCGGGATTCCATTGCCGCCTTGTTCGCCCTATCGGAGAAGGACGTCCGGCTTCAGCGTGTGACAGCGCCATTAGACGGTGGCCCGGATAACAACGCAGCGCAACGAGCTGGCCGGCAATTGCTAACCCGACCGCAACCGGATCCTGCGCCGGGCAATCACCGGGTCGAGCATTCAGCGCAAGATCAAGTCCGGTTCAGGTGCGCTCTGAGCGGAATACCTGTCAGGAAGGCGATGCGTCGGTTGGTGCGGTCGTACGACTCTCGGTGTTGTCAGTGGCGGCCCAGCTGGCGAGGAGTTTCAGGGCGTCGGCTGTGGTTGAGCCCGGGGTGGCGCTGTAGGCGATGAGTTGGAGCCCGCGGTCGGACGAGAGATTCATCGCTTCGAAGGCGAGATCGAGGTCGCCGACGATGGGGTGGGTGAGGAGTTTTACGCCGGTTCGGTGTTCGCGGACGTCGTGGGATGCCCAGAGTGTGCGGAAACGGTCGCTGCGGGTGGAGAGTTCGCCGATCAGGTCGCTGAGGATGCGATCGTGCGATGAGCGGCCGGCCTCGCTACGGAGTAACGCGACGGTCTGGTAGGCGGCGTCGTCCCAGTCGCGGTAGAAGACGTCCGCGCGCGGGTCGAGGAAGAGGAATCGTCCGAAGTTCGCTGGGCGCCGGGGCTGCACGTACAGCTCGGAGAACACGGCGTGGCCGAGCTGGTTGGTGGCGAGGATGTCGAGGCGCCCGTTCTGGACGAATACGGGCACGTCGTGCATTGAGTCGATGAGCTGCTGGAGCCCGGGTCGGATGTCTTGCGTCTTGGTGCTGCCTCGGCGGCGTTGGGGGTGGATGCCTTCGTTGGCGGCGCGGACGAGGTCGTAGAGGTGGGAGCGTTCGGCGTCATCGAGCTGTAGTGCGCGGCTGACTCCCTCGAGCACGACTTCGGAGATGCCCTTGGCGTTGCCACGTTCGAATCGGACGTAGTACTCGACGCTCATACCCGCCAAGAGGGCGACCTCTTCGCGGCGGAGCCCTGGCACGCGGCGACGTCCGCCGAAGTTCGGCAGGCCGGCCTGTTCAGGCGTGAGCCTGGCCCGTCGGGAGGTCAGGAACTCGCGGATGTCGTTGGCTGAGTCCATGTTTCGAATCTACGTCAGCGCTCCGGCGTTAGGGGGTCCCTGCTGTTAACCGGAAAGAGCGGGACTCCCTCGACTGCGGCGGAGCGCGTTGACTCGTCGCCATGACGAAGCCGTGAACGTTGGTTCATCACCGGCACTGGCCGAGCATCCGCACAACACGAAGAAGGAAGCACACCATGAAGCACGCCCACCTCGGAGACCTCGACGTCTCCCGCATCGGCCTCGGCGCCATGACAATGGCCGGCACCTACACAACTGAGGGAGCGCTGGATCACAGCGAGTCCATCCGCACGATCCAGCGCGCCCTGGACCTGGGGGTTACCCACATCGACACCGCGGAGATCTATGGCCCGTACCTCAGCGAGAAGATCGTCGGCGACGCCATCAAGAACCGTCGGGACGAGGTAAAGATCGCGACGAAATTCGGCCTCGTCTCACATGCCGGCGGTGGCCCGGGAATCACCGACAGCAGCGCCGCCAACATCCGCGCCGCTGTGGAAGGCTCGTTGCACCGACTCGGAACCGACCACATCGACCTCTACTACCAGCACCGCGTCGACCGGAACACGCCGATCGAGGAGACCGCCGACGCAGTCGCCGAACTGATCGCCGAAGGCAAGGTGCTGCACTTCGGTCTGTCAGAAGCCTCGCCTGACACCATCCGCCGCGCCCACGCTGTGCAGCCGGTATCGGCGCTGCAGACCGAATACTCGCTCTGGACCCGAGACGTCGAGGCCGAAATCCTTCCCCTGCTGCGCGAGCTCGGCATCGGATTCGTCCCGTACTCGCCGCTCGGCCACGGCCTCCTGACCGGTCAGATCCGCACGGTCGACGACTTCGCGGACGACGACTGGCGCAAGAGCAACCCGCGCTTCATCGGCGAGAACTTCACCCGCAACCTCCGCATCGTCGACGAGGTGCAGGCGATCGGCGCCGAGATCGGAGCAACCCCCGCCCAGACCGCGCTCGCGTGGATCCTCACCCGCGGCGACGACATCGCGCCCATCCCCGGCACCCGTCGCGTCACACGCGTCGAGGAGAACACCGCAGCCGACAGCATCGAGCTCAGCACGGACCAGCTAGACCGGTTGGACTCCCTCGAACCCGCGGCCGGCGAACGCCACGACGGGAACAACATGGCGTCCATCGACCGCTGACCCCAGCGAACGCTCCCGAAACGGCCCGACTGTTAGGACAAGACATCGGCGACGATAGCGGATCCCTCAGCGAGACAGTGGACGAAGCTGGTCCTCGGTCACCGGGAATGACAAGGTTCGATCCAGTCCGGTTCCATGTCTCAAGGGTAACGATCCACCCACCGAGGGTATCCGCAAGCCGATCGTCTAGCGTGCTGTGAGATGTTCTAGCGGACCTTGTTGGAGCAACCGACGTAGTTTGTCGGCACGGCTAGGCCGACAACTACCCGGCGCCATCCTCGCTCGCGCGAGTTTGGGATGTCGCTCTCGTGTTCTCCTTGCCCGTCCGGCGCAAGAAAACCGACCCGTTGGCGGGCCTCCCTGGCACGTCGAAGTCGTTGGCGTCGAGTTGGAGGAGGTCTCGATGACGAATCTCAAGGACGCCGAATCGTCCATAGGCAACGGGCACGATGAGCGAGGCGCGGCTATCGACCGGCGTCCGCATGAGGACATCGGTAGTGGGCGCGCTCGCCGGAGTTCCAAGCCACGCCGCCGCCCCAAGACAAGCAGGCTTGATAGCGCCATCGATGCGAATAGCGCCAAGATTATTACCACAGCAGCGCCCTGGACGACCACGACGAATACGAAACCCGGTCACAATCGCTATTCCCTCCGTCCAGCGACTCGAAGATCATTGGCTTATGCGAGAAGGCGAGTTAGACGCTGGCACTAAAGGAACCGTTGCGGAACCTATGCGCCTTGCACTTCCGCTCTCGGGAGGCGGGTATCGAGCCATGCTCTTTGCCGCAGGCTGCATGCTCGGGGTCGCGGATTCTGCGGCATTTGGAATCGTGTGACCGAGGCGTTCGATACGCGGGGCATCGGCGGTGGTGTCACGAACTGCGTAATGGGCTGTACTGGGCATACCTGTCTCCTTGGATGCTTGTTAGCTATCCAGGAACCAGGTCGCCTGGTCGTGTATCCGGCCGTCTGGCGTCTGCGCACCGGGTGGTGCGTGTCCTTTCTCGAGACGGGCCTTTCCGCCTCTGCGCTTTAGTTTCGCGCTGTTCATTTGTATGAGCTGGACGTTAGTAAAAAGGCCGAAGCTGTCGCAAACTGACATATTGCCTAGAACTCGCCTAATCGCGGACCCCACGCTGACCCCACGACGGAGCACGTTCACCCAAAACAAAGCCCGAAAACGAAGAAAACCCCCGGTTTCCCGGGGGCTTCTCTCTGTGGGCGATACTGGGATCGAACCAGTGACCTCTTCCGTGTCAGGGAAGCGCGCTACCGCTGCGCCAATCGCCCAGACCCACGTTTTACTGCGGGCTGGAGGTGGATACGGGATTCGAACCCGTGTATACGGCTTTGCAGGCCGCTGCCTCGCCTCTCGGCCAATCCACCGTTTGGGTTCACCACCGTAGTGAGAGGCCCGATCTTTCGATCGGGCCGACTCGAGCGGATGACGAGATTCGAACTCGCGACCCTAACCTTGGCAAGGTTATGCGCTACCACTGCGCCACATCCGCAACTGTGTTCCGCATCGCTGCGGCACTTCAATGACTTTAGCTGATGGGATCGTCGATTTCAAAACCGGTGACGTAACCGGGTGTGTCGCATGCCGGATGTGCGTCGGAGCCCGATCGTCGGCTAGTATCGAGTCTCGCAGCCGGGATTCTCCGGCACAGTTCAGGGCGATTGGCGCAGTTGGTAGCGCGCTTCCTTCACACGGAAGAGGTCATCGGTTCGAGTCCGGTATCGCCCACCAGTAACCGCCCCGGGTCGACCGGGGTTCTTTCATTTCGCGACGCTGTCGAGCTCACTCTGCGCGGGCGACGATGTCCCGCATCGCGGCCACTTGGTGGTGCCCCGCCTCGACCAGGTTCGTCAGCGCCGGATAGTCCTGGGCCTTGACCACCACCTTCATCTCCGCGACCAGACTGGTCAGCGCGTCGTTGGCCGCGTTCCACTCCTCGGAGATGTTCTCCGGAGCATCGAGCCCTTTCAGCTGCTTGGCGTTGAGCGCGAGCTTGACGGAGTTGGCGACCACGAGCGGATTGTTGAACTCCGTCATCGCGGTGGACATCGCGTTCAGGCCCTTCTCGAAGTCGTTGAGGTGTTTGCCGGCCGACGTCTTGAAGCGGGCGGGGTCGACCGCAGGCGGGTCCGTGGTCGGCTCCGGGCTCGGCTCGATGGTCGGCGCGGTGATCGGCTCGCCGGTCGGCTCCGGGCTCGGCTCCGCGGTCGGTCCGGCCGTCGGTTCCGGCGTGGGCTCTGTCGTCGTTGGCGCTATCAGTGACGGCGTCGGCACGGGCGTGGCGGTCTCCGACGGCGTTTCGAGAGCGAGCGGAGGCGGTGTCGGCGTCGGTGTCTGGGTGGTCCCCGCCGTCTGCGCGTCGATGGTCGCGACCTGGGTGGCCGCGGTGGTGATTCCGGCGACGAGGAGGATCGCGACGATGATCGCAGTGACGATGAACCAGGCGCGCTTCCACAGCGGCTTCTTCGGCGCACCGTCAGGCCCATCGGGACCGGGATCGGAATCGAGATCGGGATCGGACATGAGGACCCTCTCGCGCGTCGAACGGAAGCCTCACTGTGGCACGCACCGCCGGCATCCGGAATCACTCCGATCGGGTGATCCCGCGCGCGTGATCACCCGCGAAGGTCGGGGTGCCCTGGCCCGCCTACGGCGATTTGACGACGCACGAACGCAGGTACAGGAAGTCCGCCTGCCGGATGGTGCCGTTCGGTGCCGTGATTATTCCGTCGACGCTCTCGATGATCGCCTGCGCCTTCCCCGTTGCGTCCTCGGCCAGCTTCGCGGAGTTGATGTACGGGGCCCAGTCGTGCGAGAACTCATTCAGCCTGTCGATGACGTACGTCAGCGCCAGGTTCGGATCGATGGGCTGGTAGTCGATGCCAGAGCGCTGCTCTTCCGCCTGAGCCTGCGCATCGATGACTTTCCGGAGTCCCTGGCACATGAGTCCGCGAACGAGCTTCTCGGCGAGCTCGTCGACGTATTGCTCGAACTTCGGGTTGCGATCCCCTCCCATGAAGGCGGCGGCGGCAAGAGCGTAGGCGTCATCGGGGATGCCCAGGTCGATGTCCATGGCGGTCTGGGCGGCCGTCCCGATCCGCGCGTAGGCGTCTTTGTACTCGTTGAGTTCCCGGATGAGCTGATCACCGGCCGTATCGACTTCGGACGACGTCGTCGCCTTCGTGAACACGGGCGGGGCGTCATGCTCGCCCGCTCGCGCTGTCGCCGAGAGGTCGCCGAAGATCGCTTTGAGGTCGGATTTCGCCGCCGCAATGCCTTCTTTGATGACAGAGGGCGGTGGATCCCCATGACATGCGGTGAGCGCCAGTGTCACGGTGACGGTGAGGGCAAGGCCCGTCCAGAGCCTCCCATGCGCCGGGTTTCGCACGATCGCCTGCTTCCGTGTCGTCGTCGACGGTTCCGGCCTACACCTTCGAGAAAGCCGATGTCTATAGCTGAGAGAATCTCATCTCAGCGCCAGCCGTAACGGGCGCTCAACGCCGTGCGCACGGCACCGAACCGCCGGGCGTCGAGGGCGGCGGCTTCGCGTCGCATCCCCTGCTGATGCACGCGGAAGACGCGGTCGATCATGACGTAGCTCGATCGACCCTTGCTGTCCCACGCTCCGGTCCCGATCGACAACTGGTCGGAACGCCCCGGATGCTCTTGGCTGGTCAGCTGCACGGCGAGCACGGTTCCTGTGGCCTCCCTCGCGACGACGAGCACCGGGCGGTCCTTTCCTCGGCCGTCCCGCTCCTCGTACGGCACCCAGGTCCACACGATCTCGCCGGGGTCGGCGTCGCCGTCGGTCCGCGGCGTATAGGTCGTGGTCACGCGGCCGAGACGACGTGGGTCCACTTCGACCGTGGCGGCGGCTCCGCTACGGCCCGGCTCGACCGCCGGCCGGGTCGCCGGCTCGGTCTGATTCGGCCGGAACAGGCTCGCCACGGCGCGCAGGAATCTCATCGGGCTCGGCATCGTCCGAAGGATACCGGACCCGCGTGAGGCCGATCGTGTACCGCAACGCGACGGCGACCAGCAGCGAGAGGAAGAACGAACCGGCGGCCACGGTGATCCCGGCGACGGCTTGCGAGACGAAGAGGTCGAAGTTCCCGCTCTCGATCAGTCCCCCGCCGCTGGAGAACAGTCCGATGTAGAAGAGCCCGACCAGGCTGGCGACGATGTGGATGACGCAGATCGCCATCGGAACGCCGAAGCGTGCCCGTGCGGCGAGGTCGACCATCGTCGCGCACGCGAGCGCGGCCAGGGCTCCCAGCAGGAGCGACCAGCCGGTGGTCACCACCCCGGATGCCGGCGCGATCGCCACCAGGCCGGAGACCGCCCCGCAGAGGGCGCTGGTGATGGTCGGACGCCGCAGCATCACCCGGTCGACGATGATCCAGGTCAGCGCGCCGCCCGCCGACGCGATGAGGGTGTTGATCCAGATCAGCGACGAGAAGGCGTCGACGGCGCCCTCCGAGCCGACCGTCAGCCCGAACCAGCCGAACCAGATCAGCGAGCCGCCCGTGGCGACCAGAGGAAGACTGTGGATGCCTGTCGGCGGATGACCCCGCCGCCCGCACGCGAGGATGACGCCCGCCGCTCCGCTCCCCGCCGCGAGGCTCACCGGGAGGGCGCCACCGAAGTCGACCACGTTCATCCCGGCCACCGCCCAGCCGTCGGAGAGGGCGAAGACCGCGTAGCAGGCGGGGAACAGCACCAGCAGCGACCAGACACCGACGAACACGACCCAGGCACGGAGGGTGACGCGCGAGGCGACGGCCGCCCCGAGGATCGCGACAGCGACGGCGCACAGCGCAACCAGGTAGCCCGCGCGGGCGAGCGGGTACGGGTCCGCATCGGCGAGGCCGTGCGGCCCGAGTCCGCCGAGAAGCGAGGCGAGCCCCCAGTCGGGCATCCCGAGCACGTGAGGGATGAGCGCCGGCCCGGCGATCAGGCCATATCCGCCCGCGACCGCGAGGACGACGACGACCGCTGTGCCGGAGAGCGCGGCCCGGAACGCCTGCGCCGCACCGGCCCGACCCGACATCCCTCCGTAGAAGAGGGCGACGCCGGGGACGATCAGCATGACCATGGACGCACTGACGAGCATCAGCAGCGTGTCCGTCAGCTGGCCCGCCGTGGGCGCGGCGGCCCCGGCGGACGCGTCAGCGAGCCACGTGACCATAGCCCTCCTCCTCCGCGCCGGCTGGCATTCACCCTAGCGTCCGGCACGCGCCGGTCGCGTCGCACGCAAGCGGGGTGCCGCCCGAAGGCGACACCCCGCTCACTGCTGTGTTCGTGTAGGGATCAGACGGGCTCGAGGGCGTAGCCCTCTTCGCCGTGCACCACCGTGTCGACGCCGGCCAGCTCGTCCTCGTTCTTGATGCGGAAGCCCATCGTCTTCTGGATGATCCAGCCGATGGCGTACGCCAGGACGAACGAGTAGATCAGCACGGCGAAGGCGCCGACCGCCTGCACCCCGAGCTGCTGGAAGCTGCCGCCGTAGAGGAGGCTGGAGAACGCATCCGTCGGCTCGCCCTTCGAGTTGTAGACGTGGGTGAAGCCGAAGATGCCGATGTAGAGCGTTCCGATCAGACCACCGATGAGGTGGATGCCGACCACGTCGAGCGAGTCGTCGAAGCCGAGCTTGAACTTGAGGTCGATCGCGAGGCAGCACACGGCGCCGGCGATGACGCCGAGCAGGATCGCGAACCCAGGGGTCAGGATGTTACAGGCCGGGGTGATCGCGACCAGGCCGGTCACGGCTCCGGATGCGGCACCGATCGACGTCGGTTTGCCGTCCTTGAGCTTCTCGACGATCAGCCAGCCGAGGATCGCGGCGGCCGGGGCGGCGAGCGTGTTGATCCAGGCGATCGCTGCGACGCCGTCGACAGCGGCCTCGGAACCGGCGTTGAACCCGAACCATCCGAACCACAGGAGCGCGGCGCCGAGGAGCGTGAGCGGGACGTTGTGCGGTTTCGACATGCCCTTCTGGAAGCCGACGCGCTTGCCGAGCACCAGTGCGAGCGCCAGGCCGGCCGCACCGGCGTTGATGTGGACCGCAGTACCACCCGCGAAGTCGTTCACGTGCAGCACGGCCGGAGCCCAGCCGTCCGCGAGGTTGAACACCCAGTACGCCACCGGGAAGTAGACGACGGTGACCCAGACGCCGGCGAAGACCATCCAGGCGCCGAACTTGGCACGGTCGGCGATCGCACCGGAGATCAGGGCGACGGTGATGATCGCGAAGGTGGCCTGGAAGCCGGCGAACGCGAGCTTGTTCATGTCGGGGGTGATGCCGTCGCTGCCCATGAGGCTGGAGAGTCCCCAGTCGGGTGTGCCCAGGAAGTGCGGGATCGACGGCGGGCCGAATGAGAGGCCGTACCCGTAGAGCACCCAGAGGACGCCGACGATGGCCATGGCGCCGAAGCTCATCATCATCATGCTGATGACGCTCTTCGCCCGGACCATGCCACCGTAGAAGAAGGCCACGCCCGGGGTCATCAAAAGGACAAGTGCTGCGGCGACGAGAAGCCAGAGCGAGTCAACACTCGTCTTGGCGTCGTAGCTGGCTGCCAGGTGTAGCAACATACGAATGGTCTGCCTCTCTGTGAATGCTCACGGTGTCCCCGGTGGTGCGGGTGGGAACGCTTCGGGGTGTCGCCCAGTTTTGTCGCGAGAGGTTTCGGTCGAAGGATGCTCGTGTTTCGCGAGTGTTACGCATCGCTGATGCATGTAAACATCGTGTTTCGCACAGCAGCGAATGGCGTGGAAGTGTGCCGCGCTCGCAACTCCGGAACGGATGCCCGACACGCCGCGCCGCTACGACCAACTCCGGACCGTTCGGCCGGGCCACGACCAGAGTTCCGGAGTTACCGCGTGCTGTCGATCGACGACGTCTGGTCGAATTCGGCCAGCGCGGCCGCAGCAGAGGGCGGCGCCTGGAAGACGCGCACGGGCCCGCCGCGTCAGCCGAGCAGGTCCGCCAGCCGGCGCGCGACCGGCCAGGCGCCGTCGGACGTGTTCGAGACCACCGTGACCGTGGTTCCGGATGCCCGGCGGTGCCAGCTGCGGAAGGAGACCCCCGCGTCGTACCCTTCGAGCACGATCGCGCCGTCGGCATCCCGCAGCCAGAACCCGAGTCCGTAGCCCATCCCGTCTCCGGCCTCGCTGCGTCGAGCGAGCATCCGGTCGACCATCGGCTCCGGCACGATCCGGCCGCCCAGGAGCGCCGGCCAGAAGTGCCCGAAGTCGGCTGCCGTCGAGTACGCCCCGCCGTCGCCGCTTCCGCGCACGGGCAGATGGAAGACGTTGGTGCGGTCGACACCGTCGATCGGCAGGTAGCCGAGCGCGGCGTCCCCCGGCAGTTCGTCCGATCGCGGGAATCCGGTCGTGTGCAAACCGGCCGGTTCGCAGACGCGCGTTCGCGCGAGCTCCCGGAAGGGCAGTCCGGCCGCGCGCTCGGCGATCAGCGCGAGCACCACGTACCCACCGTTGCAGTACGAGAACCGCTCCCCCGGTGAGAATTTCGCCGGATGCCCGCCCAGTACGCGAAGGTAGTCCTCCGTCTCGACGAGCTCGTGCACGGGCACCGGGAGAACGTAGTCGGTGATCTCGCCTTCCGCCTCTTCGTCGAAGTAGTCCCCGATCCCCGAGCGGTGGGCCAGGAGGTGTTCCACGGTCACGCCGTCGTCGATCTCCGGCAGGTCCGAGCCGAGCACCGAGCGGGCCGTCGTATCGAACGCGAGGGTGCCATCCGACACCCGCGACGTCACGGCGAGCGCTGTGAGCCCTTTGACCCCGCTCGCGATGCCGAACCGCGTGGCGATCGTGTTCGGGATGACGTGGCCGCGATCGGCGAGCCCGTACGCGCCGTCGAAAACCGGCTCGTCCCCGTGACGTACCGACACCGCTCCGGAGAATCCGGTCTGGACGGCGAGGGCGTCGATGTCGGCCGCGAGCTCGCGCACGCTACTCCTCGTGGGGTGGCAGCTCGCCGGTGGTGAGCGCGATCATGCGCGACACCGAGCGGAGGTACTTCTTGCGGTAGCCCCCGCCGAGCATCTCCTCGTCGAACACCTCGCTCAGGGGCTCGCCCGTCTGCACGACGGGGATCTCGGCGTCGTACACCCGGTCGATGAAGGCGACCAGGCGCAGGGCCGCCATCTGGTCGTGCAGGATGCGCACGTCGGACAGCCCGATCACGTCGATCCCGTCGAGCAGCTTGATGTACTTCGACGGATGCACGGTGGCGAGGTGCGCGATGAGGGATTCGAAGTCGTCGCTGGTCGTCACCTCGCCGCGGGCGTTGAGCGCGGCGACGATGCGGGCGTACTCCTCGTCGTCGACGGTGACGGCGCGGCCCTCGGTGTCGCGGCGGCGGTAGTCGAGGCCGTCGATGCGGATCGTCTCGAAGTATCCGGAGAGCGCCTGGATCTCCCGCAGAAAGTCGCTGGCGGCGAAGCGCCCCTCGCCGAGCGCGTTCGGCGGGGTGTTCGACGTGGCGGCGATGCGGGTTCCGGATGCGACCAGCTCGCTGAGCATGCGGGTCATCATCATCGTGTCGCCCGGATCATCGAGTTCGAACTCGTCGATGCAGATCAGGGTCGAGCCGCGCAGCAGTTTGACCGCGCCGGCGTAGCCGAGTGCGCCGACGAGGGCGGTGTATTCGATGAAGGTGCCGAAGTACTTGGGGCCAGGCGCCTCGTGCCAGAGCGCTGCGAGGAGGTGGGTCTTGCCGACGCCGAACCCGCCGTCGAGGTACACGCCCGGTTTGGTCTCGGCCTTCTTGCGGTTGCGGCTGAACAGTCCCGCCGGCCGCTGCGGCTCCCACGACTTCGCGAACGTCTTGAGCAGCCCGACGGCCTCCGCCTGCGACGGGTAGTCGTGGTCGGGCCGGTACGACTCGAAGGTGGCGTGCTCGAACTGCGACGGCGGCACCAGAGAGGCGGCGATCTCAGCTCCCGTGATGTCGGGAGTGCGGTCGGCGAGACGCACGAGGGCGCCGGTCTGGTCGATGGTCATGAAAGCTGCACCTTTGTGTCGAAGTCTTACAGCACCCGTTTACGCCGCGTAGCCTGGAACGTAAGTTCGCTGAGTGTCGAGGGTTTCCAGCCTAATCCGACGCAGTCGATTGTTCCCCGCGCTCACAAGGCGCTCTCAGGAGGTCCATCCCCATGCCCACCGAGGTCGATCCGTCCCCCGCTTTCGCCGACTACGCACACCCCGAGCGGCTGGTGAGCACCGACTGGCTCCAGCAGCACCTGGACGACCCGGCGCTCGTCGTCGTCGAGTCCGATGAGGACGTCCTCCTCTACGACACGGGCCACATCCCGGGCGCCGTGAAGATCGACTGGCACACCGACCTCAACGACCCGGTCCTCCGCGACTACGTCGACGGTGAGAAGTTCGCCGAGCTGCTGAGCCGCAAGGGCATCGCCCGCGATGACACGGTCGTCCTCTACGGCGACAAGAACAACTGGTGGGCGGCGTACGCCCTCTGGGTCTTCAGCCTGTTCGGGCACGCAGACGTCCGCCTGCTCGACGGCGGCCGCGACAAGTGGATCGCCGAGGGCCGCGAGATCACCACCGAGGTCCCGCACCGCACGCCGGTCGAGTACCCGATCGTCGAACGCGATGACACGCGTCTCCGTGCCTTCAAAGACGACGTCCTCGCCCACTTCGGCAAGCCGCTGATCGACGTGCGCTCCCCGGAGGAGTACAGCGGCGAGCGCACCGAGATCCCGGGCTACCCCACCGAGGGCGCATTGCGTGCCGGTCACATCCCGTCGGCCGCCTCTGTGCCCTGGGCGCGTGCCGCCGCTCCGGATGCCACGTTCAAGCGCCGTCCGGAGCTCGAGGCCATCTACCTCGGCGACGCGGGGCTGGAGCCCGGCGACGACGTCATCGCGTACTGCCGCATCGGCGAGCGCTCGAGCCACACCTGGTTCGTGCTCACCCACCTGCTCGGTTTCGAGAACGTGCGCAACTATGACGGCTCCTGGACCGAGTGGGGAAGCGCGGTGCGCGTGCCGATCGCCGTCGGGAGCGAGCCCGGTCCGGTTCCGGCGACGTAAAATCGCTCTATGACAGTTCTCGCTCCGGCCCTCGCGGAGATCCGCGACGACTTCCTGGCGCTCGAGCAGCCCGACCGGCTGCAGCTGCTCCTGGAGTTCTCCAACGAGCTCCCCGAGCTGCCGGAGCAATACCGCGACCACCCCGACCTGCTCGAGCGCGTCGTGGAATGCCAGTCGCCGGTGTTCATCTTCGTGGAGGTGGACGACGACGGCATCGTGCACCTCCACGCCACCGCGCCGCGGGAGTCTCCGACCACGCGCGGTTTCGCGTCGATCCTGGTGCAGGGTCTGGCCGGGCTGACGGCGGACGAGGTGCTGGCGGTCCCCGACGACTACCCGCAGACGATCGGTCTCACGCAGGCCGTGTCTCCGCTGCGCATCCGGGGCATGTCGGCGCTGCTGGGGCGCACCAAGCGGCAGGTTCGCGAGAAGATCGCGGCCTAGAGGCCGAAGAGGCGGGTCGGAGCGTCAGTGCACGTTCGCGGCCAGCCAGTCGGCGATGGCCGTCTTCCAGCGCTCCTCGTCGTAGTTCCACAGTTTGGTGTGGAGCGCGTTGGCGAACGGCACCAGCGTCACGATGTCGCTGCGCGCTTCGGCGAGCGCCCGCGACGCCGTCGACGGCACGAACCCGTCGTCGTCGCTGTGCAGGATGAGCGTGGGCAGGCTGAGGTCGGCGGCGCGGGCGACGAAGTTCATGCTCGCCAGGTCGATCGGGGCGCCCAGGCCGGTGATCGGGCCGCTCCAGGTGGACTCGATGAGCCGTAGCGCCCCTTGCGTGATCGGCTCGGGCAGCCGCAGCAGGCGTGCCTGGTACTCGAGGGTGTCGATCCAGTCGATGACGGGCGAGTCCAGGATGATCCCGTGGATGAGCCCCGACGACGTCGAGCGCGTGATGGTCTGCAGCACCACGGCCCCGCCCATCGACCAGCCCATCAGCACGATCGTGCGGGCGCCGTTGCCGGCGGCGTAGCGGATGGCGGAGTCGATGTCGCGCCACTCCGTTCCGCCCAGCCCGTACCGGCGGTCGGCGCTCTCCGGAGCATCCCCGTCGTTGCGGTACGACGCGAGCAGGACGGTGTAGCCCTGCTCGTGGAACGCCCGCACAGCGCGCAGCCCTTCTTGTCGCGACGCGCCCCAGCCGTGGACCTGAATCACCCAGCGACCGTCGTCGGCGCCGTCCCCGTCGCCCGGCGGGAAGTGCCAGGCAGGTGCCTCCCCCAGCTCGGTCTCGATCATGATGCTTTTCACAGGAAGCCCGAGCTCTTCCGGCTCGAGATAGTAATAGCCGCTGATCCGCGCGCGTCCCGTGGGGTGCAGCTCGCCGAACACGACGCGCTCGACCGTGCGGGTCACCAGGCCGTCGGCCTTCTCGAGGACACCGCTGATCTTCGCGTACCCGGTCTCGTCGTCGAACCACAGGCCGTAACGACCGGGGACGGCGGCATCCGGCGTGTCCTTCAGCGTCACGGTGCCGGCGTCGAGGTCCACGCCCCGGATGCTCTGGTTCTGCGGTCTCTTGCGCACCGGCGTGATCACGGTGAGGGCCACTCGGGCCATGACCAGGCCCGCCCCCGCTGCTGCGACCAGCGCCAGGGCGCCGGCGACGCCGGCAGCCGTCCAGATGGTTTTCGCGATCGTCGACCTCGCCATGTCAGCAGGGTAATGCCGAACCCTCCGATCTCGCTCAGGAGTTCTCCAGCGGCGTGCCTTACCCGTCCGCGCGCGCAAACGACCATAGTGTTCGTAACGTGCCGACCACATCCTCGCCCCCCAGCACTCCCCCGGAGTTCGCCGCGGCGTTGGAGACGATCCGCACCGCGCAGTCCCGTCCCGAACTGGTGATCAGCGAGATCCCGGCGCCCGGGCAGCTCGCACCGTACGCAGTCGCGTTGGCCGCCGACGTGCGTCCGGCGCGCCACGGCATCGACTCCGACCTCGGCACCGGGCGGTTCATCCTGCTCTACGACGAGGACGAGCCGGAGGCCTGGGGCGGCCGGTTCCGCGTGGTCTGCTTCGCGCAGGCTCCGCTCGAGACCGACATCGGTCTCGACCCCTTCCTCGCCGATGTCGCCTGGTCATGGCTGGTGGACGCGCTCGACGCGCGGCACGCCAAGTACACGGCAGCCAGTGGCACGGCCACCAAGATCATCTCGACCGGGTTCGGCGAGCTCGCCAAGCAGGGCGACGGCTCGCAGATCGAACTCCGCGCCTCGTGGACCCCTCTCGAGCACGACATCACCGCCCACGTCGAGGGCTGGGGCGAACTGCTCTGCATGCTCGCCGGCCTTCCTCCCACCGGCGAGGGTGTGAGCCTGCTCTCCACGAGACGGCCGCCGCGTGACTGAGCACTCCGTCATCACCTCCCGCGACGACTATTTCGCGGCGGTCGATTCGATCGCCGCCGGCATCGGTCCGATCGCGGTCGACGCCGAGCGGGCCTCCGGCTTCCGGTATTCGCAGCGCGCCTACCTGATCCAGATCTTCCGGCGCGGCGCCGGCACCTTTCTCTTCGACCCTCCCGCGGTGGGCCGGTTCGACGAGCTGAACGCCGCGATCGCCGACGACGAGTGGGTGCTCCACGCCGCCACGCAGGACCTCACCTGCCTGCGCGAGGTCGGCCTCGACCCGCAGCGGATCTTCGACACCGAGCTGGCCGCCCGGCTGCTCGGGATGCCCCGCGTCGGCCTCGGCACGGTCGTGGAGGAGCTGCTCGGCGTCCACCTGGCCAAGGAGCATTCCGCCGCGGACTGGTCGACCCGGCCGCTCCCCGAGCCGTGGCTGGTGTACGCCGCTCTCGACGTGGAACTGCTCCCCGACCTGCGCGACGCGATCGCCGCCCTCCTCGAGGAGTCCGGCAAGACCGCGATGGCCCAGGAGGAGTTCGCCGACGAGCTGGCCCGCGACCTCAAGCCGGTGCGCAACGAGCCGTGGCGGCGCCTGTCGGGCATCCACTCCGTGCGGGGCATCCGGAACCTGGCCGCCGCACGGGAGCTGTGGCTGACGCGCGACGAGCTGGCACGGGAGACGGACACGGCCCCCGGCCGTCTGGTCCCGGACGCCTCCCTCACCGCCGCCGCCAAGGCGATGCCGGAGAGCAAGCGGGCGCTCGCCGCCCTGCGCGAGTTCAACGGCCGCGCCAGCCGCACCGAGATCGACCGCTGGTGGGCCGCGATCGAGGCCGGGCGCACCACCTCCGACCTCCCCGTGATGCGCGGAAACGGCGACAGCCTGCCACCGCCCCGGGCCTGGGCCGACCGCAACCCCGAAGCGGATGCCCGCCTCAAGGCGGCACGCGCGGCCGTCACGGAGCTCTCCGCGCAGATCTCGATCCCGGTCGAGAACATCCTCACCCCCGAGACCCTGCGTCGTGTCGCGTGGACGCCTCCGGCCGAGCTCACCCCGGAGTCGGTCGGCGTCGCCCTGGCCGAATGGGGCGCCCGGCCGTGGCAGATTGAGGCAACCTCACAGATCATCGCCCAGGCCTTTGTGGAAGGTCACCAAAACGGCGACGCGCCAGACGAATCCGATTCGTAGAAAGAATCAAACGATTCTTGCCGCTCAGACAGCCTCTTTAGGATCGATGCAGACCTGAAAGTGGGAGGCATTGTGGCCGAAAGAGCTGATGTCGTCTTCGTCGACGGAGTACGCACTCCGTTCGGGCGAGCCGGCGAAAAAGGGCAGTACTGGAACACGCGCGCAGACGATCTGGTGGTCAAGGCCATGATCGAGCTGCTGGAGCGCAATCCGAGCGTGCCCAAAGATCGGATCGACGACGTGGCGATCGCCGCCACGACCCAGCAGGGCGACCAGGGCCTGACCCTCGGCCGCACGGCCGCGCTCCTGGCCGGCCTGCCCAAATCGGTGCCCGGCTTCGCCATCGACCGGATGTGCGCCGGCGCGATGACCAGCGTCACCACCCTGGGGTCCGGTATCGCCTTCGGTGCCTACGACCTCGCGATCGCCGGCGGCGTCGAGCACATGGGACGCCACCCGATGGGTTTCGGGGCCGACCCCAACCCGCGGTTCCTCTCCGAGCGCCTCGTCGGTGAGGACGCGCTCAACATGGGCATGACCGCCGAGCGCATCCACGACCGCTTCCCGGCGCTCACCAAGGAGCGGAGCGACCGCTACGCGATGCGCAGCCAGCAGAAGACCGCCGCTGCCTACGCCGCGGGCAAGATCCAGCCCGACCTGGTTCCCGTCGCCATCCGCTCCGAGAGCGGCTGGGGCCTCGCTACGCAGGACGAGGGGATGCGGCCGGAGACCAACATGGAATCCCTCGCCACCCTGCGCACTCCGTTCCGCCCCCACGGCCGGGTCAGCGCCGGCAACTCGTCCCCGCTCACGGACGGCGCGACGGCGAGCATCCTGGCCTCGGCCGACGCTGTCAAGGAGTTCGGCCTGAAGCCGAAGATGCGCATGGTGAGCTTCGCGTTCGCCGGCGTGGAGCCGGAGATCATGGGCATCGGCCCTGTGCCGTCGACCGAGAAGGCGCTCCGCAAGGCCGGACTGACGATCGACGACATCGGACTGTTCGAGCTGAACGAGGCGTTCGCCATCCAGGTGCTCTCGCTGCTCGACCACTTCGGCATCGACGACGAAGACGAGCGTGTCAACAAGTGGGGCGGCGCGATCGCGGTCGGCCACCCGCTGGCCGCCTCGGGCGTGCGCCTCATGATCCAGCTCGCCCGCCAGTTCGAGGAGCACCCCGAGGTCCGTTACGGCCTCACCGCCATGTGCGTCGGCCTCGGCCAGGGCGGCTCCGTGATCTGGGAGAACCCTCACTTCGACAAGCGCGCCGCGCGGAAGGCCTGACACGTGACCGACTATTCGAAGATCGACTTCAGCCCGATCCTCCAGCTCACCTCCGACGAGGTCGTCACCCACTCGTTCGTGAAGGATGTGCCGCTGAAGAGCGGCAAGACCCTCGCGCTCGTCACCCTCGACAACGGCCGCGACCACACGCGGCCGAACACGATGGGACCGGCGACGCTCCTCGAGCTGGGCACGACGTTCGATGCGCTCACGGAGCGCGCCCGCCGCGGCGAGATCCACGCCGTCGCGGTCACGGGCAAGCCGTTCATCCTCGCGGCCGGTGCCGACCTGAGCAAGGTCGGCGACATCCCGAGCAAAGAGGTCGCCACGCTCCTGCCGCAGCTCGGCCACTTCGTGCTCGGCAAGCAGGCGACCTTCGGCGTCCCGTCCTTCGTGTTCACGAACGGCCTGGCGCTCGGCGGCGGCGTGGAGATCGGCCTCAACGCCGACTACCGCACCATCGACCGCTCGACGGCGGCGTTCGCGCTCCCCGAGGTGTTCCTGGGGCTCATCCCGGGCTGGGGCGGCGCCTACATCCTGCCCAATCTGATCGGCATCGAGAACGCCCTCAAGGTGATCGTCGAGAACCCGCTCAAGCAGAACCGGATGCTCAAGCCGCACGACGTCTTCGACCTCGGGATCGCCGACGCGATCTTCGACTCGGCGACCTTCCTCGAAGAGTCGATCGACTGGGCCGACAAGGTCCTGACCGGCGAGATCACGGTCAAGCGCCCGAACGTGCCCGGCAAGGTCGAGCGCATGGTCAAGTGGGATGCCGCCATCGGCATCGCGCGCAAGATGCTGGAGAGCCGCATCGGCACAGTGCCGAAGTCGCCGTACGCCGCTCTCGACCTGCTGAAGGCCGCCAAGTCCGGCACCAAGGAGGAGGGCTTCGCCCGCGAAGACGAGGTGCTCGGCGAGCTCATCTCGGGCGACCAGTTCCAGGCGAGCATCTACGCCTTCAACCTCGTGCAGAAGCGCGCCAAGCGCCCGGCCGGAGCCCCCGACCGCGCGCTGGCGAAGAAGGTCACCAAGGTCGGTGTCATCGGCGCCGGCTACATGGCGAGCCAGTTCGCGCTGCTCTTCGTGCGCCGCCTGCGGGTGCCCGTGGTGATCACCGACCTCGACCAGGCGCACGTCGACAAGGGCGTGGCCTACATCCACGATGAGATCGGCAAGCTGCAGGAGAAGGGCCGTATCTCCCCGGATGAGGGCAACCGCCTGCGCGCGCTCGTCACCGGCACGACCGACAAGTCGCTCTTCGCCGACGCCGACTGGGTGATCGAGGCGGTGTTCGAGGAGCTGTCGGTGAAGCAGGACGTCTTCGAGGAGATCGAGCAGTACATCTCCGACGACGCTGTGCTCGCCACCAACACCTCGTCGCTTTCGGTCGAGCAGATCGGCGCCAAGCTGAAGCATCCGGAACGCCTGGTCGGCTTCCACTTCTTCACCCCGGTCGCCGTCATGCCGCTCATCGAGGTCGTCAACACGCCGAACACCGACGAGGCGACCCTGTCGACCGCGATGGTGACGGCCGCCGCGCTCAAGAAGAACGCGGTCATCACCGCCGACACCCCCGGCTTCGTGGTCAACCGCGTGCTGGCCAAGGTGCTCGGCGAAGCGATGCACGCGGTCGACGACGGCACGTCTTTCGAGACGGTCGACGAGGGCTTCGCCCCGCTCGGCCTCCCGATGCCGCCGTCGGCACTGCTCGACCTCGTGGGCCTCACCGTCGGCGCCCACGTGCTCGACACGCACCACGCCGCGTTCCCCGACCGCTTCTACCGGAGCGAGAACCTCCACAAGCTGGCCGAGTACGGCACGCTGCTGGAGAAGGACTCGAAGGGCAGGATCAAGGGCGTCGACAAGACGGCGGCCAAGATCGTCTCGGGCGGCAAGAACCCGTGGACCAAGGAGCAGATCCTGCAGCGACTCGAAGACGGTCTGGCCGACGAGATCCACCGTATGCTCGTGGACGACCACGTCGTCGCGGCGCCGGAGGACATCGACCTCTGCATGATCCTGGGCGCGGGCTTCCCGTTCCAGATGGGCGGCATCACGCCGTACCTCGACCGCGTGGGAGCATCCGAGCGGGTCTTCGGCGACACGTTCCACCACCCGCCGGTGAAGGGCGTGGCGTAGCAGCCGACGGCAGACGGCCGGCGTCACCCGCCGAAGGGCGTCCTGCGCAGCGAGCTCAGTCTCCGCTGCGTCGGGCGCCCTTCGGCGTTTCGACGATCACCAGGTCGAGGTAGGCGCGCAGGGTGGCGCCGACGTCGATGACGGCGGGCGTGTAGAGCCACTGCAGCTGGATGCCCTCCCAGAGAGCGATCACACTGGCCGCGGCCGTCGCCGGTTCGACACCCTCGCGCAGCCGTCCCTGGCGGCGCAGCGCCTCGAACTCGTCCTCGTAGCCGGCGCGGAGCGCGTCGTAGCGGCGGAGGAAGAAGTCGCGTCCCGGATGATCGACGGTGGTGGCCTCGGCCGAGAGGACGCTGTAGAGCGCGATCAGGCCCGGGATGCTCTCGTTGTGCTGCGCCTGCGCGACGATGCGCTCGTCGAAGGTGCCTTCCTTCGCGCTGGGCTCCTCGGCGCCGCCCAGGTCGTCGCGCCGTTCGAGCACCGCGAGCAGCAGCTCCTCTTTGGAGGCGAAGTGATGGAGCAGGTTCGACTGGCTCATTCCGGCGGCCGTCGCCACCTCCCGCAGCGAGCTGCCGTGGTAGCCGCGCGTGGCGAACAGGCGATAGGCCTCCTCGACGATCTGGCGGCGGCGCTCGGCCGTCTTCGCGTACGGCCCGCGCCGTCTCGTGGCTGTCTCGGGCATCCGGCTCCCAAATTAGGTCATGCGGTCTCTTTTCAGCTAGCGTACGACACACAGGCTGCCCACGACGACGTGAAGGACATGACGTGCCCTCCTCCCCCTCCGTTCCGCTCCTCACCGACACCGCACCCGGACGTGGTGCCCGGCGAGCACCGCGCTCCTGGCTGCACTCGGACGCGCCGTCCCTCTCGCTGAACGGCGAGTGGCGCTTCCGGCTCTCCCCCACGGCCGCGGTGAGCGAGGAGATGGCTGCCGAAGCGTTCGACGACGCCGGCTGGGACAGCATCCCCGTACCGTCGCACTGGGTGCTGCAGGGCGACGGGAAGTACGGCCGGCCGATCTACACGAACGTGCAGTTCCCGTTCCCGATCGACCCGCCGCATGTTCCGGATGAGAACCCGACCGGCGACTACCGGCGCCGGTTCACGATGCCCTCCGACTGGACGGAGGCCGAGAGCATCCTGCTGCGATTCGACGGTGTGGAATCGCTGTATACGGTCTGGGTGAACGGCGCCGAGATCGGTGCGGCCACCGGCAGCCGTCTCGCGACGGAGTTCGACGTGACCGGCGCGGTGCGACCCGGCGAGAACGTGGTGGTCGTGCGGGTGCACCAGTGGTCGCCTGCGAGCTACCTCGAAGACCAGGACCAGTGGTGGCTGCCGGGCATCTTCCGGGATGTCACGCTGATCGCGCGTCCCGTCGCCGGGATCGAGGACGCGTGGCTGCGTGCCGGCTTCGTCGGGGGCGAAGGCACGGTGGACGCCGAGTTGCAGGCGGATGCCGGTGCGTATCCGATCACGCTGAGCATCCCGGACCTCGGGATCGAACACGTCTGGGAGACGGCGGATGCGGTCACGCCCCTCACCGTCGGTGTGGTCGAACCGTGGTCGGCGGAGACGCCGCGGCTGTACGACGCGACCGTCTCGAACGCCGCCGAGACGATCGCGCTGAGGCTCGGGTTCCGCACGGTCGAGGTCCGCGGCGACCGGTTCCTGGTCCACGGCCGGCGCGTGGTGTTCCACGGCATGAACCGGCATGAGGCCCACCCCGATCGAGGCCGGGTCTTCGACGAAGAGCACGCCCGTGCCGACCTCGCTCGCATGAAGCGGTTCAACGTGAACGCCATCCGCACCAGCCACTACCCGCCGCACCCGCGTCTGCTCGACCTCGCCGACGAGCTCGGCCTCTGGGTCGTCCTGGAATCCGATCTCGAGACCCACGGCTTCGAGAAGGATGGCTGGCGGTCCAACCCGAGCGACGATCCCGCCTGGCGCGCGGCGTATCTGGACCGCATCCGGCGCACCGTCGAGCGGGACAAGAACCACCCCAGCATCGTGATGTGGTCGCTCGGCAACGAGTCGGGCACCGGCGCCAACCTGGCGGCGATGTCGGCCTGGGTGCACGCCCGCGACGCCTCGCGGCCCGTGCACTACGAGGGCGACTACACGGGCGAGTACACCGATGTCTATTCGCGCATGTACTCCACGGTGCTCGAGACCGCCGAGATCGGCACCGACGGGTCGCTCGCTCCCCTGCTGAACTGCACGCCTGCTCAAGGAGCGCGCCAGCGCACGAAGCCGTTCCTGCTCTGCGAATACGCGCACGCGATGGGCAACGGGCCGGGAGCGCTCGACCAGTACGAGGCGCTCGTGCACGAGCATCCGCGCCTGCACGGCGGTTTCGTCTGGGAGTGGCGCGACCACGGATTGCGCACGACCACTTCGGACGGCGTTCCGTTCTTCGCGTACGGCGGCGACTTCGGCGAGGTCGTGCACGACGGCAACTTCGTGATGGACGGGATGCTCCTGAGCGATGACGTGCCCACTCCGGGACTGCACGAGTACAAGGCGGTGGCGCAGCCGATCCGGTTCACGTTCGGCGACGACACGGTGGAGCTGTCGAATCTGCGGCATTCGGCCGACGCCTCGGACCTGCGGTTCCGGTGGCGGGTCGAGCACGACGGCGTCGTCGCGGAGACGGGCGAACTCGCGGTTCCGCCGCTCGCGGCCGGCGGGACGGCCTCCGTGGCGCTCCCCCGGGTGGCTGCCGCCGAGGGAGCCGAGACCTGGCTCACGATCGACGCGGAGCTGCGCGACGACACCGCGTGGGCGGTGGAAGGCCATGTGGTCGCGTCGGCCCAGCTCGACTGCTCGGCGGCAGCGGCGGTCACGCGTGTTCCCAGCCTGCGGGGGGCAACGGCGACGGATACGGCGACGGGGGCGGATGCCCGCTCGGCGGTCAGCGCCCGCCGCACGCTCGGCCCCGCCGGGTTCGAGAACGGCCTGCTCGTCTCCCTGGGAGGCCGTCGCGTCTCGGGTCCGCGCCTGGAGCTGTGGCGCGCGCCCACCGACAACGACGAGGGCGGGGCATTCAGCGATCCGGCGGGCTCCGACGCGAGCATCCCGGGGGTGTCCAGCGCCCGGCTGTGGCGGGAGCAGGGCCTCGACCGGCTGACGCACCGGCTCGTCGACGCGTCGAGTGCCACGGAGTTCGTGCGCACCCTGCACCGCGTGAGCGCGGCGAACGCGGCGCAGTCGGTGACGGTCGAGACGACCTGGACGCTCACGGCCGGCGAGCTCGAACTGCGCGTCGAGATCACGCCCTCGGCCGGCTGGGACACGGTCTGGCCCCGGATCGGCCTGCGCTTCGACCTCCCCGACGAGGAACGGGCCGTGGACGGCGCCGAATGGTTCGGCCTCGGCCCGCTCGAGTCGTACCCCGACAGCATGCGTGCGGCGCAGGTCGGGCTCTACGAGTCGGCCATCGACGGCCTCTCCGCGGGGTATGCGCGACCGCAGGAGACCGGTCACCGCTCGGCGGTGCGCCGCCTCACGCTCCGCAGCGGCGGTGACGATCTGGTCGGGCTGATCTTTCTGCCCGACAGCCGCGGACGCCGTCCGGGCTTCACGCTGACGCGGCACACGCCTCAGCAGCTCGCAGCGGCCGGGCATCCGTTCGAGTTGCCGGTCAGCGACACGAGCTACCTGTTCGTGGACTCCGCCCAGCACGGCCTCGGGTCGCGGGCCTGCGGCCCCGATGTCTGGCCCGAGTACGCGCTGCGTCCGGAGGCGCGCTCGCTGCGCATCCGGTTCGCCTGACGTGTTGGAGGGGTGACGCGCCGAGGGGTGCCCGCGAAGGAGCGCCGGGGCCCCGCCCCGACGTCGGCGGGTAGCGGGTGAGGGGGGACAAGTCTGCGTACCCGGCGCCG
>NZ_JBHVXB010000002.1:458666-477154 GCF_042881905.1 Leifsonia sp. NPDC058248
CGATTGCTGTGCGGCGCGGATCGCGGGTCGGGGGGCCGGGGCGGGGGGCCGGGGGGCGCGCCCGCGCCGCCGCGGGGCCGCGTGGGGTGTGGGGGGGGGGCCGCGCGGGGGGGCCCCGGCCCCGGCCCGGGGCCACCCCTCCGATCGGTCGTCGTCTAGCGGTTGAGCGGGCTCATGTCGGCGTACCGGTCGCCGACTGGCGCCGCCACCTCGGAGAGCTGCTGCAGCTGATCGGCCGAGAGCACCAGCTCGTCGGCCGCGACGTTCTGCTCCAGGTTCGCGACCCGGCGGGTTCCCGGAATGGGCGCGAGGTCGTCGCCCTGGGCGAGAAGCCACGCCAGCGCCACCTGGCCGGGCGTCGCACTGAGCTGCTTGGCGACGTCGTCCACCTGCTCCACGATCCGGATGTTCGCCTCCAGGTTGTCCCCCGCGAACCGCGGGCTGAACCGGCGGAAGTCGTCGGCGTCGAGCTCGTCGAGCGACCGGATCGTGCCGGTGAGGAAGCCGCGGCCGAGCGGTGAATACGGCACGAAGCCGATCCCGAGCTCGCGCACCGTCGGGAGCACCTCGGCCTCGGGGTCGCGCGTCCAGAGCGAGTACTCGGTCTGGATGGCGGTCACCGGATGCACGGCGTGCGCGCGCCGGATGGTGGCGGGCGCTGCCTCGGACAGTCCGTAGTGACGGATCTTTCCCTCCTCGATCAGCTCGGAGAGCGCGCCGACCGTGTCCTCGATCGGTGTCCCCGGGTCCATCCGGTGCTGGTAGTAGAGGTCGATGTAGTCCGTCTTCAGGCGCCGCAGCGAACCCTCGACCGACAGCCGCACATTCTCGGGGGTGCCGTTCAAGCCACGGACCGGCTTCCCGTTCTCCTCCGGCACGAGGTGGTCGATGGTGCCGAACTTGGTGGCGATGACCACCTCGTCGCGGTGTCCCGCGAACGCCCTCGCGAGCAGTTCTTCGTTCGTGTACGGCCCGTAGACCTCTGCGGTGTCGAAGAACGTGACGCCGAGCTCCATGGCACGGTGGATCGTGGCGATCGACCCGGGGTCGTCCGTGCCGGCGCCGCTGTAGAAGGCGGACATGCCCATACAGCCGAGGCCCAGCCGCGAGACCTCGAGTCCGCCGCTGCCCAGTGTGATCTTCTTCATGCTGTTACCTTTTCCTGATAGAGACCGATCTTGTAGTCGATGGCGGCGAGGCTCGCCGTCATCTCCTCGAGCTGGCGCGCGACGTTCATCCGGTGGATGAGCAGGTGCTGTCGTCGCCGCGGCGGGCGAGCTCTACGTATTCGCGCATCTTGGCGATGGGCATCGACGTCAGCCGCAACTTGGTGAGGAAGGTCACCCAGTTGAGATCGGCCTCGGTGTACCGGCGATGAGTCGACGACGCCCGGTCGACCGGCGCGAACATGAGCCCCTCGCGTTCGTAATACCGAAGCGTGTGCGTCGAGAGCCCGGTGCGTTCGGCGACATCGGAGATCGACATGGTCGCCGCGTGCTCGGTACCCGCTGATTCGGTCATATCAGCCACGATAGGACTTAGAGCGCACTCTAAGTCAATCGGGCTAGGCTGGCGGACATCGGAGCCACCGTGGCACCCTTGAGGGAGCTGCACCATGCCGGCCGAATCCACTGTCGAACTCTCGCTCGGAGTCCTCGCGACCTCGTCGAAACCGGATGAGCGGCGCCTGCCGCTCCATCCAGCCCGCCTCGACCGCATCGCGCCCGAACTGCGGGAGAGGATCACCCTCGAGACCGGCTACGGGTCGCGCTTCGGTTTCACCGACGATCAGCTGCGGCCGCTCGTCGGGCGCATCGCCTCGCGTGCCGACGTCATCGCCGGCTCGGACATCGTGCTGCTGCCCAAGCCGCAGGCCCGAGACCTCGACGACCTGCGCGACGGCCAGGTGCTCTGGGGCTGGCCGCACTGCGTCCAGGATCGCGAGATCACGCAGCGCGCCATCGACAAACGCCTCACCCTGATCGCGTTCGAGGCCATGAACCACTGGACGAGCAGCGGGCACTTCGGTCTCCACGTGTTCCATGTCAACAACGAGCTGGCCGGCTACTGCTCGGTCATCCACGCCCTCTCGCTCGTCGGGCGCACCGGCGACTACGGCCGTCGGCTCAACGCGATCGTCATCGGGTTCGGCGCGACCGCCCGTGGCGCGGTCACCGCCCTCAACGCCCACGGCGTGCACGACGTGCAGGTCCTGACCAACCGCGAGGTCGCAGCGGTCGGCTCCCCCATCCACTCCGTTCGCATCGTGCAGTTCGACCACGACGACAACGCCCCCCACCTCAGCCACGTGATCACCGACCACGGCCGGGTTCCGCTCGCGCCCTTCCTCGCCGAAGCCGACATCGTCGTCAACTGCACACTTCAGGACCCGAACGCGCCGCTCACCTATCTCACCGAGGACGACCTCGTGGCCTTCTCCCCCGGCAGCCTCATCGTCGACGTCTCGTGCGACGAGGGCATGGGCTTCAGCTGGGCACGCAACACCACGTTCACCGACCCGATCTTCGAGGTCGGCGACCACGTGCGCTACTACGCCGTCGACCACAGCCCGTCGTACCTCTGGGACTCGGCCACCTGGGAGATCGGCGAAGCGCTCACCCCGTTCCTGGAGGTCGTGATGGCGGGAGCCGAGGCGTGGGAGGCCGATGCGACCATCCGGCGTGCGATCGAGATCCAGGACGGCCTGATCGTCAACCCGGCTATCCTCACGTTCCAGAACCGCGAACCGCTACCGCCGTATCGGGATGTCCTCCGTCGCTGATAGCGTCGCGCCATGGCTCACACCACGTACTACGTCGGCGCGTCCATCGACGGGTTCATCGCCGACGCCGACGATCGCATCGAATGGCTCCTGCAGTTCGGCTTCGAGGAGTTCCAGGCGCGCTACGACGCCTTCCTGTCCGGCGTCGGCGCTCTCGTCATGGGCGCGACCACCTACGAGTACATCGTCTCGGTGGAGGACCGTGAGTGGGAGTACCGCGACTTCCCGGTCTGGGTCGTCACGCACCGCACCCTGCAACCGGTCGAGGGCGCCGACATCACCTTCTTCTCCGGCGACATCGCACAACTCGACGCGGTGCTGCGCGAGACCGCGGGAGACCGTGACGTGTGGGTCGTCGGCGGGGGCGCGATCGCGGCGCAGTTCGCCGACGCCGGCCTGCTCGACGAGATCCTCGTCACCACCGTCCCGGTGGCGATCGGGTCCGGAAAACGTCTGCTCCCCGTCTCCCGCGCGACCGCGCCGATGGAGCTCGTGAGCACGACGCCGTTCGCCAGCGGCGCCGTGGAGCACGTCTACCGCCTCGCGCGATCCTGACCCGTCAGGCGTCGAGGTGGCGCTCGCTGAGCTCGTCGGCCGGCAGCGGGCGCGCGATCGGGATGCGGCTGCCGAGGACCTGCGCCACGAGGTCGCGGGCGATCTTCTGCGGCGTCAGACCGGCGTCCTCGAGGATCTGCTCGCGCGTGCCGTGGTCGAGGAACTGGTCGGGCAGCCCGAGCTCGTCGACGGCCGTGTCGATGCCGGCCTCTCGCAGATCCTGCCGCACGCGTGTCCCAATGCCTCCGACCCGGATGCCGTCCTCGATGGTCACGACGATGCGGTGGGCCGCCGCCAGGGCCAGGATGCTCCGCGGCACGGGCACGACCCAGCGCGGGTCGACCACCGTGGCGCCGATCCCCTGGGCGGCGAGAGCTTCGGCGACCTTGAGCCCGAGTGAGGCCATCGGCCCCACCGTGACGATGAGCACGTCCTTCCGATCGCCCTCGTTGAGCACGTCCACGCCGTCGTCCGTGCGGCGCGCGGCCTCGATGTCCGGTCCGACCGCGCCCTTCGGGAACCGCAGCACGGTCGGCGCGTCGTCGACCGTGACGGCTTCGCCGAGCTCCTCGCGGAAGCGGGCGCCGTCGCGCGGCGCGGCGAGGCGGATGTTCGGCACGACCTGCAGGATCGCGAGATCCCAGATGCCGTGGTGGCTGGGCCCGTCGGGGCCGGTCACGCCGGCCCGGTCGAGCACGAAGGTCACGCCCGCCTTGTGGAGCGCGACGTCCATGAGCACCTGGTCGAAGGCGCGATTGATGAAGGTGGCGTAGATCGCGACGACGGGATGCAGCCCTCCGAAGGCGAGCCCGGCCGCGCTGGTCGCCGCGTGCTGCTCGGCGATGCCCACGTCGTGCACCCGCTCGGGGAAGCGCTCGGCGAACTTGTGCAGGCCGGTCGGTCGCAGCATCGCAGCAGTGATGCCGACGATCTTCGGGTTCTTCTCGGCGAGCCTCACGATCTCGTCGGCGAACACCGAGGTCCAGGACGGCTTGCTCGAGCTCTCGATCGGCTCGCCCGTCTCAGGGTCGATCTGCCCCACCGCGTGGAACTGATCCGCGGCATCCCGCAGGGCGGGTTCGTAACCGCGACCCTTCTGCGTGATGGCGTGGACGATGACGGGCGCCCCGTAGTTCTTCGCCTGGCGCAGGGCCTCTTCCATCGCCTCGATGTCGTGACCCTGAACCGGACCGATGTACTTGATGTCGAGGTTGGAGTAGAGCGCGTCGTTGTTCCAGAACCGGCTGAGGAAGCCATGGAGCCCGCCGCGCATTCCGCGGTAGATCGCTCGACCGGGCGTGCCGAGCTGGTCGAAGGCCTTGCGGCTGGTCAGGTAGAGGTTGCGATAGCTTCGGCGGGTGCGCACCGTGTTCAGGAAGCGCGCCATTCCGCCGATGGTCGGCGCGTACGAGCGGCCGTTGTCGTTGACGACGATGATGAGCCGGCGCGTGTTGTCGTCGCTGATGTTGTTCAGCGCCTCCCACGTCATGCCGCCGGTGAGGGCGCCGTCGCCCACCATGGCGATCACGTGGCGGTCGCCCTGGCCGGTCATCGCGAACGCGCGGGAGATCCCGTCGGCCCACGAGAGCGAGCTGGACGCATGGGAGCTCTCGACGATGTCGTGCTCCGACTCCGACCGCTGCGGGTAGCCCGCGAGCCCGCCGCGCTGGCGCAGCTTGCTGAAGTCCTGGCGCCCGGTGAGGAGCTTGTGCACATACGACTGGTGCCCCGTGTCGAACACGATCGCATCGCGCGGCGAGTCGAAGACCCGGTGGATGGCGATCGTCGACTCCACCACGCCCAGGTTCGGGCCCAGATGTCCGCCGGTCTTCGCCACGTTGGCGACGAGGAACGCACGGATCTCCCCCGCAAGCTGGACGAGCTCCTCCTCGGAGAGCCGGTCGAGATCGCGAGGACCGTGGATGGTCTCGAGGATGCTCATGGTTCGAGTGTAGGCGCGTCGAAATCCGAGGTGGCCCGGAAAGGCATTCCGAGCCACCTCACGACGTCTGCCTAGACCAGGCTCCGCAGCACGTACTGAAGGATCCCGCCGTTGCGGTAGTAGTCCGCTTCACCGGGCGTGTCGATCCGGACGACGGCGTCGAATTCGATCGTCGTCTTGCCGGCGGGCGAGTCCGAGGTCGGCTCGGCCGTCACATGGACCGTCTTCGGCGTGGTGCCCTCGTTCAGCTCCTCCAGGCCCGAGATCGAGATGGACTCGGTGCCGTCGAGGCCGAGCGACGCCCAGCTCTCGCCTGCCGGGAACTGCAGGGGTACGACACCCATTCCGATCAGGTTGGAGCGGTGGATGCGCTCGAAGCTCTCCGTGATGACCGCTCGCACGCCCAGTAGGCTGGTGCCCTTCGCCGCCCAGTCGCGCGACGAGCCGGAGCCGTACTCCTTGCCGCCCAGGATGACCAGCGGGGTGCCCTGCGCCTGGTAGTTCTGCGACGCGTCGTAGATGAACGACTGCGGGCCGCCCTCCTGAGTGAAGTCGCGGGTGTAGCCGCCCTCCACGCCGTCGAGCAGCTGGTTCTTCAGACGGATGTTCGCGAACGTCCCACGGATCATGACCTCATGGTTGCCGCGGCGCGAGCCGTAGGAGTTGTAGTCCTTGCGGTCGATGCCGTGCTCGTCGAGGTAGCGGCCGGCGGGGCTGTCGGCCTTGATGTTGCCGGCCGGGCTGATGTGGTCGGTGGTGACCGAGTCGCCGAGCTTGGCCAGAACGCGCGCGCCCTGGATGTCGGTGACCGGCGTGGTCTCCAGGGTCATGCCGTCGAAGTACGGGGGCTTGCGCACGTACGTCGACTGCTCGTCCCATTCGAAGACCGAGCCGGTCGGGGTCGCAAGCGACTTCCAGCGCTCGTCGCCCTCGAACACGCTCGCGTACTCGTGAGTGAACATTCCCTCGTTGATCGACGAGTCGATGGTCTCCTGCACCTCGGCGGCGTCGGGCCAGATGTCTTTGAGGAAGACATCGTTGCCGTCCTGGTCGGTGCCGAGCGCATCCACCTCGAAGTCGAAGTTCATCGAGCCTGCGAGGGCGTACGCGATCACCAGCGGCGGGCTGGCCAGGTAGTTCATCTTCACGTCGGGGTTGATACGGCCCTCGAAGTTGCGGTTGCCCGAGAGCACTGCGGTGACGGCGAGGTCGTTCTGGTTGACGGCCTGCGAGATCTCGTCGATGAGCGGACCGGAGTTGCCGATGCACGTGGTGCAGCCGTAGCCGACCGTGTAGAAGCCCAGCTCTTCGAGGTACCCGGTGAGACCGGCCTTCTCGTAGTAATCGGTGACGACCTTCGACCCGGGAGCGAGCGTGGTCTTGACCCACGGCTTCGACTTCAGGCCCTTCTGCGCCGCGTTCCGGGCGAGCAGCCCCGCCGCGAGCATGACCGACGGGTTCGACGTGTTGGTGCACGACGTGATCGCGGCGATCGCGACGGCTCCGTGGTCGAGCGTGAAGGAGGTTCCGGTCTCGGCGATGGTCACCGGGGTCGGGCTCGACGCGGACTTCGGCGCGTGGCTGTGGTGGTGGTGCATGTGGTGGCTGTTGGTGTCCTGCGGACTCAGTTCGCCCGGATCGGACGCGGGGAACGACTCGGAGATCGTCAGGTCGACGATGTCGTGGTCGATCTCGGCGTAGTCGACGAGGTCCTTCTCGAACTGGCCCTTGGCCTCGGCGAGGATGATGCGGTCCTGCGGGCGCTTCGGGCCGGCTATCGACGGGACGACCGTGGCGAGGTCGAGCTCGAGGTACTCGCTGAACGCCGGCTCGGTGGCCGGGTCGTGCCACAGCTTCTGCAGCTTGGAGTACTGCTCGACGAGGGCGATCTGCTCGGCGCTGCGACCGGTGAGGCGCAGGTAGTCGAGCGTGACGTCGTCGATCGGGAACATCGCGGCCGTCGAGCCGAACTCGGGGCTCATGTTGCCGATGGTGGCACGGTTGGCGAGGGGCACCTCGGCCACGCCTGCTCCGTAGAACTCGACGAACTTGCCCACCACGCCGTGCTTGCGCAGCATCTGCGTGATCGTGAGCACGACATCCGTGGCGGTCACGCCGGTCGGGATGGCGCCGGTCAGCTTGAAGCCGACGACCTTGGGGATGAGCATGGAGACGGGCTGGCCGAGCATGGCCGCCTCGGCCTCGATACCGCCGACGCCCCAGCCGAGCACGCCGAGGCCGTTGACCATCGTGGTGTGCGAGTCGGTGCCGACGCAGGTGTCGGGGTAGGCCTGAAGCGCGCCGCCGACTTCGCGGGTCATCGTGACGCGGGCCAGGTACTCGATGTTGACCTGGTGCACGATGCCCGTTCCCGGCGGAACGACCTTGAAGTCGTCGAACGCGGTCTGACCCCAGCGGAGGAACTGGTAGCGCTCACCGTTGCGCTCGTACTCGATGTCGGTGTTGCGCTCGAGAGCATTCTCGGTGCCGAACAGGTCGGCGATGACGGAGTGGTCGATGACCATCTCTGCCGGCGCGAGCGGGTTGATCTTCTCGGGGTCGCCGCCGAGCGCGGAGACGGCCTCACGCATCGTGGCGAGGTCGACGATGCAGGGGACGCCCGTGAAGTCCTGCATGATCACGCGCGCCGGCGTGAACTGGATCTCGGTGTCGGGCTCGGCCTCAGGATTCCAGCCGCCGAGCGCCCGGACGTGGTCGGCCGTGATGTTGGCGCCGTCCTCTGTGCGCAACAGGTTCTCGAGGAGAACCTTGAGGCTGAACGGAAGCTTCTCGTAGCCGTCGACCTTGTCGATCCGGAAGACCTCGTAGTCTGTCGAACCGACGGTCAGGGTGTCTTTCGCTCCAAAGCTGTTTACCGCAGACACTGTGCCCTCTCCTTCATTGGCAGGCCTGGTAACGCAAGCCCTCTGGTCAATCTTGGTTGTGCGTCGAAGTGTGTTTCCAGCAAGGCAAGCCTAAGTCCATCGGCCCGGAATATATCTTGACGTCAAGATAAAACTATCACGCGTCACTGCCGATCGAAGACCAGTTCATGCCTCCGGGCGAAGCGGTAGAACAGCTCGATGCCCGCCGCTCCGACCGCCCCCACCAGGATCCCCCACAGCAGTTCGAGGGAGATCGGGACGTGCATCTCGAAGAAGGCCGCCGTGAACGGGATGACGCAGACCAGGACCATCGCCGCCGCCACTCCGGCGAGCAGCGCCCACCGCGGACCGCTCAGCGGCCGGGTGAGCACGCACAGGATCCAGAGCGACACGCAGAACAGCGCGATCGTGGTGATGCTGCGGGCCTCGGGGAGCGGGATCGTGCGGTAGAGCGGCAGGTAGGCGACCACGCAGGTCAGTCCGGCGATGAGCCCTGTGGGGATCGAGTACTTCAGGATGCGGTCGAGCACCCCCGGCCGGTAGATGCGGCGGTTGGGGGCGAGGGCCAGGAAGAACGACGGGATGCCGATGGCCAGCGTCGACACCAGGGTCAGCTGGCGCGGCAGGAACGGGAACGGCCAGAGCAGAAAGGCGCTCACCAGCGCGAGCAGGATGCCGTAGACGGTCTTGGCCAGGAAGATGTTCGACACCCGCTCGACATTCGCGATCACGCGGCGCCCGAATGCGAGGACGTCGGGCAGCCGGTCGAAGCGGTTGTCGAGGAGCACCAGCCGGGAGACCGCCTTGGTCGCGGCTGTCGCGCTCCCCATCGCGATGCCGAGGTGCGCATCCTTGATGGCCATCGCGTCGTTGACCCCGTCGCCGGTCATCGCGACCGTGCGGCCCTGCTCCCGCAGCAGGCCGACGGCGGTGCGCTTCTGCTCGGGGCTCACCCGGCCGAACAGGTCCGAGGTGCGGAGTGCCTCGGCGAGCGCGGCATCGTCGGTGAGCGCCGAGGCGTCGACCGCCTCGCCCTCGAGGCGCAGACCGCGGGCGATGGCACTGACCGTGACCGGATTGTCTCCCGACATCACGATCACGCGCACAGACTGCTCGCCGAAATAACCGAGGGTCTCGGCGGCCTCGGGCCGCACGGTCTCGCTGAGGACGACCAGTGCGGCGGGCTGGACCCGCAGCCCGGCGATGGGCGCGTGCGAGCCGTGCGGCAAGGGGTCGGAGGCTCGCACGAGCGCCAGGGTGCGCCGTCCGGTGGCCGCGATCACGGTGGCCTGCTCGAGTTCGTCCGCATGGTCGGCCAGGACACGTTCCGGGGCGCCGAGGATCCATGAGCTGTCGGCGCCGTCGACCCGGATGACCACCCCGCTGTACTGCGTGGCGGAGCTGAAGGGGATGCGCCGCTGCACCCGGTACCGGTCGGAGCGGAACCGGCTCGACAGGATGCCCGCTGTCGCGTTCCCGGCGTCGTCGTCGCCGAACGCGGCCAGTGCGGTCTCGATCTCCTCAGCGGGCACGCCGCCCCCGAGGTCGACGGTGCGCTCGAAGCCGAGCTCGCCGGTGGTGAGCGTTCCCGTCTTGTCGAGGCACAGCACGTCGACGCGGGCGAGCACCTCCACCGCGGCGAGCTCCTGCACGAGCACTTTGCGGCCCGCCAGCTGGATCGCAGCGACCCCGAAGGCGAGGCTCGTCAGGAGCACCAGACCCTCGGGGATCATCCCGACGACCGCCGCGACCGCGTCGAGCAGAGCACGCCGCCACCTGGCGTCGACGAAGAGGGCGTTCCAGCCGCCGTACGCCAGCACGCGCCCGATGAGGGTGATGAGGATCACCGGCCCGAGGATCCACGACAGGTACACCAGGATGCGGTTGGTCGCGTCGCGGAGTTCGGAATGCACGAGCGAGCGCTTGCGGATCTCGCTGGTGAGCTTGCTCGCATACGAGTCGGCGCCGACCGCCGTGACGACCGCGTATCCGGTGCCGACCGTCACATGCGAACCGGAGAGGAGCGGGGCGTCCTCGTCCTTAAACACCGGGTCGGACTCGCCGGTCAGGAGCGACTCGTCGAGGGCGAGCCCCGTGCTCTCCACCACCCGGGCGTCGGCCGGCACCTGGTCTCCCGGACGCAGGACGAGCAGGTCGTCCAGCACCACGCGGTCGAGCGGGACGCTCACCACCTGTCCGTCGCGCCGGACGCGGCTCTCCGGGGCGGCCAGCAGCGCCGCGCGGTCGAGGACGATCTTGGCGCGCACCTCCTGCACGATGCCGATCAGCGCGTTCACGATCACGACGCCGTAGAAGAATCCGTCGCGCAGGTCGCCGAGCACCAGCACGGCGATGAAGCACACCGTCAGGATGCCGTTGAACAGCGTGAAGATGTTCTCGCGGAGGATGTCCGCGATCGACCGCGACGTCGGTTGATGCTGAGTGTTGCCGCGACCGTCCGACAGACGTTCGGCGACCTCCGCGCTGGTCAGCCCCTCCCTGGTGCGCGCGTCGAGCATCTCTACCCTTGCGGCCTCTGGGCCGGCTTCGGGGCGGCCCCGAATTGTCCTCGGACCACGAACCAGGTGATGAGCACGAGCGGCGCGTAGAGCGGAACCCCCATCAGCAGCTTGGTGAGCGCCAGCGCGCTCGTGGCTGCGTCGGTGTGCGCGAGGTACAACGGAACCTGCACGACGAGGCGCGCGGCGAACAGGAGGAACCAGAGGAATGTCAGAGCCTGCATCACCCGGAACTTCCTCCGGTCGCTGCGCCAGGCCAGCCCGTCGCCCATCAGGTAGCCGGCGGCGAGACCGATCAGCGGCCAGCGCACCAGGATCGACACGAGCAGGGCAGCGGCGTAGGCGGCGTTCGTCCAGATGCCGAGGATGAAGTTGTCCTCGCCGCGTCCGGTGATGAGGGCGAGGATGGCCGAGATCCCCACGCCGAGCAGCCCGGCGATCGCCTGCGTCACCGGCGTGCGGCCGATCAGGCGCACCACGGTGAAGACCACCGCGACGAGAACGGAGCAGCCGATCGAGAGCGGCACGTTCTGGGTGAACGTGAAGAGGATGAGGAACACCAGCCCGGGCAGGATGGTCTCGGCGAGCCCGCGAACGCCGCCGAGCGCGCCCATCAGGGCGGCGCCGGTCGAGACGTCCTCGTCGGCCAGCTTGCCGAGGCCCGACTTCTGCGCGGCGCGCGCCAGGCTCTCACCGATGGCGGACGGGACGGCGTCGGTCTTGCCCGCGTCGGACTCGCCCGCGTGGTCGTCTCGTCCGGGGTCCCCCGGAGAACGGTCGGTCATCGCGGGGACCTACAGCGTGGAGAAGGTGTCGGGTCCCGACGACGGTGCGGCGGGCATCCGGAGCGGGATGAGGTCGCGCGGCGGCATCGGGGAGGAACCGCGCACCACGACGATGCTGCGGAAGAGGTCTTCGACGAGAGCGGCCGCGTCCGGCTTGATCGCGGCATCGCCGGCGATCACGCCGCGAAGGAACCAGCGCGGACCGTCGACGCCCACGAAGCGGGCGACGCGGGTCTCACCGGGGGCGCCCTGCGGAGCGGCGACGGGGATCTCGGCGACCAGCTCGGGGCCGAACACGCCCTCGCGCTCGGAGGTCCGCCCACCCTGCCGCTCGACCTGCTCGGCGATCTGCTCGCGGATCTCGTGCCAGAGGCCGCTCGACCGCGGCGCCGCGAACGGCTGCACCTGCAGGGTGGAGTTGGCGTAGTCGAGCCCGACGGCCACCACCCGCTGCGTCTCCTCCTCGACCTCGAGGCGGAGGTGGAGCCCCTCGCGCGGCAGGATCTTCACGCCGCCCAGGTCGACGTAGGGGCGGACCGGGTTGGCTTCACTCTCGTCGAGCGGTCCCTCGGTCTCGCGGTCCTCCGGCGCCGACTTCTCCCAGGTCTCGGGATCGGTGCTAGGCGTATCGCTCACGCGTGTTCTCCTGACTGCGTCACTGTGTATCCGGTCGAGCCGAAGCCCGCTTCGCCGCGGTGGCTCTCCGGAAGACGGTCGACGGCCACGAAGGTGGCCCGGGTGACCGGCATCACGATCAGCTGGGCGATCCGGTCGCCGACGGCGATATCGTACGGCATCGAGCTGTCCGTGTTCAGTACCGTGACGCGGATCTCGCCGCGATAGCCGGCATCCACTGTGCCCGGCGAGTTCACGATCGTGATGCCGTGCCGGGCGGCGAGGCCGCTCCGCGGGACCACGAAGGCCGCGAAACCGTCGGGGAGGGCGATCGAGACTCCGGTCGGCACCGTGTGACGCTGGCCGGGGGCGAGCGTGACGGCCTCGGCGGCGCACAGATCGGCGCCGGCGTCGCCGGGGTGTGCGTAGACGGGGAGGGTGTTGGCGACGATCGGAACGTCAACGGTATCGGTCACGTGTCGAGGGTAGTGCAGAAGTCTGATCGAATAGACGCATGGACCTGTACCGTGAGCGCCTCTACGCCGCCCCCTGGCTCTTCATCTCGAGCGCGCTCGTCATCCCGATCACCATCCTGATCCTCGCGCCGATCAACCTGCCTGTCGGCATCGTCATCGCGATCGTGTTCTACGCCGCGATCGTGGTCGCATTCATCGTCTCCGCCCCGACGATCAGGGTGACCTCGACCGAGCTCATCGCCGGACGGGCCCGGATAGCGCTGACCCTGATCGGCGACCCGACCGCTTACAGCGGCGATGAGGCGAGCCTGCAGCGCGGGCAGCGGCTCGACGCGCGCGCCTGGCTGCTGATGCGCGGCTGGATCGCGGCCGTCGTCACCGTCCCGGTGCTCGACCCGGCCGATCCTGCGCCGTACTGGCTGCTCTCAACAAGAAACCCGGACCAGTTGGTCCGGGTTCTCGATGAGGCTCGCCTCGCGTCCAGCTAGCCGCCCTTAAGCCGCGCACTCCACGCAGATCGGTCCGAGCTTTGTCTCGTGATCGATCTGCGAACGGTGCTTGACCAGGAAACAGTTCACACAGGTGAACTCATCCGCCTGCGGCGGCAGCACGACGACGTCGAGGTCGAGGTCCGACAGGTCGGCACCGGGGAGCTCGTAACCCCCAGGGTTGTCGGCGTCTTCGACGTCGACCACACCGGACATCTTGTCCGGAACTCGCTCCTTGAGGGCCTCGATCGACTCGGAGTCGTCTTCGGTCTTCCGCGGTGCGTCGTAATCCGTTGCCATGCCCATCCACTTCTCGTACTTATACGGCCGATTCTTCGCAATCGGCGGCGATAGTTTGCATCAATCCCAAGGGAATAGCAAACCACTCGGAAACCTCTCGGCGATTGCTCGGTTTTCAACTTCCGGCACGCCCGAGTTATTCCCCAGGATCCGGGCTTTCCCGTGACATTCTTGGGCCGTACGCCAATAGCTGGGAAGGCATCCACCATGCAGGATCTGAAGGTCATCGGAGTCGAGGATGGTTCGCTCGTCGCCGTCGGCGACGACGGCGAACGTTTCCGCATCGCCATCGACGACGGTCTGCACTCGAAAGTCCGCCAGTACAGGCAGGAAGCGTCGGCGACGGCGCCCAAACTCTCGCCCCGGGAGGTGCAGGCGCACATCCGCTCCGGCATGTCCGCTGAAGACGTCGCCACCGTGACGGGCGCCCCGCTGGAGTACATCCAGCGTTTCGAGGGCCCGATCGTCGCGGAGCGCGAGCACATCGTCGCGAGCGCCCTGAGCGTTCCCGTGCACACCACGGTCGACGTCGACCCGCTGGGCGAGGGCAACACGTTCGGCACGGTCATCCGCGACCGCCTCGCCTCGCTCGGCGTGGCCGGCGAGCGCTGGGCCAGCTGGAAGGACTCCGAGGCCGGCTGGATCATCAAGCTCGAGTTCACGGCCGATCTCATCGACCACGACGCCCGCTGGGGCTACGACGCGCGCAAGCACGCGCTCTCGCCGCTCAACTCCGAGGCCACGACGCTCTCGCAGGCCGGCGAGCTCAAGGGAGCACTCATCCCCCGCCTCCGCGCGGTGATGCCCCACGACACCGAGCCGGACGACTCCCGCTTCGACAGCGGCGCATTCACCTTCGCCGAACCTCCGAGCGACCTGCTCGGCCCCGACACCGCCCCGTACCTCGAGCCGCTCGTCTACGGCCGCACGCTCACCTCCGCCAACAACTCGATCTCGGTGTCCGCCATCAAGCGGGCGGACGACGAGACCCCGCGCGACCTGCACCAGACCGCCGACCTGCTGGAGGCCCTGCGCCGACGCCGGGGCGAACGGGAGGCCGCCACCTACGAGGAGAAGGTCGAGGCCCAGCCGGAGACCGCCGAGGCCCCGGTCGAGGCGCCCGTGCGCATCGTCGACGAGCCGTTCGACATCTTCGAGCCCCTGCGCGACGACGCAACGTCGTCGGTCGAGGAGTCGCACCCCTCGCCTGCCGGCACTTCGTCGTCGCCCTCCGCGGCCGCGTCCCCCGCCGCCTCCGCACCGGCGTCGCTGTCGTCCGGCAGCACCGGGCCGCAGCCGCGCGCCAAGAAGGGCCGTGCGTCGATGCCGAGCTGGGACGAGATCGTCTTCGGCGCCCGCACCGACGACGACCTGGCCTGAGCGCTCGGCGCTCGGCTCGCCTGAGCGCTACGCGAAGGCCCCGAACCGCAGCAGCGGAACCCGGGTCTCCTCCGCCGTGAGCGAGCCGTGCTGCCCGATCATGTTCCGGCCGGTCCGGGACGGATCGCGGGAGTCGTAGTACGCCACCCGTTTGCGCGCGGCGACCAGCACGTCCCCGATGCGCGGCAGGACATCCGGATGCACGTGCGGTCCGAACCAGCCCGCCTCGACAGCCTCGTCCCGCGTCGCGACCCAGGCCCGATCGCCTTCCACCTCGCGCCAGCGACCGGCCACCCGGAGCGCGCTCTCGGCTCCCGGCTCCTCGAGGTAGAGGTGCAGGCAGCGCGGCTCTCCCCCGATCTCAGCGACCCCTTCGACGAGTTCCGGTGCTGTGTCGAAGAGCACATGCCCGCTCGGCGGCACGTCGATCACGCCGTGATCGGCGGTGAGGAGCACGCCCTGACGCGGGCCGAGCCGGTCCGCGAACGACGCGACCAGGGCATCCAGGGTCTCGAGGGCCGCCGTCCACTCGGGCGACTCCCAGCCCTGGGCATGGGCCAGCTGGTCGAGCTCGGCGATGTAGAGGTACGTGATGCCGGGGCCGGGTTCGTCGAGGATGCGCGCGGCCGCAGCGAAGCGCTCGGCCATGGTGCGCGCGCCGACGAATTCGGCGCCCCGGAGGATGGCGTGGGTGAAACCGGACTCGCTGTGCTTGGGAAGCCCGATCGCCCAGCTGCGCACGCCCTCGTCGGCGGCGCGTTCGAAGACCGTGCGGGAGCGCTGCCAGGTGGCGGGGTCGAGCCGGTCGTCCCAGCCGTTCAGCTGATTGACCAGCCGATCGTTCGCCGCATCACGCACTTTGTAGCCCACGAGCCCGTGCTCCCCGGGCAGCGTGCCCGTCGCCAGCGTCGCGAGCGCAGACGCCGTCGTGGTCGGGAAGCCGGCGTCGATCGTCGTCGTGCGGCCCAGCAGCGGGGCCAGCGTGCGGGCGTGGCCGCCGCGGGCGCGGAGCGAGCTCGCCCCCAGCCCGTCCACTACGACGACCACGGCGTGGTCCACTCCAGGGAGCCCCAGGTCGTTGCCACCCGCACGCACGGCGGCGAGCGAACTTGGCAGAACAGCGGCAAGGCTCGAACGCGTCGAGAATGCGGCCGGTAGCATGGGGGGCATCTGGCCCAGTTTGCCAGATAACCCCTCTCCCATCTCGAGATTGCACGAATGACACCGACAGACGACCAGCCCCCCGCCGTCACCACCGAACGCATCGAAGACGTCGACGTCACGACCGAGATGCAGGGCTCGTTCCTCGAATACGCATACTCGGTGATCTACTCGAGGGCGCTCCCGGATGCCCGTGACGGGCTCAAACCGGTGCAGCGGCGCATCCTGTACCAGATGACCGAGATGGGGCTGCGACCCGATCGCGGGCACGTGAAGTCGGCACGCGTCACCGGCGAGGTGATGGGAAAGCTCCACCCGCACGGCGACAGCGCCATCTACGACGCCCTGGTGCGCATGGCGCAGGACTTCACCCTGCGCGTGCCGCTGATCGACGGCCACGGCAACTTCGGCTCGCTCGACGACGGCCCCGCCGCCCCTCGCTACACCGAGGCGCGCCTCGCCGCCGCTGCTCTCGCGCTCACCGAAGACCTCGACGAGGACGTCGTCGACTTCGTCCCCAACTACGACAACCAGCTCATGCAGCCGGATGTGCTGCCCGCGGCGTTCCCGAACCTCCTGGTCAACGGCGCCAGCGGCATCGCCGTCGGCATGGCCACCAACATGGCCCCACACAACCTCATCGAGGTCGTGGGCGCCGCGCGTCACCTGCTCGCGCATCCGGATGCCACCCTCGACGAGCTGATGGAGTACGTGCCGGGGCCCGACCTGCCCACAGGCGGCACCATCGTCGGACTCGCCGGGGTGCGCGACGCCTACGCCACCGGCCGCGGCAGCTTCAAGACCCGGGCCAAGGTCTCGGTCGAGTCGATCACGGCCCGCAAGAGCGGCCTCGTCGTCACCGAGCTCCCCTACCTCGTCGGCCCCGAGAAGGTCATCGAGAAGATCAAAGACGGCGTCAACTCCAAGAAGCTGTCCGGCATCTCCGACGTCACCGACCTGAGCGACCGGCAGCACGGCCTGCGACTCGTCATCGGCATCAAGACCGGGTTCAGCCCGGAGGCCGTGCTCGAACAGCTGTACCGGCACACGCCGCTCGAAGACGGCTTCTCCATCAACAACGTCGCGCTCGTCGAGGGCGGACCGCAGACCCTCGGCCTGCGCGAACTGCTCAGCGTCTACCTCGCCCACCGCATCCAGGTCGTCACCCGGCGCTCGGAGTTCCGGCTCGCGCGCCGCAAGGAGCGGCTGCACCTGGTCGAGGGCCTGCTCATCGCGATCGTCGACATCGACGAGGTGATCCAGGTCATCCGCACCAGCGACGACACCGACCAGGCACGTACGCGGTTGATGGACGTGTTCGACCTCAGCACGCTGCAGGCCGACTACATCCTCGAACTGCGGCTGCGCCGGCTCACCAAGTTCTCCCGCCTGGAGCTCGAGAACGAGAAGGCGCAGCTCGAGGCGGAGATCGCCGAGCTCGAGAGCCTCCTCGGCAGCCAGGTGCGCATCAACGAGCTCGTCTCGGACGAGCTCGAGCAGGTCGCCGCCAAGTTCGGCACCCCGCGCCGCACCCTGCTCACCGAGGCGCGGCCGTCCATCGCCACGGCCTCCGCGCGCGGCAAAACCCCCGTGGTGCTCGAGGTGGCGGATGTCCCCTGCCGCGTGCTCCTGTCGACCACCGGGCGCATCCTGCGCGTCGACCAGCAGCCCGGCGACGACGGGGGCCTCGACCGTATCGCCGCGCCGGCCCGCCGCAGCAAGCACGATGCGATCCTCTCGCAGCTCGACTCGACCACGCGCACCGAGATCGGCGCCGTGACCAGCAAGGGCCGGCTCATCCGGTTCTCCCCCGTCGATCTGCCTGCCGTCCCGGTCAACTCGATCCAGCTCGGCGCCGGCGTGAAGGTGGGCGACTACCTCGCCCTCGCCGACCGCACGGAGAAGATCCTCGCCGTGGTCTCGCTCGACAGCCCGCGATCCATCGCGCTCGGCACCCGCCAGGGCGTCGTCAAGCGTGTGACCGCCGGGGACTGGGCGAACAAGCCCGAGTTCGAGGTGATCGCGCTCAAGCCCGGCGACGAGGTCGTCGGCGCCATCCAGGGCGACGACACCGACGAGCTGGTGTTCGTGGCCAACGACTCGCAGCTGCTGCGCTTCCCGGCGTCGGCCGTGCGGCCGCAGGGACGCTCCGCCGGCGGAATGGCCGGCATCAACCTGGCTGCGGATGCCCGGGTCGTCTTCTTCACGAGCATCCCGGCCGCCGACACCGAGGAGACGGTGGTGGTGACCATCGCGACGGGCGGCGAGACGCTGCTCGGCGCGGATCCCGGAAGCGGCAAGGTCAGCGACTTCACGGAGTTCCCGGCCAAGGGCCGCGCTACCGGCGGCGTCCGATCGCAGCGCTTCCTCAAAGGCGAGACCGCGATCGCGCTCGCGTGGGCGGGCCGCGGTCCGGCCCTCGCCGTCGGCACCGACGGCGCGGCGCGTGCGCTCCCCGAAGGCGGTTCCCGCCGCGACGCCTCCGGCACGCCGCTCGACATGGTCGTCGGCTCGATCGGCCGCCGCCTCGGCGCCTAGACGCAGTCGAGTCCGGACGTGTTGGGTCGAAATCGCTGATTTCGACCCAGCAAGTCCGGACT
>NZ_JBHVXB010000003.1:0-4650 GCF_042881905.1 Leifsonia sp. NPDC058248
CCCAGCAACTCCGGACTCGACGGCCGCGGCAGTCCGCGCGCGGCGGCGGGTCAGGCGTGCGGCCCCGCGATGAACGCACGGATGCTCTCGATCGGGATCTTGGGGCGCCGGTCGTCGGTGACGAGGCCGTTGGTCTCCTGCCCGGTGTCGGCCAGCTGCGTGTAGCAGAAGCCGGCGAGCACCGGACTGGCCAGCGTCGCCTCCACGAGCGCGCCGACGCGCCGGCCGAAGTCCTCGGCGCTCGAGGCCGCCGAGTAGCCCCAGGCGCCGTCCACCTCGTGCGCACGGTCGACGAACGAGACGCCGCCGAACTCGGTGAGCATCACGGGAGCGTTCAGGTCGCGCGTGCCCGCTACGAGCATCCGGCGCCCCGCTGGGCCGAGTCCCTCGAACAGTCGGCCGACCGCCTCGGGCGATCCGTAGCGCGCCGCGACGACGGGGGCGGACGCCTCGTAGTCGTGCACCGACAGGATGTCCGAGTCCACGTGCTCCCAGCCGTCGTTCGAGATCACCGGGCGGGTGGGGTCGAGGGCCTTCGTCAGGTGCACGAGCGCGGCCGCATAGTCGCGCATCCGGGCGTCGTGCGCGAGGTGCTGCACGCCCCAGCTCTCGTTGATCGGCACCCACGTGACGATCGATGGATGCGAGTAGTCGCGGTCGACGATGGCTGTCCACTCGCGCATGGTGCGCGTGACGGCGGCGGGCGTGAACTCGTAGGCGGCGGGGGACTCTCCCCAGATGAGCAGGCCGAGGGTGTCGGCGAAGAAGAGGAAGCGCGGGTCCTCGTATTTCTGGTGGAGGCGGGCGGCGTTGAAGCCGAGGTCCTTGATGAGCTGGGCCTCCGCACGCAGACCGTCGACCGAGGGCGCGGCCAGGTGCGACTCGGGCCAGTAGCCCTGATTGAGCACCGAGCGCACGTAGTACGGCCGGTCGTTGAGGAGGAAGCGGCCGCCGGCGACACCGGCCGAACGCAGCCCGAGGTATGAGAGCACCGTGTCGTCGCCGAGGGTCACCCGGGCGTCGATGAGCCGCGGATGCTCGGGCGACCAGAGCAGCTGCTCGTACGCCTGACCGTTTCGCTGCACCGGGAGAGGAACCGTCACCTCGACCGAGCGGCCTGTCGCCGGCACGCGAACCGACCCGAGAGTCTCGCCCTCGAACGCCAGCGCGATCGACAGCTCTGTGCCATCCGGTGCCGGCCGGCTGAGGGCGATTCGGGCGCTCACGGTCGCGTCCAGCACGTTCGGCGTCCAGTGGAGCTGCTCGATCGCGACCGGCGGGACCGCCTCGAGCCAGACCGGCTGCCAGATCCCGGTGGTGCGGTGGTACCAGATCACGTGCGGTTCCAGCTGCCAGTCCTGCTTGCCGCGCGGCTGGGACAGGTCGGACGGGTCGTCCTCGGCGCGCACCACGATCGAGGTCACCGTGTCGTGCGCGACGACGGCGTCCACGCCGCGGCCGACCAGCTCGGTGATGTCGAGCGCGAACGGCGAGCCGCCGCCTTCGTGCGTGCCGGCCAGCCGGCCGCCGACCCAGACGGAAGCGCGATAGTCCACGGCGCCGAAGTGCAGGATCAGCCGCTTCGTCGATCCGTGTCCGGCCGCTTCGAGGTCGGCCTGGCGGATGGTTCGCCGGTACCACACGACCGGGTGGAACGTCGGGTCGCCGATTCCGGAGGCCGGCGACTCGGGCGGGAACGGCACGACGATGGTGCGAGCGAACGGGTCGCCGTCGGTGCCGGCCTTCGAGCCCGCGAACCAGGACTCGCGCACGCCGGCATCCTCGTCGTCGTGCGCGAACGCCCATTCGCCGGCCAGGTCGCACCACTGCTCGCGCACGAGCTGAGGGCGGGGATAGGTTCCGTCAAACGTGCTGGCCGCGTCGAAGATCATGACGACTATCGTGCCCTACAAATGCAGCGCTGTAAAACGCCGAATCAAAACGGGTCCGAAGCCGCTCCCGCAGACCGGCGTTCCCCGCGTCTCACCCGGTTCGTGGGCCGGGAGACTCAGACCGCCGGCGCACTCTCGCGGGTCACGAGCTCGAAGCCGACGAGCTCATGCCGCCCCATGGCCGTCAGGCCGTCGATCCGCTCCTGCAGCATGCCGAGCGCACGCGACGCGAGGGCGGTCAGGTCGGGAGCGATGGTGGTGATGCTCGGGAAGGTGACCGCTGTCATCATCGTGTTGTCCCATCCGGTGATCGCGACATCGCCGGGCACGCGCAGCCCGCGCTCTTGAAGTGCGCGCAAGGCGCCGATGGCGGCCAGGTCGTCACGGCACATGATCGCGTCGACCTCCAGCCCTGCGTCGAGCGCGGCGCCGACGGCCGTGGCTGCGTCGATCGGCGAGATCGCCAGGGTCGGGATGAGCAACCCGGGGTCCGCCGCGAGGCCTGCGTCTTCGAGCGCCGCCTGGTAGCCGGCGATGCGCAGCTCGGAGGTGCGGGAGAAGTGCACCTGTTCGTGACCGGCGAAGGCGATCCGCCGCCGGCCGAGAGCGAGGAGGTGCCCCGTCGCCTCGCGGGCGGCCGCCACGTTGTCGATCATCACGCGGTCGATGCTGAGCGGGGCGGCGCCCTCGCCCAGGATGACCATCGGGATGTCGGTGCGGGTCTGGGCGAGCTCGGCCGAGCTCATCACGCTGGGCTGGAAGATCACGCCGTCGACCAGCCCGGCCTCGCTGCTGGAGACGACGGCGCGTTCGCCTTCGAGGGTGCCGTCGGTCTGCTCGAGGAGCACCCGGTAGCCCTGTTCTTCGGCCAGATCGGACACGCGGCGCGCCAGCTCGGCGAAGTAAGGGAGGGTCACGTCGGCGAACGCGAGGGCGAGCAGTCCGGTGCGGCCGGTGGCGAGGCGGCGGCCCAGCATGTTGGGCCGGTAGCCGAGCTCGTCGATCGCGCGCTGCACCCGCTCGCGCATCCGGGGGCTGACATGCTGGTAGTCGTGCACCACGTTGGAGACGGTCTTCATCGAGACGCCGGCCAGCTCGGCGACATCCTGCAACCGGACACCGGCCATGGCGACTCCTCTCGTACCGAGAACTCTACTGTCCGTGAGCCCGCCCGGTGATTCTCTCCCGGCTGCCGGGTTGACAGCAAATTTCTAGCGCTGTAATTTAGCGGGAGCGCGGCGCTCGATCTGCGATCTGCGCGAGTCACTCACGATCCGCGCGAGCCGTTTACGGCCGTTCAAGGGCACTCAAGGGAGAGAATCACATGAAGAAACGATCTGCAGGGCGGCTCGTGGCCGCCGCCGTGGCTGTGGGCGTCGGCCTCGCGCTCAGCGCGTGCGGCAGCTCGGGCGGTACCGGCGGCGAGGTGACCGGCGGCGACTACACAGGCCCGCAGGTCACCGTCACGTTCTGGAATGGCTGGACGGGCGGCGCCGCACCGGTGCTCGTGCCGAAGCTCGTCGAGAAGTTCAACTCCGAGCACAAGAACATCGTCGTCAAAGACGTGCCCATGGAGTGGGCGGACCTCGCCAAGAAGATGCCGCTCGCGGTCAAGGCAGGCAAGGGCCCGGATGTGGCGGTCGCCCACGGCGACGACATCGCCACCTACGCGGCCCAGGGCCTGCTCCTCAAGAGCGACGCCATCGTCAAATCGCTCGGCTACAGCGCAGCCGACTTCCCGGAGGGTCTCATGAAGGCCGGGGCCTACAAGGGCGCCCAGTACGGCATCCCGTGGAGCGTCACCCCGCTGGGCCTCTACGTGAACAAGGACGTGCTCCAGAAGGCCGGCGTCGACCCGTCGACCATTCCCGCCGACAAGGCGAGCTACCTGGCCGCGCTCGCCAAGCTGAAGACCGCCGGAGTCCAGGGCGAGTGGGTCGACGGCTACGTCTTCACCGGCACGTTCGAGTTCCAGTCGCTGCTCTGGCAGTTCGGCGGCGACCTCTTCAACAGCGACGTCACCAAGGCGACGTTCAACTCGGACGCCGGTGTGCAGGCGCTCACCCACATGACCGACCTGATCAAGCAGGGCTACAGCCCCGCCAATGTCGCGCAGGACGGCAACATCAACGCGCTCATCGCGGGTAAGACCGCCTTCAACTGGAACGGTGTGTGGCAGACCACGAACACCGCGTTCGGCAAGCTGAACTGGACGGCCACGGCCGTTCCGCAGATCGGCACCGAGAAGGCTGTGTGGTCGAGTTCCACCCACTGGATGTTCATGAACAACAAGGGCCAGGACAAGAACAAGACCGCGGCCGCCGCCACGTTCGTGAAATGGATGAACGACAACTCGGCCGGCTGGCCCGAGACCGGAGAGCTCCCCGCCAGCAACACCGTGCGCGACGACCCGGCCCTGGTGAAGAAATACCCGAACCTCAAGCCGTTCCTCGACGAGCTGCCGTACGCCCACTACGAGACGTCCGCTCCCGGCATCACGAGCGTGACCGCCACGGTCACGACCGCGGTCAACGAGGCGATCACCGGCAAGAAGTCGCCGAAGCAGGCACTCGACGACGCGGTCGCCAAGGCGAACACGCTGCTCGAGCAGAACAAGCAGACCTATGGCGAATGAGCTCGCAGCAGAGGTGGGGGGCCCGCCCCGGGGCCGGGGGGCCCCCCCCGGGGGCCCCCCCGGGGCCCGCGCCCCCGCCGCCCGCCCCCCCCAAACCGCGGGCCGGGTGGGGGGGGCGCGTGC